>NZ_JBEXEA010000029.1:0-115045 GCF_040606035.1 Streptomyces sp. NPDC005483
AGCCGTTCGCGGACTCTCCGGTGTACGCCGTCATGCTTGCTGAACTGCCCTTGGGTTTCTGACTGTCGGTTACCTTGATCGTCTTGTCGAAGTTGTCTCCGCAGCCACGGCGCCTGCCGTGCGTCCCGGCACCGAGGCCCGCCGAGCCATTACCATCGGCCAGCATCGGCGGGCTTTCGCCCGACCCCCAGGCCAGGGAGCGAATCGTGCTGATCACCCACGACACCCGGTGTGCCCTCGACACCGTGGTCGATCTGGTGAACACCGCACCGGAGGACGACGCGTCGCCGGACGCGCTGCCGGATGTCGCGGCGCTCGCGGATTTCGTACGAAACCACGAGATCAGTGGTGTCGGGGTGCTCTCGGAGTTCGATCTGTCGGCGGTGCGCAAGATCCGCGGCCGTTTCGCCTCGGTCTTCGCCGCCCCGGACGCCCGGGCCGCCGCCACCCTGATCAACGAACTGGTCGCCGCCGCGGGCACCACTCCCCAGCTCACGGACCACGACGGTTACGACTGGCATGTGCACTACTTCGCGCCGGGCGCCTCCGTCGCCGACCACCTGGCGGCGGACTGCGGGATGGCGCTGGCGTTCTTCGTGGTGGCCGGGGAGCAGGAGCGGCTGCGGCGCTGTGAGGCGCCCGACTGCCGACGGGCCTTCGTCGACCTGTCCCGCAACCGCTCGCGTCGCTACTGCGACAGCCGGACCTGCGGAAACCGTCTGCATGTCGCCGCCTACCGGGCGCGGCGCAAGGAGGCCGCGGGCTGAGGCCCGGGCGGCGGGACGAGGGTCGGGCGGGGTGTCTACGTGGTCCCCGACGGGTGACGCCGGGGACCACGGGTACGGCTCAGAGCAGCAGCAGGTCGTGCAGCGCAGCCATGAGCAGGAGAGACCCGATCACCGCAAGGAAGATCATCAGCGGTGGCTGGGAAAGGGCGAAGAGGCATCCACGCGGCTCATCCTGCGGCGGCGCGGTATCGCTCTGTTTCGTGTCCAGCATCTCGCGGCGATGATGGCGCAGCCGACGCCCCCGACGCGATCAACACGCCCGGAATGGGCGGGAGTTCGCCGGATTCCGTGATGTCCGTTTCGAATCGTGATCGTTTACGGACCGGCATGGACCCCCCTGCGAACGTTTCAGTTCACCGCGACCGTCATATGCCGTGCTTCTTGAGGATGGCCTCGATGTCGCTGAAGTCGTCCCCGGCGGACCCGGTGGCCCGGGGCTTGTCCGCCGGGCGGGTCGCCGGGGTGCGGGAGACCTGGCCGAGGGAGGGTGCCGAGGCCGTGGGAGCCACCGCCTCCCGCTGGGCGCCGCGGGCCGCCCTGCGCTCCTTGCGGGTGCCGCCGCGGCGGCGCTCCACCGCGCGCGTGGTGGAGAACAGCACCCACGACAGGCCGAGCACGCCGAAGCCCGCCCATGCTGTCGGGCTGAAGGCGGTGTCCGCGAGCCAGTCGACGACGCCGGTCATCACCAGACCGAGCGGGAGAAGGGAGTAGGCGGCGATACGGGTGGCCGCGAGGAAGCGCTTCCGGTACGCGGTGACCGCCGCGATGCCCAGGCCGGCCGCGGTGACGGCGGAACAGACGGTCTCGGCAATCATCCGGTCCTCCAGGGCAGGGCTCGATCGGCAACGTGCCGCTTCGTCCCTATCCATCCTGCACCTCCCGACCCCCACCGGGCCATGCCCCGGCAGGACATCAGGGACATCTCCGGGTCGCCTCCTCCGCAGGTGCCGGTCGGGGCCGTACCGGTGAAGCGGCGGATGCCCCCGCGGACGGCCGGGGCGATTCGGCCGGGTGGGCGCCACCTGGGAGACTGGGCCCATGAGCGACCCCTCCCCCGTCCGTCCCGCCGTGCCCGTTCTCGATGTCTGGTGCGAGCTGCAGTGCCCGGACTGCCGTGACGCGCTGGACGATGTCCGGGCCCTGCGTGCCCGTTACGGCGACCGTCTGGAGCTGCGGCTGCGGCACTTCCCGCTGGAGAAGCACAAGCACTCCTTCGCCGCGGCGCAGGCCGCCGAGGAGGCGCTGGAGCAGGGCAAGGGCTGGGAGTACGTCGAGGCCGTGCTGGGACGCGTCGAGGAGCTGGACCGTGCGGGGGAACCCTTCCTGGTCGAAGTGGCTCGTGGACTGGGGCTCGACGCCGAGGAGTTCGACACCGCGCTGATCGACGGCCGGCACATCCTGATCGTGGACGCCGACCAGGCCGAGGGCAAGGCGATCGGCGTGACCGGGACACCGACGTACGTCATCGACGGCGAGCGCCTCGACGGCGGCAAGAGCCAGGACGGGCTGCGCGAGCGGATCGAGCAGATCGCGGACCGGCTGCTCGCCGGGCAGGATTGAGCCGGCCTCAGAGCAGGCTCTTGTACATCGAGTAGCCGACCGTCACGTACCCCAGCGACTCGTACAGCCGCTCGGCCGGTGTGTTGCCGGCGAAGACGTTGAGGCCCAGGACCCGTCTGCCGGAGGCGATCGCCTGGGCCTCGGCCAGCAGCATCAGGGACCGGCCGTGCCCCCGGCCGCGGAAGGGCTCCTCGGTCTCGACGTCATAGACAAATGCCTTGGCGTCGATGAACTCCACCCACAGGACCCCGACCCGGACGCCGTCGTGCTCCAGGACGCTGAACTGTGCCTCCCGCGTCGCGAGGCCCCGCTGCACCAGCTTCTCGTGGTCCCTGCGCGACCTCGCCCTGGCCTCTGCCTCGGGCACCCCCCGGTCGCTCCAGTCGCCGGCGTACTCGGTGATGCCGCGCTCCGCCCACGGCCAGAACTCGGCCTCTGTCATGGGCCTGCCCCGGCTGCCCGCGGGCAACCGGGGCGCGTCGGCGCCGAGCGGCTTCTCCATGCCGCGGTTGCGGTGGACGTAGCCGAGCGCGGTGGCGAGCCGCAGCGCGGGCTCGGCGTCGGCGGGGACCCTGATCTCCAACTGCCCGCAGCCCCAGCCCCGCGCCACCTCCTCGGCGGCCAGCGCGGCGACCGTGCCGCGGCCTCGCCCGCGGTCCGGCTCGTCGATCCGCAGGTCCCGGATCTGGGCGACGGCCCGTCCGAAGGCCGGGTGGGTCGCGAGGTGTACAGCCCCGACGGGACGGCTGTTCACGCACACCTTGTAGTGGCGGGACAGCGCCCCGTCGGCGCCCCGCTGGAGCGGCTCGGTCGGCCGCAGGGTGGTGGTCATCACCGGAGTTCTACCCGCTGCCGAGCGCCGGAGCAGCCGAATATCCCCGGCCTTCACGGATCGAGGTCGTCCCCGGCCCGCTCCTCGAAGATCCGCATGGCCTTGGCGGTCACCGGGCCGGGCGCGCCCGGCAGTTCGCGCGCGTCGACGCGATGGACGGCCTGGACGTCCCGCAGGGTCGAGGTGAGAAAGATCTCGTCGGCCCGCTCCAGAACGTCCAGCGGCAGGTCGGTCTCCCTGGCTCCGGTCCATGCGACGGTCAACGCGCGCGTGATGCCCGCGAGGCAGCCGGAGGCGAGCGGCGGCGTGTGGATCTCGCCGTCGAGCACGACGAAGACGTTCGACCCGGTGCCCTCGCACAACTGCCCGACCGTGTTCGCGAACAAAGCCTCGGAAGCACCGTCCTCACGCGCGCGTGCCAGCGCGACGACGTTCTCCGCGTACGAGGTGGTCTTGAGCCCGGTGAGCGCACCGCGCTCGTTACGGGTCCACGGCACCGTGATCACGGCCGTGGAGTCGGGGCGCGGGGCGGACTCGCCGAGAGCGACCACCAGGGTCGGCCCGTGCTCGCCACGGTCGGATCCGAGGGGACCGTGGCCACCGGTGTAGGTGATGCGCAGCCGCCCGAGCGGCATCGGGTTCGCGTCGAGCACGGCGGCGCAGGCGCGGCGGACCTCGTCGTGATCGGGGTCGGGCAGCCCGAGGCCCCGCGCCGACAGGGTCAGCCGGTCGAGATGCCGGGTGAGGGCGAAGGGACGGCCGTCCACCGCCTTCACGGTCTCGAAGATGCCGTCGCCCACGGTCAGCCCGTGGTCGAAGACGGAGACGCGGGCGGTCTCGGTGTCCTGCAGCCCGCCGTCGAGCCAGATCTTCACGTAAGAGTCCCTCCACTCACCTCGTACGTCCCCGACGCTACCGCGAGCAGCCGGGACGCCTTCAGCTCGGTCTCCCGCCACTCCCCCTCGGGGTCGGACCCCCAGGTGATACCGGCGCCGGTGCCGAAGCGCAGCACTCCCTCGGCGCGGTCGATCCAGAAGGTGCGGATGCCGACGGCCAGCTCCCCGGTACCCCGGTCGGCGTCGACCCAGCCGACGCCTCCGCAGTACGGCCCCCGGGGCGCGGTTTCCAGGGCGTCGATGATCCGCAGGGCGCTGGACTTGGGCGCGCCGGTGACCGAGCCGGGCGGGAAGGCGGCGCCGAAGAGCTCGGCCCAGCCGGCGCCCTCGCGCAGCTCGCCCCGCACGGTCGACACGAGATGGACGAGACCGGGGTGCTTCTCCACCGCGCACAGGTCGGGAACGGTGACGCTGCCCGTGGCACACACCCGCCCCAGGTCGTTGCGCACCAGGTCCACGATCATCACGTTCTCGGCGTAGTCCTTGGCCAGCAGGTCGTCCTCGGTCCGCCCGGTCCCCTTGATCGGCCCCGACTCCACGACCCGGCCCGCCCTGCGCAGGAACAGCTCGGGGGACGCGGTGGCGATCTCCACCCCGTGTCCGGGCAGCCGGATCGTTCCTGCATACGGCGCCGGGTTGCCGCGGGCCAGCAGCGCGGTCAGCGCGTCCACGTCGGCGCCGGGGGCGAGGGGCGCGGTCAGGACACGGCAGAGGTTGGCCTGGTAGACCTCACCGGTGGCGATGTGCGCCCGAATCCGCCGTACGCCCTCCGTGTACGCCTCGCGGTCCAGCGACGACGTCCAGTCACCGGCCGCCGGGCCCCGCCATGCCCCCGGCGCCGGGGCGGGCACCGGTGCCGGGCGTACGTCGGCGAAGCGGGCGCAGGTCAGACCGCCCTCGAAGCTCGCCGCCACGGCCCAGAAGCCGGTGGAGTCCAGGGCCGCGGGATCGCTGGTGACATCGAGGAGACCGGTGGCGACGCGGTCGCCGAAACGGGCGAGAGGAGGGAGGTCGGGCACGCTGTCGAGTCTATGGCGGGTGTCCTGCGGGTGACCTGGCCATGTCCTTGCGGCGGCCCTGACCACGTACGTCGACATGCGCAGGGCAGCACGCTGCGCAAACGCGTTTTTGTACTGGCCCCGGAATCCGCTAGAGTTCAACTCGTCGCCGGGCCGCGAGAGCGGAACGAAACGACACGCGGACGTAGCTCAGTTGGTAGAGCGCAACCTTGCCAAGGTTGAGGTCGCCAGTTCGAACCTGGTCGTCCGCTCGTAGGAAGCAGGGGGATCTTCCCGAACCCCCTCACTCCTGGTGGAGTGGCCGAGAGGCGAGGCAACGGCCTGCAAAGCCGTCTACACGGGTTCAAATCCCGTCTCCACCTCCAAGGACGATTAGCTCAGCGGGAGAGCGCTTCCCTGACACGGAAGAGGTCACTGGTTCAATCCCAGTATCGTCCACTGGATCTTCGACAGATCATCGAAGGTCTGACCCGCGCGATTAGCTCAGCGGGAGAGCGCTTCCCTGACACGGAAGAGGTCACTGGTTCAATCCCAGTATCGCGCACGCAGTACGACACGATCTTGATCGTGGTTCCCGCGCGATTAGCTCAGCGGGAGAGCGCTTCCCTGACACGGAAGAGGTCACTGGTTCAATCCCAGTATCGCGCACACACCGAAGCCCCCGGCCCTGCGGCCGGGGGCTTCCTCGTTCTCTCCGTCAGCTGGAGAACAGCATGTGGCCGAAGCCGCGGTTGCGGTGGTGGCCGCCGTGATGACCGCCGTGGCCGCCGTAGTGGCCACCGCCGTGCTGCGGCGCGCCCCACGCCGGCGCGCCGGGCGCGGCCGGGTACTGCGGAGCGGCCGGGGGCGGTGGAACGACGGGGCCGCCGCCGTACTGGCCCTCCAGTCGGGTCAGCGCCTCCAGCTCGCCGTAGTCGAGAAAGATCCCGCGGCAGCCGCTGCACTGCTCGATCTGGACACCGTTGCGGTTGTACGTGTGCATCGGTGCGTGACACTTCGGACACTGCATCGTCGGCTCAACTCCTCGCCCGTTGGTCCTGCTTCGCGTTACGCCAGGACAGACTCCGTCCGGACCTGGTCGGTTGCACCCTACTTCGCGAAACCGTCCGCCAACTCCGGCGGGACGGATCCCATTCGGTCACAGGCGTCGACGACCGCCTGCTCCACGTCGTCCAGGGCACGGTCCGCCTCCGTCGCCTTGGCGATCGCCCGGGCCGCGGTCTGCACGGTGAGGGCGCGGGCGGCGACGTCCAGGGCCGGCCAGGGGTCGCCCTCGGCGGGGACCGCGGGGCCGCCGGCCGCCCGGTAGGCACCGAGGAAGCGGGACCAGTCGTCGGGTGCCAGCAGGCCGCAGGCGTACCAGGCGGCGGGGCGGGCGAGGTCCCAGGCGGGTTCTCCCACGCCGAGGTCGTCGACGTCGATGAGACGCCAGGGGCCGTCGGGGGCGGGGTGGCGGACGAGCTGGCCGAGGTGGAGGTCGCCGTGGCAGAGGGTCGTGGTGTCGGACATCGGGGTCTCGGCGCGGGCCCAGGGCGGGAGGGTGCGCCAGGCACGGAGACATGAGGCAGCGGCGGCCTGCTGCTGCCGCCGGGTCGCCTTGAGGAGACGGGCGACGGCGAGGGCGGCCTTGACCGGGCCCCGCATCGGAGGCAGGTCCGGCGGGGCGGGGGTGCGGTGGAGGTGGGCGAGGAGGGTGGCGGCCGGTTCCCAGGGGGCGGCGTCGGGGTGCTCCGGGTCCACGGGTTCGCCGTACGGCCAGAAGGTGACGAGTCGGCCGTGCAGCTCTACGGGGGGCCTGTTCAGGGGGTTGAGAAGGATGCCGGGGAGCTGGGCGGCCGTGGCGAGGCGGGGGGCCAGGTCGGCGGGGGTGGTGTCGGGGGCGTGAGCCTTCGCGACCGTGTCGGCGTGCCGGACGACTGTGGCGTCCGGGCGGTCGGCGAGCGTGGTCGCTGGGCAGGGGCAGGCCGACGAGGTACGTGAGTGAGCCTCGGTCCTGGCTCTGAGGGTGAGCTCGGTGAGCAGGGGGTGGGGGGTCACGGGGCTCCCTGGGGGGCGGGGTGGTCTGTTCGCGAGGGTACGCGGCCGCGGCGTTGGGCTTTGGCCGGGTGCGTGAGGGGGGTGCCGGGTTCTGTTGTCGGGCGGGTGCGGGTTCGTTGTGGCTGGTCGCGCAGTTCCCCGCGCCCCTAGGGAGTTGCAGTCACCCTGCGCCACGACGGGCCGTAGTCGCGTACGGCGCGCAGGGAACGGGGTGGGAGGTGTCCGCCCGCAGCGGCCGGCGTCCGTTACAGGGCCCCGCTCAAGAGACCGAGCCACCGGACCGAGGACGGACACCCCCCACCCCGTCCCGGACCCACAAGACACCCGCACGCGCTACGCACGCCCCCACCGAGGCCGCAGCTGCGCCGCAGGCATTCAGGGACGCGGGGAACTGCGCACAACGCCCGCCCCCACCGAACCCGCAGCCAAATCCGCCCGACCCCCGGAGGGCAAAGCAATGCCGGCGCAGCTCCCCAGCTGCGCCGGCATTTTGCCGTCCGCCGCACCCCCGTCCCCACGGGGTTTCATGGGTTGATGTCCCCGCCCGGACCGCTCTTCCGGGCCTGGGGTCGCCGCTCAGCGCCCCAGCATCACTCCCACGGACGACGCCTGTGTGGCCACTGTCTCCCAGCCGTCGAAGACGACGAGGAGCAGGACCGCCAGAGGAAGGGCCATCAGTGTCGCCACCAGCGGGTGACGGCGGCCCGTACGGCGGGGCTGACGTGTGCGGGACAGTGTCCGCGGTGCCGTAAGAGCCATGGTCCCTCTCCTGACCGTTCTGTTGTGGTTGGCAGCGGCGGGTGTCTGACCTCGGGGGACGAGTGCTGCACCCGCCGCTTGACCTCAAATCTAGGCGTCAGGGGCTCCGCGCACGTCATGCCCTCGTACCGATTGCCGGGCCTCCCCGAGGATGAGCCATGACCAGCGGAGTACTCCCGTGGGTGGAGACGGGGACCTAGGTCTGCGGGTCTTCCCGGAGGGGTCGCCCGGTCTGCCCCGCTTTCTCCGAGCTGTCCTCGCGCGGCACCGGCTGCTCCACCAGAGCCAGCACCCGGGTCGCCATGAACCGGGCCGTCCGCACCACCGATCCGTTCCGCGTGACTTCGCTCACTTCGACGACACCTCGACGTACCGCCGTCTCCACCCGGCGGCCCGCCCTGCTCGCCACCACCTCGTAGGTGCGCGTCGTGTCCCCTGCGTCCACGACGATCTCCACGCGATCACCCTTCACGGGTTCAATCCCCCTTCTGCGACGGGTGGTTGGGATCACATCCGAACCGAAGTCCGCCCGCCCTCCGGCTCCCTGACCACCCTTCAATTCTCCCACCCGGCACTGACAATCCATCGGGACGAGAGGGCGCGGCCTCTGCGCGCGGCGGCCCGCACATACGTAAGCTGTGGCTCGTCACACGGACCGGGCAGCGGGGATGAACATGGCGATGATGCGCCTGAGGCGCGAGGACCCGCGCGTCGTCGGCTCGTTCAGGCTTCACAGACGGCTCGGCGCCGGGGGTATGGGGGTCGTCTACCTGGGCTCCGACCGCAAGGGGCAGCGGGTCGCACTGAAGGTCATCCGGCCGGATCTGGCCGAGGACCAGGAGTTCCGGTCACGGTTCGCGCGCGAGGTCTCCGCGGCCCGGCGGATCCGCGGCGGCTGCACCGCACGGCTGGTCGCGGCCGATCTGGAAGCGGACCGTCCGTGGTTCGCCACCCAGTACGTGCCCGGCCCCTCCCTCCACGACAAGGTCGCCGACGAGGGTTCCCTCGGCGCCGCCGAGGTCGCCGCCATCGGGGCCGCCTTGTCGGAGGGGCTCGTCGCCGTGCACGAGGCGGGGGTCGTGCACCGCGACCTCAAGCCGTCGAACATCCTCCTCTCCCCCAAGGGCCCCCGGATCATCGACTTCGGCATCGCCTGGGCGACCGGAGCCTCGACCCTCACCCATGTCGGCACCGCCGTCGGCTCCCCGGGCTTCCTCGCGCCCGAGCAGGTGCGCGGCGCCGCGGTGACGCCGGCCACGGACGTGTTCTCCCTGGGCGCGACCCTGGCGTACGCCTCGACGGGCGACTCGCCCTTCGGGCACGGCAGTTCCGAGGTGATGCTGTACCGCGTGGTGCACGAGGAGGCCCAGCTGCACGGCGTGCCCGACGCGGTGGCCCCCCTCATCCGCGCGTGTCTGGCGAAGGACCCCGAGGAGCGGCCGAGCACCCTCCAACTGTCGCTGCGGCTCAAGGAGATCGCCGCCCGCGAGACACAGGGCCTGCCGGATCTGCGCCCGCCCGCCCCGCGCGCCGGCGAGGCGGACCGGCCCACCGGACGCATCGCCGACACCTATCCGGAGCGGGCCGCCCAGCGACGACCCCAGGGACAGCCGGGCACGTCCGGCTCCGGCTCCCAGGGGACTCCCCCGGCTCGCGGTACCGGACAGGCCCGGGGCCAGGCCCCCGCGCGAGGCGGCGTTCCGTCGCGAGGCGGCAGCAACCCGCGCGGCAACGGCGTGCCCTCGTCCCGTCCCGGTTCCCGGCCCACCCCGTCCTCCTCCTCCCGGAACACCACCCGCTCCGGCAGCGGCAGCCGACCCGCGCCGCGCAGCGGTACCGGCCGCCCGGGCCCCCGGAACACCAAGACGGGGCTGCGCCCCGCGAACCCCCGGCTCCTGCGCCAGCGGCTGTTCGTGTTCGTCGTCGTGACCCTGCTCGTGGCCCTCGGCATCGCCGCGGCCCAGGGCTGCCAGGGCCCGTCGCGCGGACTCGGCGGCGACGGCGTCGTACGGGATCAGCGGCAGGGACAGACGCACGCGTCGCCGGACCAGGCGGCGCCGGACCGGTCGGCCGGTGCCGGGACGGACTGAGGACTTCGCCGTGACGGCCGTGGCCGGACAGGCGACTCAGGCCGTTCAGCCCTGCGGGCGTCCCGTGGCCACCGCGTAGAAGGCCACCGCGGCCGCCGCGCCCACGTTGAGGGAGTCGACGCCGTGGGCCATCGGGATGCGGACCCATTCGTCGGCGGCGACCAGGGCCTGGGTGGTCAGGCCGTCGCCCTCGGCGCCGAGCATCAGCGCGACCCGGTCCATCTTGTGCGGGGCGGCCTCGTCGAGGGTCTTGGCCTTGGCGTCCGGGGTGAGGGCGAGGAGCGTGAAGCCGGCCTCGCGGACCGAGTCCAGGCCCTTGGGCCAGGTGTCGAGACGGGCGTAGGGGACGGAGAAGACCGCGCCCATCGAGACCTTGACGCTGCGGCGGTACAGCGGGTCGGCGCAGTCCGGGGAGAGCAGGACGGCGTCCATGCCCAGGGCCGCCGCCGAGCGGAAGATCGCGCCGATGTTGGTGTGGTCGTTGACCGACTCCATGACCACCACGCGACGGGCGGTCTGGAGCAACTCGCCCGCCGTGGGCAGCGGTTTGCGCTGCATGGAGGCGAGCGCGCCGCGGTGCACGTGGTAGCCGGTGACCTGTTCGGCGAGCTCCGGGCTGACGGCGTACACCGGGGCGGGGAGTTCGTCGATGACGTCGCGCATGACGTCGACCCACTTGGCGGACAGCAGCATGGAGCGCATCTCGTAGCCCGCGTCCTTGGCCCGGCGGATGACCTTCTCGCCCTCGGCGATGAACAGTCCCTCGGCGGGTTCGCGTTTGCGGCGCAGTTCGACGTCGGTCAGGCCCGTGTAGTCGTGCAGGCGCGGGTCGTCAGGGTCATCGACGGTGATGAGATCGGCCACAGGGTGATACTGCCTTGTCCTGGGAGCGGTGCCAACGGCTGGGAACGAGTTGTGTTACCCCGGGTTACGCCAAGGGCTCCGGTACCCGCGGTCCCACGGCCACGACCTCGCCGACGACGATGACGGCCGGAGGCTTCACTTCCTCGGCGACGACCACCTCGGCGACCGTCGCCAGGGTGGCGTCGATCCGGCGCTGGGCGGCCGTCGTGCCCTCCTGGACCAGAGCGACCGGGGTGTCGGGCGACTTGCCGTGGGCCACCAGGGTCTCGGCGATCCGGCCGATCTTGTCGACGCCCATGAGGATCACGAGGGTGCCGGTGAGCTTGGCGAGCGAGGGCCAGTCGACCAGGGAACGCTCGTCGTCAGGGGCGACATGGCCGCTGACCACGGTGAACTCGTGTGCGACCCCACGGTGGGTGACGGGGATGCCGGCTGCGCCCGGGACCGAGATCGAGCTGGAGATGCCCGGGACGACCGTGCAGGGGATGCCGGCCTCGGCAAGGGCGTGCAGCTCCTCCATGCCACGGCCGAAGACATAGGGGTCACCGCCCTTCAGCCGTACGACCGACTTGCCCTGCTTGGCGTGCTCGATCAGGGCGTTGTTGATGGCCTCCTGGGCCATGAAACGGCCGTAGGGGATCTTCGCCGCGTCGATCACCTCGACGTGCGGCGGGAGCTCGGCGAGGAGGTCGCGGGGGCCGAGGCGGTCGGCGATGACGACGTCGGCCTCGGCGAGCAGGCGGCGGCCGCGGACCGTGATCAGGTCGGGGTCGCCTGGGCCGCCGCCGACGAGAGCGACGCCGGGGGTGCGGGTGCGGTGGTGGGGGGCGACGAGGGTGCCGTCGCGCAGGCCCTCCACGACCGCGTCCCGGATGGCCGCCGTGTGGCGGGGGTCGCGGCCCTTCGCGTTCGTCGTGAGCACGGCGACCGTGACGCCCTCGCTGTGGCCCGTCGCCGGGGTCCAGGCGGTGGCGGCGTCGGCGTCGTCGGAGCGGACGCACCAGACGCGGTGCCGCTCGGCCTCGGCGGAGGCCCGGGTGTTCGCCTCCGTGTCACCGGTGGCGATCAGGGCGTACCAGGCGTCCGCGAGGTCGCCGTCCTCGTACGGGCGCCTCTGCCAGGTGATCTCACCCGCGTCCGCCATGGCCTCCACGGAGGGTGTCGCCGAGGGGGACACGAGGAGGACGTCCGCGCCCGCCGCGATCAGGGCCGGCAACCGGCGCTGTGCGACCTGGCCGCCGCCGAGGACGACGACCTTGCGGCCGGTGAGGCGGAGGCCTACGGGGTAGGCGGGGTTCTCGGCCATGAGGGGCGGCTCCTCTGTTACGGCGGTGCAGTGGCCCTGACGTGCGGATTTTACGGGGCGTGAGGGGTGGGCGGCACGGGTGTCCGGTGGCTGGGCGTCGGCGCCGGGCGCGGACCCACGTGCGAGGGGGACTCGGGGACGGTGTCCCCGAGTCCCCCTCCCAGCGGCTACTTCTCTGTCACCCCGGCGGAATCGAAGGTCGCCACCTCGTGCATCGCTCTCGCGGTGCTCTGCACCAGCGGCAGGGCCAGCAGGGCGCCCGTGCCCTCGCCCAGCCGGAGGTCGAGATCGACCAGGGGGCGCAGACCGAGCTTGTTCAGGGCGGCCACGTGGCCCGGTTCGGCACTGCGGTGGCCCGCGATGCAGGCCGCGAGGACCTCCGGGGCGATCGCGCGGGCCACCAGGGCGGCGGCGCCCGCGCTGACGCCGTCGAGGATGACCGGGGTGCGCAGGGAGGCGCCGCCCAGCAGCAGACCGACCATCGCCGCGTGTTCGAAACCGCCGATCGCCGCCAGGACGCCGATCGGGTCGGCGGGGTCCGGTTGGTGGAGTTCGATCGCTCGGCGGACGACCTCGGTCTTGCGGGCCAGGGTCTCGTCGTTGATGCCGGTGCCGCGACCGGTGACGTCGGCGGGGTCGGTGCCGGTGAAGACCGAGATCAGCGCGGCGGACGCGGTGGTGTTCGCGATGCCCATCTCGCCCGTGAGGAGCGCCTTGTTGCCGGCCGCGACCAGGTCACGCGCGGTCTCGATGCCGACCTCGATGGCCTGCTTGGCCTCCTCGCGGGTCATCGCCGGACCGGTGGTCATGTCGGACGTCCCCGCGCGGACCTTGCGGGGCAACAGGCCCGGCGTGGCCGGGAGTTCGGAGGCCACGCCGACGTCGACCACACACACCTCGGCGCCCACCTGGCCGGCGAAGGCGTTGCAGACCGCGCCGCCGCCGAGGAAGTTGGCGACCATCTGGGCCGTCACCTCCTGCGGCCAGGGGGTGACGCCCTGGGCGTGCACACCATGGTCACCGGCGAAGATCGCGACGGCCGCGGGCTCCGGGATCGGCGGCGGGCACTGCCGTGAGAGCCCGGACAGCTGGGCGGAGATGATCTCCAGCATGCCGAGCGCGCCGGCCGGCTTGGTCATCCGCTTCTGCCGCTCCCATGCCTCGCCGAGCGCCTTGGCGTCCAGCGGGCGGATCTGGGCCACGGTCTCGCCGAGCAGGTCGTGCGGCTCCTCGCCGGGCAGGGCGCGGCGGCCGTACGTCTCCTCGTGCACGACCCAGGACAGCGGGCGGCGCTTGGACCAGCCTGCCTGCATCAGCTCGGGCTCTTCCGGGAACTCGTCGACGTACCCGACGCACAGGTAGGCGATGACCTCCAGGTGGTCGGGCAGGCCGAGGGCGCGGACCATCTCGCGCTCGTCGAAGAAGCTGACCCAGCCGACGCCCAGGCCCTCGGCGCGGGCGGCGAGCCAGAGGTTCTCCACGGCGAGCGCGGCGGAGTACGGGGCCATCTGCGGCTGGGTGTGCCGGCCGAGGGTGTGGCGGCCGCCCCGGGTGGGGTCGGCGGTGACGACGATGTTCACCGGGGTCTCGAGGATGGCCTCGATCTTCAGTTCCTTGAACTGCTTGGCCCGGCCCTTCGGCAGCGACTTGGCGTACGCCTCGCGCTGACGCTGGGCCAGGTCCTGCATCGCGGCGCGCGTCTCGGCGGAGCGGATGACGACGAAGTCCCACGGCTGCGAGTGGCCGACGGAGGGCGCGGTGTGGGCGGCCTCCAGGACCCGGAGCAGCACCTCGTGCGGGATCGGGTCGCTGCGGAAGCCGTTGCGGATGTCGCGGCGCTCGCGCATGACCTTGAGGACGGCCTCGCGCTCGGCGTCGTCGTAGGCGGGCGCGGCGGGGCCCGTGGACTGTCGTGGTTCTGCCACGGGGGCCGTGCTCACTTCTTCGCGGACTTCCTGGTCTTCCTGGTCTTCCTGGTCTTCTTGATCGGCCGCCCGGGTGTCCAGGTCGTCCGCCTGCTGTGCGAGTTGGGCGTCGCCGGCCGCCTCACGCGGGGCCGGGACCACGGGGGGCAGTGCGTCGTCCGCGGGGAGCGACAGGGGGTGCGGCGGGGTCGGCGCGAGGTGCGGGGTGGTCGGCAGCGAGCCGTCCACCGGCACGAACTCCCCGAGGGGCTGACCCGGTTGCGGCTCCAACGGGACTCCGGCGGGCAGGACCACGGACGCCTGGGCGGAACCCGGGATCGCGAACTGGGGCTGCTCGTCGGGGAGTCCGGCCGCGAGCGGCTGGGTCACCGGCGTCTGCGGGCCCTGCGGCGCTTGGTCCGGGGCGGGCGGGAACTCCTCCTGCGCGGTCGCGGGCGTGGGCTCGGGCTGCTGGACCTCGTCTTCCGGGGCCGCCGGGGCCATGGGGTCCATCGTCGGTACGCCGGTGTCGGCCGCGTCCGCCGCGACGGGCTCCGGGGCGGGCTGGACGAGGTCCGGCGCGGGTACGAGGTGGGGGGCCTGCGGGTCCTCGGCAGGCTGAGCGGCGGGGGCGGGCTCCTGGGTCTGCTCAGGCGCCAATGCCGCCTGCTCGACGAAAAGCGGCTCGGGCGCCTCGGCGGGGAGCGGTTCGGCACGCTCGACGGGGAGCGGCTCGGCCAACTCGTGGGCGGAGTCGTCCTCCGCCGGTGCGGGGAGGTCTTCGGCCGGTGCGGGGAGGTCTTCGGCCGGTGCGATGAGGGCATCCGTCGGCTGCGGAACCTGCCCGGCCTCCGCGGGAGCCTGGAGGGATACGGCTTCGAAGGCGTCCGGGGCGGCCGCGGCGACGGCGTCCTCGGCGGGAGGCGCGGTTTGCGGAGCAGCGTTCTCCGGGGCCGCGACGGGTTCCGTGTCCTGGGCCGCGCCTGTCTCCGGGGAAACGGCGGCTTCCTCGGCCATCACCGCTTCCGGGGCGACCATGTCCGGCGCGACCGCTTCCTGGGCGGCCACCGCCTGCGGGACAGAGGCAGCCGCCGCCTCTTGTCCCTCCGCATCCGAATCGGCGCCGGCGACGTCCGCCTCGGAAACGAGAGCCTCGGTCACGACGGCCTCGGCGACCGGCATGCCGGCGTCGGCGTCGTCCTCCGTAGCGGGGGCCTCCACGACAGGCACGGCCTCGGGCACGGGCGCCTGCTCGGGCGTCTCGCCCGCCTGGGCATCCTCGATCACCGGCGCGGATTCAGCGGCCTCGACCGCGTCGGGCGCGGTGACAGCCGTGTCGTCGGCGCCTGGAACCTGGGCCGCGTCGGGCATGGGTCCGGGGCCGTCGGGCAGGACCTGGTCCGCCGGCACGTCCGCCCCGGCGGCCGGGACCGGCTGAACTGCGTCCACCTGCCCCCCGCTGGTGTCCGTGTCAGCGGGCTCGCCCTCCACGGGCTGAGCTCCGTCGACACCGGAACCGTCCGCCACGGCCTCGCCCTCTTCGGCGGCCGGAGCCTGCGCCGGCTCCGGCGCGTGCACGGCCTCGGGGCCGGGTACGGCGTCCGGCACCGGAGCCACGGGAACCTCGTACCCGGCGGCCGCCTGCGCCGCGCCTGCCGGTTCCTGCGCCGGGACAACCGTTTCGGCAGCCGGAGCCACCATGCTCACCGGCGTCTGGACGGCGGCCTGGGCCGGGGTGCCCCACGGAACAGCGCCCTGAGGCTGCGGGGCCTCGTAGTACTCGGGGCCGGGCGCGGCCGGCTGCCGTACCGGTGCGCCCGCGGGCCCTCGGTCGGCGAGGGAGCGGACCGGGCTCGCGGAGGCGTCGGGGATCGGCGGGCCGAGGTGCAGTGGCCGGCGGGGTGTGATGGGCGGGATCGGCACCGTAGGGGCCTGGGGCATACGGACCGCGCTCATGTCGTGCGCTCCGCTGTCGCGGCCGGCCATCTCGTGCGGGCCCGGCTCGTGGACGGTCTCGACGACCGGCTCCGGGGCGGGCGGGGCGACCTCGTTGCCCCAGGGGCTCTGGGCGCCCGGCAGCAGCAACAGGTCTTCGTCCTCGGCGGTGGTCTCGGAGAGGTAGGTGTACGCAACCGGCGCGGGGACGCCCGGCTGTTCCACCATGCCTGCGTTCTCCGGCAGTCCCTCGCCCGGAACCTGGCCGGTGTCGGTCATGCGTACCCCTCGCCCATCGGTTAGTGCTTCTACGACCAGCTCACCGGGGACGGCGCACCGACCGCCCCCGTGATGAAGAACGAGCGTGCGTGCCCAGCGGCACGAACGGCCTGCCGAGAAAGACGACAAAGCCATTAACTGGCATTGTCCCGGCCGTTCCCCTGTCGCGACAGGTTGATCCGCGACAGCCCGCTGTGGACTGCGCCACGTTGCGCGTCCTCCGGTTCTGCCGTACCGCACCCCATCCCAAAACGGGCGCGCTTTCCGGACATTGACGAACGAATGCCGGTCGGCCGGGAGCGGTACAACGGTCGGCCAGCCTACCGCGCGCAGTACGACAACAGGATCACGGGGACGGCGGAGCACCGACCCGCGGCGTCAGGCCGTGCGGTCCGGGAGTACGCCGCTGAGCAGGAACGCGACGCTCCGTTCCGTCTCCGTCCAGGCCCGGGTGTCGAGTTCGACGGACTGGAGGAGGGCGCACTCGACGCGGTAGCCGTGTTCGGTGAGGTCCCGGCCGACGAGTTCGGCCTCGTCGCGGGTGGCCGCGTGGCCGACGATGCGCTGCGGGCGCCGGTCGGCGACCGCGGAGACCACGGCCACTCCCCCGCCGCCGACGCGGACGACGTCCGGTTCGGGCAGGTTCTCCAGGACGTGCGGCGCGGTGCCGGGGACGATCTGGACCTGGAGTCCGAAGGCGCGGGCGTTGGCCTCGGTGCGCTCGCAGGCCCTGAGGTCGCGGTCGACGGCGATGACGGCGGCCCCGGCCCGGGCCGCCTCGGTGGCGAAGGCGCCGCTGCCGCAGCCGATGTCCCACACGAGGTCGCCGACGCGCGGCCCCAGCCGGGCGAGTTGGGCCGCGCGGAGCGGTTCCAGTTCGCCCTCGCCCATGAGACCGCCGTAGGACTCGGCGGGCAGGGTCCAGCCGCGGGGCGCTGCGGCCGGGTCGCGGCCGGCGATCCAGCCGCCGTCCTCCGTCACGGGGGCCGTGCCGCCGATGACGATGACGACGTTGGGGTCGCGCCAGGTGTGGTCGGCGGCCTTGTCGGAGGTGACGACGGTGACCTGTTCGCGGTCCGTGCCCAGTTCCTCGCAGATGACGAAGGTGCGGTGCACGCCCTCCATCAGCAGGCCGAGTTCGGCGGGGCCGGCGCCGGGCGAGGTGAGGACGGCGACCTTGGGGTGGGCCCGGCACACGTTCACCGCGCGCCGCAGGGTGCGCCGGTGGGCGACGACCACCTGGGCGTCGTCCCAGGGCATGCCGGCCCGCGCGAAGGCGGCGGCGACCGAGGACACGCCGGGGACGACCTCGACCTCCAGGCCGAACTCGGGTGCGCGCAGGGTCCGTACGACTCCGAAGAACCCGGGATCGCCGTCGGCGAGCACGACCGCGGTGCCGCGGTGGCCGGTGATACGGCGGGCGGCGAGGGCGACGCTGCCGAGGCGGACGCGTTCGGCGGCGGGTGGCACCTCGGGGAGTGCCAGGTGGTGGGCGGCGCCCGCGACGAGCGTGGCGGCGCCGAGGGCGGAGCGTGCCGCGGCGGTCAGCGGCGAGCCGTCCCAGCCGATCACCGTGACCCGGTCGGCCATCGTCTCTCAGTCTCCAGGGGTGTGCGCGGGCCGTCGTCGGTGGGCAGCCCGCGGGCGGCTTGGTGAGGGTACCCGCTGTGCCCCGGAAGCGCTTTCGCCGGCCTGAGTTCCAGTTGGGTCAGTTCCAGTCGGAGTACGTCGTGAAGCCGTCCGAGTCGGCCAGCTGGTCGCCCGCTCCGTCGAGGTCCTCGGGCAGCAGGCTCCACACGATGAAGTCGGTGCGGACGTCGCTCCAGGTACCGTCGTCGGCGCGGACGCGCGCTATACAGGCGCCGCGCAGGACGCCTTCGCTGATACAGCCGATCTTCTGGGCGACCTGCTGGGAGGCGGTGTTGTCGGCCGCCGTGCGCAGCTCGATCCGCTCGAACTTCTGGTCGGTGAACAGCCACTGGGCGGTGGCGAGCGCGGCCTCGGAGGCGTAGCCCTCGCCGCGGGCCCACGGGGCGATGATGTACGACAACTCCGTGGAACGCACGTGCCAGTTGGTCTTGGCGAGCTGGACGACGCCGACCAGGCGCTGGGTGAGGAACTCGGTGACGGCGAAGGTGATGCCGCGGCCGGCCTCCCGCTCGGTCGGCGCGTACCGCGTGATCCAGCCGCGCGCCTGCTCCTCGGTGTACGGCTGGGGGACGTCGGTCCAGGCCCCCACCTGCTCGTCGTTCATCATCTCCGCCAGTGCGGGCACGTCGTCCTCGTCGAGGGGGCGCAGCACCAACCGCTCCGTGCTGATGGAGATGTTGGGGAAGCTGCCACTCATGCGCCACTCCGTAACCGTCGGAAAACCTGCGGGGCCTGCTGAACTGCCCAGCATGCAGCATGAAAGCACCGAACCGCATCACGGGGCCCACACATGGTGAGCGAGTGGACCCCGTGCGTGGCGATACGTCGTATACGCGCAGGTAGCCCTACGTCGCTCAGAAGGACGCGATGACCGAGCCCGCGTACTTGTCCTGGATGAACTTCTTCACCTCGGGCGAGGTGAGGAGCTTGGCGAGCTTCTTCACGCGCGGGTCGTCCTCGTTGCCGTCCTTCACCGCGAGGAAGTTGCCGTACGGGTTGTTCTTCGCGGACTCCAGGACGAGGGCGTCGGAGGCGGGCTTGAGGTCGGCCTCGATGGCGTAGTTGCCGTTCACGACGGCCGCGTCGACGTCGTCCAGGGAGCGCGGGGTCTGGGCCGCTTCCAGCTCCTTGAACTTCAGCTTCTTCGGGTTCTTGGTGATGTCGGAGGGGGTCGCCTCGTTGCCCACGCCGTCCTTGAGGGTGATCAGGCCGTTGGCGGCGAGCAGCTTGAGGGCGCGGGCCTCGTTCACGCTGTCGTTGGGGACGGCGATCGTCGCACCGCTCTTGAGGGCGTCGGCGCTCTTGACCTTGTGGGAGTAGAGGCCGAGCGGCTCCAGGTGGACCGTGACGACAGGCACGATGTGGGTGCCGCGCTTCTTGTTGAAGTCGTCGAGGTAGGGCTGGTTCTGGAAGTAGTTGGCGCCGACCGAGCCGTCCTCGGTCGCCGTGTTCGGCGTCACGTAGTCCGTGAACTCCTTGACCTCCAGGTCGAGGCCCGCCTTCTTCGCCAGGTTCTCCTTGACGTAGTTCAGGATCTCGGCGTGCGGGGTGGGGCTCGCGGCGACCACCAGGGGTCCGCTGGTGTCGGAGGCGGAGTCCGAGCCGGACGAGCCGCAGGCGCTGAGACCGAAGGTGAGGACTCCGGCGGCGAGGACGGCGGTGGAGAGCTTTGCGGTGTTACGCACGAAAAGTGCCTTTCCTTTTGGGTACAGCGATCCCGCGATGGGGTGCACGGGAAATCCGGGAGTTCGTCAGACGGTCTTGGTGTCCGCCGTGGAGGCCTTCAGCAGCCGCAGCTTCGGTGCCGGGCCTGAGCGTCCGCCGCGGCGGTGCAGCGAGCGGGCCGCGTAGTCGCCGGCGAACTGGATGAGCGAGATGACCACGGCGAGGATCGCGACGGTGATCCACATGAGCTGGGTCTCGAAGCGCTGGTAGCCGTAGCGGATGGCGATGTCGCCGAGGCCGCCGGCGCCGACCGTGCCGGCCATCGCCGAGTAGCCGATGAGGGCGACGATCGTGGTGGTGGTGCTGGCGATGAGGGACGGCAGGGACTCCGGCACGAGGACCTTGCGGACGATCGTCCAGGTGTTGCCGCCCATCGACTGCACGGCCTCGACCAGGCCGCCGTCCACTTCACGGACGGCCGTCTCGACGAGGCGCGCGAAGAACGGGATCGCACCGATGGCGAGCGGGACGATGGCGGCCTCGCGGCCGATGGTCGTGCCGGTGATCGAGCGGGTGAAGCCCATCAGCGCGACCATCAGGATGATGAACGGCATCGAGCGGGCCACGTTCACGACCTGCCCGATGACCTTGTTCGCGACGACGTTCTGGAGGAGTCCGCCGCGGTCGGTGAGGACCAGGAGGACACCGAGCGGCAGCCCGCCCACGACGGCGATGAGCGTGGACCAGCCGACCATGTAGAGGGTGTCCCAACACGCCTGCTCCAGCAGGGGCCGCATTTCGGACCAGGTCACTTGGCACCTTCCTTCGCCAACTGGGGCTCACCGACGATGTCGATCTGCAGGCCCCGTTCACGCAGGAAGCCCACCGGCACCACGTTGTCCTCGTAGCGGCCGGGCAGTTCGATGCGCATCCGGCCGACCTGGAGGCCGCCGACGGTGTCGATGGCGGCACCGAGGATCGAGATGTCGATGTTGTAGGTGCGCGAGAGCTGGGAGATGACCGGCTGGGTGGCCGCCTCCCCCTGGAAGGTGACGTCGACGACGGTCCGGTCCTCGCCGGTGGCGGCGCCACCGACGGGGAAGAGCGCGGAGGCCAGTTCGGAGCCGGGGGTCGCGAGCAGTTCGCTGACCGTGCCGGACTCGACGATCCGGCCGTTCTCCATCAGGGCCGCCGAGTCGCAGACCGACTTCACGACGTCCATCTCGTGGGTGATGAGCAGGACGGTGAGGCCGAGCTGCCGGTTCAGGTCGCGCAGCAGCTGGAGGATGGAGCGGGTGGTCTCGGGGTCGAGGGCGCTGGTGGCCTCGTCGGACAGCAGCACCTTGGGGTCGCCGGCCAGGGCGCGGGCGATGCCGACGCGCTGCTTCTGGCCGCCGGACAGCTGGGCCGGGTAGGCGCCCGCCTTGTCGGCGAGTCCGACGAGGTCCAGCAGCTCGAGTGCCTTGCGGGAGCGCTCCTTGCCGGACGTGCCGAGGATCTCGAGCGGCAGCTCGACGTTGTCCCGGACCGTCCGGGTGGACAGCAGGTTGAAGTGCTGGAAGACCATGCCGATACGGCTGCGCGCCTGCCGCAGCTCCTTGCCGGCGCGCGGTCCGCGGCCCGCGAGGGCGGTGAGGTCCTGTCCGGCGACGGTCACGGTGCCGGCGGTGGGGCGCTCCAGCAGGTTGACGCAGCGGATGAGCGAGGACTTGCCGGCGCCGGACTGGCCGATGACGCCGTACACCTCGCCTTCGCGGACGTGCAGATCGACGCCGTCCAAGGCGGTGACCTCACGGCCGCGCGAGCGGTAGACCTTGGTCAGGCCTGTTGTCGTGATCACTGGGTTTCCGTCACTGTCGAGTATCCGGGCGTGGGTGTGCCCAGGTACGGGAGAGAAGTCGTGCGCGGGCACATGGGTCACGTACGGCGTTCACGGCGTACGGACGTGCCGGGGCGGCTCGCTTCGGGGCGCGAGCTCAGGGGGTGGTGCGGGGGCCCTCTAGCAGGCGCACATTCGACACGTACAACGAGCACCGGGCGTCAGGATCGCCTCGGTCGCAAGGGTGCGGCAGCTCGTCGTGGTCATGCGATCAGTAAAGCAGACGTATGGGAGCGACCAAGAACCCGCTGTCCGAATGGCGGACAGCGGTGGACAGGCCTCAGGGCCGGACGGAGATCTCCACGTTTCCGGCAGTGACCAGTGCGGACAGGTCCGACAGGTTCCCGACCACCAAGTCGGCGTCGAGCTCGTGGGCCTGATGGGTTGTGGTCAACGCCACGGTGGTCATCCCGGCGGCGCGGCCGGCGCGCAGGCCCGCGGGGGCGTCCTCGAACACGACACAGCGGGCCGGGTCGACGCCGAGTCGGCGGGCGGCGAGCAGATAGGGCTCGGGGTCGGGCTTGCCGCGGGTCACGTCGTCGGCGGCGATCAGGGTCTTGGGGAGGATGCCGACCGCTGCGAGCCGGGCCTCGGCGAGACGGCGGGTGGCGGAGGTGACGACGGCCCAGCGGTCGGCGGGCAGGGAGTCGAGGACGGCCATGGTCCCGGGCAGCAGGTGCACACCGCCGTTGGGTACGTCTTCCACCTCGAGATCCTCGATCCGCGCGACGGCGACCGGCACCACGTCGGCGGGGAGCAGTTCGGCGGCTATCTCGACGGCCGTGCGGCCGTGCAGTTCGACCTGCGCGAAGGCCTCGGCGGTGATGCCGAACTCCTGCGCCCAGCGTGTCCAGCAGCGGTGGACGGACTCGAGGGAGGAGACCAGGGTTCCGTCGTTGTCGAACAGGAGGGCTTCGGCATGGATCTTCATGCCCTCGACCCTACGGTGCGGTGCGGGGGCGGCCGCATCAGGCCTTTTGGACCGTAATAGGCTCGCCGCATGTTTGATGCCCTGACGCTGGTGACCGGCGTCGCCGCGCTGCTGCTGGCCGCCTGGTGCGGCTGGGCCGCCTACCGTGATCAGCCGACCAAGGACTGGCACTTCATCGGGATGGCCGTGGTGTCGGCCCTGGCGCTGGTGCAGCTGGTGGTCGGGATCGTGCAGCTCGCGCGGGGCGAGAAGCCGGAGCAGGGGACGACGATCTTCGTCGCCTATCTGCTGGGGGCGTTCGCGTGTGTACCGGCGGCGGGGTTCATGTCGCTCGCGGAGCGGACGCGGTGGGGATCGGTGACGGTTGCCGCCGGCGGTGTGGTGCTGGCCGTTCTGGAGGTGCGGCTCTATGACATCTGGGGAGGCTGAGGTGAGTCGGCGACGGCTGACCAGCGGGCCGGGGACGCTGCTCGTCTGGTTGTACGGCGTGATGGTGGTCGGGGCGGTGTCGCGGTCGGCCGTGCAGATCTCCACCGAGTTCGACCGGGCGCCGCTGGCGTATTCGCTGTCCGCGGTGGCGGGTGTCGTCTACGGGTTCATCACGTACTCGTTGGTGCGGGGTGGGGAGACGGCGCGTAAGGCGGCGCTGGTGTGCTGTGCCGTCGAGCTGCTGGGCGTGCTGACCGTGGGCACCTGGACGTTGGTCGAGCCGTCGGCGTTCCCGGATGCGACCGTGTGGTCGGACTTCGGGATGGGATATCTGTTCATCCCCGTGTTGCTTCCCTTGTCGGCCATCTATTGGCTCCGGAAGGGTGCGCCTACGGAGGATGCCGCCTGAGGTTCATCGGGCGGCATCCGGTCCGAGGTGGCTGGTCGCGCCTGCGCGCCGGAGCCGCATATCGGCACAGCCCCGCGCCCCTAAAAGCCAAAAACGCTCATCACGCCGTAGCCGCGTAGGCACCCGCCGGCTTCTCCAGGACGATCATCGGGACCCCGTCCGCGCCCTCCGACGTGCCCACCGTCTGGTAGCCGACCTTGCGGTACAGGCGGAGGTTGCCCTCGCTGCGGTGGCCGGTGTGGAGGCGGAAGCTTGTCGCTCCGCGGTCGTCCGCCAGCGCCGCTTCCGCCGCCCGGAGGAGCCTCGCGCCGATGCCGTGGCCCTGGAGGCGGGGGTGGACGCAGAGTTTGCCGATGGCGGCCGAGCCGTCCTCGGTGACGCGGCCGCGGACCGAGCCGACCACCTCGTCTCCCAGGCGGGCCACGAAGACACAGTCAGAGGCGACCTCCGCACGGACCGAGTCCAGGGTCTGGACGAGCGGATCGATGCGGTAGTTGCCGTACAGCGCCGCCTCACTCTGGAAGCACAGGTACTGCAGCCTGAAGATCTGCTCCGCGTCCTGCTCGGCCGCCGCAGAGATGGTCACGCTCATGCCCATGTGCGCACGCCTCCCGCTCACCTGATCGCCTGTTGTCCCCCACTCCTATCCCCGCCCCCGGTGTGCCGCAACCTCCGGTGGGAGCAATCGGCGAAGACATCCCAGACATCTGGAACGTTCCGGGCCGAGACTGCCCTGTGAGATACCCAACTCCCCCGCGATCTCCCGGTAAGTGAGGTCTCTCGGAGAGAGGAGGGCCGCCATGAGCGAGGGGCAGCGGCCGGGCAGGCGGCGCACCGCGTCGTGCAGGGCCCTGCGCCGGGCGGCGGCGAGGGCGAGCTGTTCGGGAGTGCGGTCGTCGTCGGTCGCGGGTTCGGTGCCGTAGGGCCGTTCGAGGCGGGTCGTACGGCGGCTGCGGCGGGACTCGGAGCGGACGGCGCGGCGCAGCCATCCGGGCGGGTCGACGGGCGGGCCCTGGGTCTCCAGGCGCTCCAGGAGGCGGAGCCAGACCGCCTGCTCCAGATCGGCCGGTTCCGTACCGGCGGCATGTGCCTCCGCGGAGGCCTCGGCGGTGAGCAGGGGGCGCAGGGCGGTGACCAAGTCGTGCGTCATATGCGGTATGACACGGCCGCCCGGGGTGCGGGTTGCCCGGGCGGCCGTAAGTCACCCCCATCGGGGTGTGCCGGCTCAGCCGTTGACGAAGTCCTGGCGGGCCAGGACGCCGGTGTCGGCGTTGTCGGTGAAGACGCCGTCGATGCCGGTGGCGAAGTACCGCTTGAAGGCGCCGAAGACGTCTCCGTAGGCGTCCGCGTCGGTGCCCTTGCGGTACTCCGCCGGCAGGAAGGGGTTCTCGTTGCGCATGGTGTACGGGTGCAGGATCAGCCCGACCTTGTGCGCGTCGGCGACCAGGGTTGTCTCCTTGTCGAGGCTGCCGTCCGCCTTCTTCGTGATGACCAGGTCGAGGGTCGGGCCGATGCCCTGGGCGTAACCCGCGATCTCCCTCAGGCCCTTGGGGGTGATGAGGTCGGCGACCGTGCGCGGGTCGCCCTTGTCGACGAAGTCCCAGGGACGGGTGTTCGCACCGGACAGGAGGACGACCAGGGGGTTGTCGACGAGCTTGTTCAGGCGCTGGATGCTGGTGGGCTCGAAGGACTGGAGGATGACCGGGGAGTTGCGCCTGTCCTTGCCGTGCTGGTGCAGGAGCTTCGCGACCCGCTCCTCCAGGCCCAGGCCGAGCCCCCGGAAGTACGTGGGGTGCTTGGTCTCGGGGTAGATCCAGACCTGCTTGCCGCGCTTGCGGGTCTGCTCGTCCTGCCACTTCAGGACTTCCTCGAAGGTGGGGATCTCCCAGCGGCCGTTGTAGAGGGTGTTGTGCGGGCGGTTGGCCGGGATGCGCTCGATCGCGCGGAGCGTCTTGAGCTCGGCGAGCGTGAAGTCCTCGGTGAACCAGCCGGTGGTGGAGACACCGTCGAGGACTTTGGTCTTCTTCCGGTCGGCGAACTCCTTGTGGTCGGCGACGTCGGTCGTGCCGCCGATCTCCGGTTCGTGGCGGCAGACGAGGTGGCCGTCCCTGGTGGGGACGAGGTCGCCGGCCTCGACGACGTCGGCGCCCAGGTCGAGGGCGAGCTGGTAGGAGCCGAAGGTGTGCTCGGGGCGGTAGCCGCTGGCACCCCGATGGCCGATGACCGTCGGCACGGGCAGGCTCTTCAGGCCGCCGCCACCGTGCCCGGCGGATCCGGCGGTCGCGGCTCTCGCCGTCCCGGAGAGACCCAGGACCGCTCCCCCGGCGCCGAACATCGCGGCCCCGAGAAGTGCCCGCCGTCCCGTGCTGTCCGTGTGCTCGTCCTGCGATCCCATCGGGACCCCTCCTGCCGTCGCCTCTTCGCTGCGGGCCGATCGTAGGTCCGTGTCCATGACGGGCGGGAGACCTCCCGCGGAACACGCGGGTGACGCGGGATGTCGCATGGGAACAGATGTCTGATGGTTCGTCGGTTCATGACGGGGAGCCGGGGTACGCGTCGATCGGGGCGACGTCCGTCACATCATTCCGCCCGGGTTTCCGGGAGGCGTCGGGGACCATCCGCAGGTAAACGAGTGTCAACAGTGCGTAAGACCTCGGTGAACCCGGAGCGCCCGATGTGCACGATCCCCCGAGCCGCGAGTAATGTCCTCACCTGCACAGACTCATACAGTTTCCCTGGCCGTTCTCTTGACTCCGGAGGGCCCGTTGTCCCGCTTCGTGCTCATCAAGGCAGTGCTCGGACCGATCATGCGCCTGATGTTCCGCCCACAGGTGGAGGGCGCGGAGCACATCCCGGGTGACGGTCCCGTCATCCTGGCCGGCAACCACCTCACCTTCATCGACTCGATGATCCTTCCGCTCGTGTGCGACCGTCAGGTGTTCTTCATCGGCAAGGACGAGTACGTCACCGGGAAGTCCCTCAAGGGCCGGCTCATGGCCTGGTTCTTCACCGGCGTCGGCATGATCCCGGTGGACCGCGACGGCGGCCGCGGTGGCGTGGCCGCGCTGATGACCGGGCGACGCGTCCTCGAGGAGGGCAAGGTCTTCGGTATCTACCCCGAGGGGACGCGGTCGCCCGACGGCCGGCTGTACCGGGGGCGTACGGGGATCGCCCGTCTGACGCTGATGACGGGTGCGCCGGTCGTCCCCTTCGCGATGATCGGCACGGACAAGTTGCAGCCGGGCGGTTCGGGGATGCCCCGCCCGGGGCGGGTCACGGTCCGGTTCGGTGAGGCGATGGAGTTCTCCCGGTACGACGGGATGGACCGGGACCGCTATGTGCTGCGGGCCGTGACGGACTCCGTGATGACCGAGGTCATGCGCTTGTCCGGGCAGGAGTACGTGGACATGTACGCCACCAAGGCGAAGGCTGCGTAGGGGTTCTTCCGGGTTCGTTGTCGGGTGCGGGCGCATCGTGGTTGCCCGCGCCCGCGCGGCGGAGCCGCAGATGAATACAGCCCCGCGCCCCTAGAAACCCTTGTCGAGCCGTTGGCCCCGCAGCATGAACCAGGCCGCCACCGCTGTCGCGAGCAGGACCGCCGCTCCCGCGCCCGCGGCGATGGCGAGGCCGTTCACGAAAGCCTCGCCGGCTGACGACAGCAGGTCCTGAGCCACGTTCGTCGGCAGTCCGGACGCTGCCTCCACCGCGCCGCCGAGAGACTCGCGCGCCCCTTCCGGCGTACCCACGGGGGCCGCGAAGTCCCGGTAGACGCCCGTCACGATCGAGCCCAGTACGGCGATGCCCAGGGCCGCGCCCAGTTCGTACGCCGTCTCGGAGACCGCCGACGCGGCTCCCGCCTGTTCCTTCGGAACGCTCGACAGGATCACGTCCGCCGTGACGGTGAACGAGAGGCCCGCGCCCACGCCGACCACCAGCAGGGCGGCGCCCAGCATGGGGTAGCCCGTGGAACGGTCGAGCAGGGTAAGTGACGCCAGGGCCAGACCGATGGCGGCCAGGCCCGCGGAGACCACCGCGCGCACCGAGTACCTGCGGGCCACCTGTCCGGCCATGAGGCCCGCCACCACCGCGCCCACCGCAGCCGGGAGTTCGGCCAGGCCGGCCTCCAACGGGCGCCTGCCCTGGACGAGTTGCAGGTACTGGGAGAGGAAGAAGACCAGACCGGAGAGGCCGAGGACGGTCAGGAGGTCGGCCAGGACGGCGCCGCTGAAGCCGCGGTTGCGGAACAGGCGCATGTCCAGGAGAGGGGCGGGGAGGGTGAGTTGGCGGCGGACGAAGGCGTACAGGCCCGCCGCTCCCAGCAGGCCCGCGGCGACCGGCTCCCAGGTGAGTCCGTGCGCGGCGGTCTCCTTGACGGCGTAGACCACCGCGATCACGCCGACCAGGGACAGCGCCACGCTGGTCATGTCCCAGGGGCCCGGGGCCGGATTGCGGGACTCGGGCAGGAACTTGATGCCGACGAGGACCAGGACCGCCATCACCGGCAGGTTGATCAGGAAGACCGAGCCCCACCAGAAGTGTTCGAGGAGGAAGCCGCCGACGATCGGGCCGACCGCCGTACCGGCGGAGGCGGTCGCGCCCCAGATACCGACGGCGAGGCTGCGTTCGCGCGGGTCGTGGAAGAGGTTGCGGATCAGGGCCAGCGTCGCGGGCATCAGGGTCGCGCCCGCGACGCCGAGCAGCGCCCGCGCCAGGATCATCAACTCCGGTGTCGTCGCGTAGGCGTTGAGGACCGATATCGCGCCGAACGCCGTCGCGCCCAGCAGCAGGATCCGCTTGCGGCCGATGCGGTCGCCGAGGCTGCCCATCGACACCAGCAGGCCCGCGATGACGAACGAGTAGACGTCACCGATCCACAGGAGCTGGGTGCCGGTGGGCTTGAGGTCCTCGCTGATGTACGGGGTCGCGAGGCCGAGGACGGTCGCGTCGACGGCCACCAGCAGCACGGCGAGCACCAGGACGGACAGCGCGAGCCAACGGCCCGGACGCCGCACCGCCTCGGTCGTGGTCGCCGGCTGCAGGGTGCTGGTCATGATTCCTCTCTCGGTCGTGCGGGATGACGAAGTGCGCCGCCGAGCAGCAGCTCGACGGTCATGTGGTGGAAGTCCTTCGGGGCGCCCTTGCCGCTCTGGAGCATCCAGACGGCTGAGGCGAGCAGGCCGAACAGGGCCTCGGTGAGCCAGGCGGGCGTGAGGTCGATACGGAACTCGCCGTCCTGCTGGCCGCGCCGGAACAGCGCGGAGATGCGGGCGTCGATCCGGGCCCAGCCGTCGTTCTGCTCCTCGCCCTCGAACAGCTGGTTCTCCGTGTAGAGGAAGGCGAGGAGTCCGGCCGCGGACTCGGCCTCGCGGACCAGACGCCGTACGGCTTCGGCGGCCGGGCCCTCCTCCGGGCGGGCGGCGTCGAGGGCCTTCTCGCACTCCTCGATGCCGAGCGACTCCAGTGCCCGTACGAGCGCGTCGCGCCCCGCGAAGTGGCGGTGCAGCGTGGCCCGGCTGATCCCGGCGGCCTTGGAGACCTCGTCCATGGTCGCGGTGGACTTGCGGGTCAGCAGGGCCGCGGCACTGCGCAGCACGTGGTCACGGTCGACAGCCATGAGACAACCATAGCCCATCTGAGACATTCATGTCTCATTCCAGGCGTGAACGTCTCACCTACGGCCGCTGATCAGGAGTTTCTTCAGTGCCAGGGCAGCTCGCCGCGGTGCCCCCAGTACGCCCCCGGCTCCTCCACCAGCGCCGCGAGCCGGGACAGCTGCTCGTCGTCCAGGTCCACGACGGCCGCGTGCAGGTTGGACGCGAGCTGGCCGGTGGTGGCGGCTCCCGACAGGACGACTCCGGCCCACGGCTGACGGAGGACGAGCGCGAGGGCTACGGCGTCACAGCCCAGGGACGTTTCCTCGGCGACGGCCTTCAGAGCGTCCGGGGCGTGCGGTTCGGCGAGCCTGCCGTTGGCCATGCCCTCCTTGACGATCACCGTGAGCCCGGCGTCGTGCGCCTCGGCGAGGGCGGGGGCGGCCGAGGTCTCCAGGGCGTTGTACGTCGACTGGACGGTACGGAAGAGGGGCTCGCCGCCGACCGTCACGGCGACGGCGGCGCGGATGGCGTCCGCCTGGGCGGGGCCGCTGGTCGAGAAGCCGATGGTGGTGCCCTGGGCGGCCGCCTCCGCGAGCCTCGCGTGGAGTTCCTTGTCGGTGAGGGCCGGGCTCTCGGGGGTCACCGAGTGGATCTGGTAGAGGTCCAGGCGCTCGCCCAGCAGTTCGGCGGTCTCGGCGCGCTGACGGTCGTACGTCTGGACGCTGTGGTCCTTGACCTCGTGGTGCTCGGCGTCGGTGGTCCAGCCGGCGGTGTAGGTGTAGCCCCACTTGCTGCCGATGACTACGTCGTTTCGGCCGGGGTGCTGGTGGAGCCAGTCCGCGAGGAACTCCTCCGAGCGGCCGTAGGAGCGGGCCACGTCGAAGTAGCGGACCCCCTGGGCGTAGGCGGCGTCGAGGAGTTCCTGGGTGCGAGCTCGCAGGGCGTCTACCGTGCGGGTTTCCGCGAGGCCGAGGTCATGGTCTCGGCCGAGGTTGATGTAACCGGGGCGGGCGATTGCGGCGAGGCCGAGGCCGATGTGGCTGGTGGGGGTGGTGGCGGTGGTGAGGCGGGCGAAGGGCATACCGACAACGTAGCTCGGGATGCCCTTTCGCCTCAGGGGGTGGGCAGTGCGGCGCGACGGCGGGTGCGGCAACCTCGTGGCTTGTCGCGCAGTTCCCCGCGCCCCTAAGGGCGCTTCTCCTCCGCCCACTTGTGCTGTGCGGCCACGTTTGCCTTTACCTCCACCAGCTGCACCGCAACCGCGCTGGGCGCCGTACCGCCACGGCCGTTCCTGGACGCGAGTGCGCCCGGCACGTTCAGGACCGACCGGACCTCCGGGGTCAGGTGGGCGGAGATCTTGGCGAACTGGTCGTCCGTCAGGTCGCTCAGTTCCTTGCCCTCGGCCTCCGCCGCCTTGACGCACTCGCCGGCGACCTCGTGGGCCACACGGAAGGGCACGCCCTGCCTGACCAGCCACTCGGCGATGTCGGTGGCGAGGGAGAAGCCGGCCGGGGCCAGTTCCTCCATGCGCTCGCGGTGGACCGTGAGGGTCGCCATCATGCCGGTGAAGGCGGGGAGCAGGACCTCCAGCTGGTCGCAGGAGTCGAAGACCGGCTCCTTGTCCTCCTGGAGGTCGCGGTTGTAGGCGAGCGGGAGGGCCTTCAGGGTCGCCATCAGACCCGTCAGGTTGCCGATCATCCGGCCGCTCTTGCCGCGCGCCAGCTCCGCGATGTCCGGGTTCTTCTTCTGCGGCATGATCGACGAGCCCGTGGAAAAGGCGTCGTGCAGGGTCACGAAGGAGAACTCCTTCGTGTTCCAGATGATGATCTCCTCGGCGATCCGGGAGAGGTTCACGCCGATCATCGCGGTGATGAAGGCGAACTCGGCGACGAAGTCACGCGACGCCGTGCCGTCGATGGAGTTGCCGACGCTGCCGTGCTCGAAGCCGAGGTCCTTCGCGACCGCCTCCGGGTCCAGGCCCAGGGAGGAACCGGCCAGGGCACCCGAGCCGTACGGCGAGACAGCGGTGCGCTCGTCCCACTGCCGCAGCCGCTCCGCGTCCCGGGACAGGGACTGGGCGTGGGCCAGGACATGGTGGGCGAACAGCACCGGCTGGGCGTGCTGGAGGTGGGTGCGGCCGGGCATCGCCACGTCCGGGTGGGCCTCCGCCAGGCCGATCAGGGCGTCCTGGAGCTCGGCGATCAGACCGCCGATGATCCGGGCGTGGTCCCGCAGGTACATGCGGAAGAGGGTCGCGATCTGGTCGTTGCGGGAGCGGCCGGCGCGCAGCTTGCCGCCGAGGTCGGGACCGACCCGCTCCAGCAGGCCCCGCTCCAGGGCGGTGTGGCAGTCCTCGTCGGCGATCGTGCCCACGAAGGAGCCGTCGGCCACGTCGGCCTCGAGCTGGTCGAGCCCGGCGAGCATGCGCTGGAGTTCGTCCTCGCTCAGCAGGCCCGCCTTGTGCAGCACGCGCGCGTGGGCACGCGAACCGGCGATGTCGTACGGCGCGAGCCGCCAGTCGAAGTGGACGGACGCGGACAGCTTCGCCAGCGCCTCGGCGGGACCGTCGGCGAAACGACCGCCCCAGAGCCGGACGTCACCGCTGTTGCTGCTCACTTGCGTTGCTCCTCACCGCTGCACTCAACGTTATGCATGATTATGCAGAGTGCTGCATGATTCGTCAATCCGGACTCGGGGTCACCTCCATACTCCCGGGGGGCGGCAGAGTATTTGCGGTCCCTTTGAACACCGGAAACCGCTTGCCCGTATTCCTCGCCGAACGCAGGCGCCGCGTTTGTAAAGAAGACCACTTCCCGACCCCGAGTGAGGCATCCGCATGTCCAGGGCTCTTCCGAAGTACAACAAGCGCCGCGTGGCGATCATCGGCGGCGCCGCCGCCGTCGCACTGACCGGGGCGATCGTCGCCGGTACCGCCCTCGCCGGGGAGACCTCCAAGAGCAGCACCACGGGCGCCCGCACGCTGGCCGCCGGACCCGGCAGCATCACCTGCCCGGACGTGGCCTCCCAGCTGCCCGCGATCCCGGCCACCGCGCAGGCCGAGGTCGACCGCAACCTGACCCTGCTCCAGACCCAGATCGACGAGGCCAACAAGCGACTCGTGGACACGGTCGGCCAGGGCGGCCCCAACTTCGTCCAGAACGCCATCCTGGGCCCGCTGGAGGACAAGCGGATCGCGACCGTCAACCGCATCGCGACCGCCATCGGCCGTACGGCCGACAAGCCGCAGGGCCTCGACGCGCTGGCCCCCTGCACCCTCAACGCCGACGGTGCCGCCGGGGCCGGTGAGGAGGCGGGCGCGGGCGCGGGTGAAGAGGCCGGAGCCGGCGCCGGGGCGGAGGCCACACCGAGCGAAGCGGCCTCGGAGGCGGCAGGCGGCGCCGAGGACACCGGGAACGCGGAAGGCGCGGGTGCAGGCGATGCCGGTGCGGCCGCCGGCGCCATCTCCTGCCCGGACGTGGCCTCGCAGCTGCCCGCGATCCCGGCCACCGCGCAGGCCGAGGTCGACCGCAACCTGGCGCTGCTGAACACGCAGCTCGCCGAGGCGAACAAGCGGCTCGTCGACACGGTCGGCCAGGGTGGACCGAACTTCGTCCAGAACGCCATCCTCGGCCCGCTGGCCGACAAGCGGAAGTCGACCATCGACCGCATCGCCATCTCGATCGGCCGTACCGCGGAGAAGCCGCAGGGCCTCGACTCCCTGGCCGCCTGCACGCTCACCCAGTGACGTGACAGGCGCTGTGGCCGCCCCGTGTGAGCGCCGGCCGGGGCGGCCACGGGCGTCGTCGGGACAAGCCGACGCCCGAATTCCTTAGACAGGCGAAAGGTCTGCGCCCATAATGCTTAGACATGGGAAAGACTTATGAGCGCATAGACGGCCGGCTCCGCTCCTTCATCGAGGCGCAGCCCCTCTTCTTCACCGCGACCGCTCCCCTGTCCGGCGACGGCACGGTCAACCTCTCCCCCAAGGGCCTGCGCGGATCCTTCGCGGTTCTCGACGAACTCACCGTGGCCTACCTCGACTTCGCCGGCTCCACCGCGGAGACGGTCGCGCATCTGCGGGAGAACGGCCGGATCACCCTCATGTGGTGCGCGTTCCAGGGGCCGCCGAACATCGTCCGCGTGCACGGGCGCGGTGAGCCGGTCTTCCGGGACGACCCGCGCTTCAGGGAACTGCTCCCGCACTTCCCTGACATCGACCCGAGCGCGCACGGACTGCGGGCGATCGTCGTCGTGACGGCCGAACTGGTCCGGGACTCCTGCGGTTTCGCGGTGCCGTACATGGCGTTCGAGGGCGAGCGCGAGCTGCACGGCAGGCGGTTCTCGCGCGAGGACGACGCGTCGCTCAGCGAGTACTTCAGCAAGAAGGAGCACATCGCCACGAGTCTGGACGGTCTGCCGGGGCTGCCGTTGCCGTTGCCGCCGGCCACGCTCTGACTCACGCCCTGCCGAGCCGGACCGTGAAGGTCGTGGATCCCGGCCGGCTCTCCACCGCCACGCCTCCCCCGTGCGCCTCCACCACCGCCGCCACGATCGACAGGCCCAGGCCCGCGCCGCCGGTCTCCGCCTTGGTGCTGCGGTCGGCGCGGGTGAAGCGTTCGAAGACGCCGGGCTGGATCTCCGCGGGGATGCCGGGGCCGTCGTCGTGGACCTTCAACAGCACCGCGGCGGCGCCGGTCTCCAGGGTCACCGTCACCTTGGTGCCGGCCGGGGTGTGCAGCCGGGCGTTGGACAGCAGGTTGGCCAGGACCTGCTGGAGGCGGTGTTCGTCGCCCGTGACCATGACCGGGTCCTCGGGGAGGTCCAGTTCCCAGCGGTGCCCGGAACCCGTCGCCCGCGCGTCCGTGAGGGCGTCGAGGACCAGGCGGGTGAGGTCCACGGGGGCGGCCTCCAGGGGGCGGCCCGCGTCCAGGCGGGCCAGCAGGAGCAGGTCGTCGACCATGGCTCCCATGCGCGTCGACTCGGCGGCGATGCGTTCCAGGGCCCGGGTGATCTCCGGCGGCAGCGGCCCGGGGTGCAGCAGGGCGAGTTCGGCGTGGCCGCGGACCGAGGCGACCGGGGTGCGCAGTTCGTGGCTGGCGTCGGCGGCGAAGCTGCGCAGCCGCTCCTCGCTGGCGTGGCGTTTGGTGAGGGCGTCCTCGACATGGCCGAGCATGTGGTTGAAGGCGCCGGCGACCCGGCCCACCTCACTGCGCGGGTCGGACTCCGGGGCGCGCGGCGGGAGGGCCACCTCCCCGCTGGCCAGCGGGAGTTCGCTGACCCGGGTGGCGGTGGCGGCGACCCGGCTGAGCGGGCGCAGGGACCAGCGCACCCACAGGGCGCCCGCGACACCGGCTGCCGTGAGGGCGGCGGCGAGCACGATTCCGGCGACCAGTTCGAGGCGGTGGACGGCGGCTTCGACGGGTTCCAGGGGCAGGCCGGTGATCAGGACGTCTCCGTCCACCCCCTGGGAGGCGCTCACCCGGTAGCTCTCCAGGGCGGAGAGCTCGACGCTGTGGCCCCGGCCGTCGACGGGGACCGCGGCGAGCCGTCGGCGGTCGTCGGCGCTGAGGTCGACGTTCAGGGTGCCGTCGGAGCGGACCACCGCCGCGTTGGTGACGGTGCCGCCTACCAGCCGGGCGCCGAACGTGCCCGCGGACTGCCTGCGGGTGTCTCCGTGCTCGTCGCCGTCGTGGTCGTCCTTCTGCGGCTGCCCCTGGTGTTCCAGGCTGATCGCGAACCTGTTGCCGGCCTCGGTCAGCTGCTCGTCGAGCCGGCTGGTGAGGAAGCCGTTCAGCTCCAGCACGGCGGCCAGCCCGACGGCGGCGCAGCTCACCGCGAGCAGCACCACGAGGCCAAGGGTGAGCCGGGCCCGCAGGGTGTGCGGCCGCAGGTCCCTCACGGCGTCACCGGCTTGATCACGTACCCCGCCCCGCGCACCGTGTGGATCATCGGCTCGCGGCCGGCGTCCACCTTCTTGCGCAGGTAGGAGATGTACAGCTCGACGACATGGGCGCGGCCGCCGAAGTCGTAGGACCACACCCGGTCGAGGATCTGCGCCTTGCTGAGCACGCGGCGCGGGTTGCGCATGAGGAAGCGCAGCAGCTCGAACTCGGTCGGGGACAGTTCGATCAGCTCGCCGCCGCGGGTGACCTCGCGGGCGTCCTCGTCCATGACCAGGTCGCCGACGGTCAGCCGCGGGCCCTCGTCGAGCTGCCGGGCCATGCCCGCGCGGCGCAGCAGTCCGCGCAGCCGGGCGACGACCTCCTCCAGGCTGAAGGGCTTGGTCACGTAGTCGTCGCCGCCGGCCGTGATGCCCTTGATGCGGTCCTCGACGGTGTCCCGGGCGGTCAGGAAGAGCACGCACACGTCGGACTTCACGGTGTGCAGGTCGCGCAGCACGGCGAAGCCGTCGGTGTCCGGGAGCATCACGTCCAGGACGACCGCGTCGGGCAGCAGTTCCCGGGCGGTGGCGACCGCCGAGGCGCCGTCGCCTGCCGTGCGGATCTGCCAGCCCTCGTAGCGCAGGGCGCCGGAGAGGACCTCGGCGAGATCCGGGTCGTCGTCCACGACGAGGACGCGCAGCGGAGTGCCGTCGGGGCGGGTGAGGGCGGGGCGGCCGGAGCGGGCGTTGTTCATGTCCTCTCCAGGATCACCCCTGACCGGGGTGACGGGGGCCTCGCAAAGCTCTGAGTTCTCTCTGAGTGCGCTCTGCGGGGTGCCCTTTCAGAGGGTCCTGAGAGGTTCCGCTCGCACAGTGGTGTCCCGGACAGGCGAAAGGACGCATCTATGACCACCGTGTACGAGCGGCGGGCCGCACCGGCCGTGGCGCCGCCCGCGCGACGCTCTCCCGCGGGGCCCGTGCTGGCCCTGCTGTGGGCCGGAGCGGCGGCCGTGATCGCCCTGTGGTGGGCGGACACCGGTTCCGTGGTCGGTACGGCCGGATGGCTGACCGGCGCCGGGCGGATCGCCGGGCTGCTGTGCGGGTACTCCTGCGCGGTGCTGGTGGGTCTGATGGCGCGGGTTCCGCTGCTGGAGCGGCGGGTCGGGTCGGACCGGGTGGCCCGCTGGCACGCGATGGCCGGCCGGTACACCGTCTGCCTGCTGCTCGCGCACATCGGGCTGATCCTCACCGGGTACGCCGCCCAGGACAGCGCCTCCTTCTGGCACGAGACCGTCACCGTGGTCCTGGACTATCCGGAGATGCTCAAGGCGACCGCGGGGACGGTGATCCTCCTCGCGGTCGGCGTCACCTCAGCGCGAGCGGTACGCCGCCGCACCGGCCACGAGTTCTGGTACTACGTCCATCTCCTCACGTACGCGGCCGTGTTCCTCGCCTTCGGCCACCAGCTGGCCCTCGGCAACGACCTGAGCGGAAACGCGGTGGCCACGGCCGCCTGGTACGCGCTGTACCTGGGCGTGGCGGCCCTGGTGCTGTGGTTCCGGATCCTCGCCCCGGTGCGGCTGAACCTGCGGCACCGGCTGCGGGTGGAGTCGGTGCACCAGGAGGCGCCGGGTGTGTGGTCCGTCGTCGTGCACGGGCGGGATCTGGATCAACTCGGCGCACGGGCCGGGCAGTTCTTCCGCTGGCGGTTCCTCGCCGACGGTCTGCGGTGGACCTCGACGCCGTACTCCCTGTCGGCACCGCCCCGCCCCGACCGCATGCGCATCACGGTCAAGGCGCTCGGCGACCACAGCGCGGCCGTGGCGTTGCTGCGGCCCGGCACGCGCGTGTGGGCCGAGGGGCCGTACGGATCGCTGACCGGCGACCGGCAGACCTCGTCCAAGTCGCTGCTGATCGGGGGTGGGGTCGGCATCACCCCGCTGCGGGCGCTGTTCGAGACGCTGCCGGGCGAGGTGACCCTGCTGTACCGGGCCCGCACGGTCGAGGACCTGGCGCTGGGCGGGGAGTTGGAGGCCGTGGCGCGGTGGCGCGGGGCCAGGGTGCACTACCTGCTCAACGGACCCCAGGGACAACGGCCGCGGGTCACCGCGGAGTCCCTGCGGTCGGCCGTCCCCGACCTGGCCGGGCACGACGTCTACCTCTGCGGCCCGCACGGCTTCGCCCAGGACCTGTACGCGGAGTTGCGCGCCGCAGGTGTCCCGGACCGCCGGATCCACCACGAGTCGTTCGAACTCTGAGAGCTGTGAGGCCGTAGAAGTGCACGCGTTGAAGAAGAACCGCCCACTGCGCCGGATCGTCCTGGCGAGCGCCGCCACCGTCTCCGGGATGGTGATGCTGCTGTCGCTGAAGCCGCACACGTCACCGGCGGCCGCCCTGGCGCTGCCCGCGCCCACCGGGAGTTCGAGCGCGTCGAGCGCGCCGAGTGCGTCCGGCGGCACCGGGTCGGCCACCACCGGCACGAAGACCGTCACCGGCGACACGATCCAGACCCGCTGGGGGCCGGTCCAGGTCCGCATCACCATCAAGGACGGCAAGCTCACCGAGGTCACGGCGGTCACCTACCCGACGGACAACCCGCGGGACCAGGAGATCAACAGCTACGCGATCCCCCGGCTGCGGAGCGAGGCCCTCCAGGCGCAGAGCGCGGACATCGACACGGTCTCGGGGGCCACCTACACGAGCGACGGTTACCGCCAGTCACTCCAGTCCGCACTGGACTCCGCGGCAAGCTGAACACACCGGCGTCACGGCACGTATCCAAGGACCAAGGGACCACGCCCACCCCCCTTGCCCCCGTCCCCGGAGGAAACGTGACCACCACGCTCGCCAGCGGCCGCGCCGCCCGCCGTCAGACGATGCGCCGCATCCGCCCGCGCCGTTCCCCGGCGACCGTCCTGCTGATCGCCGTATGGGCGGGCGCGGCAGGTGTGTTGTGGCTGTGGTGGCACAACACACCGTCCGTCGCCGACGACAACAGCAAGATCCTCAACGCGGGCCGGATCACCGGTCTGCTGGCCGGGTACCTGATGGCGCTCGTGGTGCTGCAGATGGCCCGGGTGCCCGCGCTGGAACGCCGGGTGGGCTCCGACCGGGTCGCCCGCTGGCACGCGATGACCGGCCGCTACACGCTCTGCCTGGTCGTCGCCCACGTCTTCCTGATCATGTGGGGCTACGCCCTCCAGGCCGGCAAGGGGCTCGGCGACATCGTCCAGCAGACGATGGACTCCATCAACCAGCTGCCGGACATGGGCAAGGCGGCCATCGGCACCGGCCTGCTGTTCGTCATCGGGCTGATGTCCATCGGCGGGGTGCGCCGCAGGATTCCGTACGACACCTGGTACCACGTGCACCTGCTGACGTACGCGGCGGTCTTCCTGACCTTCTGGCACCAGCTGACCACCGGCAACGACTTCGCGATCGAGCCGGTCGCCAAGACCGTCTGGTACGGGCTGTACGGCTCGGTCACCGCGCTGGTCGTCTGGTACCGGATCCTCACGCCGATCCGCCTGAACCTGCGGCACCGGATGTACGTCGAGGCGGTCGTGGAGGAGACCCCGGGCGTGGTGTCGGTGCTGATCGGCGGACGCAAGCTGCACCGGATGGGCGCCGAAGCGGGCCAGTTCTTCCGCTGGCGGTTCCTCGCGCCGGGCATGCGGTTCAGTTCCCACCCGTACTCGCTGTCCGCGGCGCCCCGACCGGGCATGCTGCGGATCACGGTGAAGGCGATCGGCGACCACAGCGAGCGGCTGCGCGAGCTGGAGCCCGGCACCAAGGTGTGGGCCGAGGGGCCGTACGGCGCGATGACCGCCCAGCGCCGCAGCCGCGGCAAGGTCCTGCTGGTGGCCGGCGGTGTCGGCATCACGCCGATGCGGGCCCTGTTCGAGACGCTGCCGGGCGCGGCCGGTGACATCACCCTCCTGTACCGGGCCAACACCACCCAGGACCTGGCCCTGTGGGACGAGCTCTCCGCCATCGCGGACGAGCGCGGCGCCCGCCTGATGTACGCGGTCAACAGTCCGGACGGGGAGCGCCCGGACATCTCCGCGGAGTCCCTCCAGCGCAAGCTCCCCGACATCGACAAGCACGACGTGTTCATGTGCGGGCCGAACGGTTTCGCGCAGTCCGTGTACGAAGCACTGCGCGGCGCGGGTGTGCCCGCCCGCCGCATCCATCACGAGTCGTTCGAGATGTGACGACGGGAATTCAGGAGCTGTTGAACCGATGAGGAAGTCTCACCCCGTCCGTCGAGTCGTGCTCGCGACCGCCGCCACCGTCTCCGGTGTCGTGCTGATGCTGTCGCTGAAGCCGTCCTCGGACCCGGCGTCCGCCCAGGCGGGCGGAACGATCCCGCAGCAGACGGCGGCGGCACAGGAGTCGGCCCAGGGCGGCACCGGGGCGGCCACCGGCAGCACGTTCACCGGCGACGTGGTCCAGACCCAGTACGGTCCCGTCCAGGTCCGTATCACCGTCAGCGGCACCAAGATCACCAAGTCCGAGGCGGTCCAGGCGCCCAAGGGCGGCACCAGCGACCAGAAGACGGCGCTGTCCGTCCCGAAGCTCAACCAGGCCGTGGTCGCCAAGCAGAGCCCGCAGGTCGACACGGTGTCCGGGGCGACCTACACGAGCGAGGGCTACAAGAAGTCGCTCCAGTCGGCGATCGACAAGGCGAACGCGGCGCCGCCGGCCCAGGCCCAGCCGTCCGCGCAGCCGTCGCAGTCGGCGGGCGGCAACGCCGGGGCGGCCGCCAAGACGGTCACCGGTGCCGTGTCGCAGACCCAGTACGGCCCGGTCCAGGTCCGGATCACGGTCAGCGGCGGCAAGATCACCAAGGCTGAAGCCGTGCAGGCGCCGAAGGGCGGGACCAGCGACCAGAAGACGGCGCTGTCCGTCCCGAAGCTCAACCAGGAGGCCGTGGCGGCCGGCAGCGCGGACATCGACTCGGTCTCCGGCGCCACCTACACCAGCGAGGGCTACAAGAAGTCGCTCCAGTCCGCGCTGGACCAGGCCGGTGTCTGACACGGTGGCCGAGCCGGCGCAAGCTCCCGCCGCGGTACGTCATGCGGAAGAGGCCATGGGGACGGTCTTCTCCTTCGACGTCCGCGGCGGGGAACCCCTTGCCGTGCAGACGGCACTGCGGGAGGCGGTGGCGGGGCTGCACCACGTGAACGAGGTGTTCAGCACCTACCGCGACGACAGCCAGGTCTCCCGCCTGGCCCGCGGTGAGCTGACCCTCGGCGACTGCGATCCCGAGGTCGCCGAGGTCCTCGAACTCGGCGCCGAAGCCGAGCGGTTGAGCGACGGCTGGTTCAGCATGCGCTACGAGGGCCGCCTCGACCCGACGGGCATCGTCAAGGGCTGGGCGGTGGAACGCGCGGCCCGCCGCATGGCTCTCGCGGGGGCGACGGGGGTGAGCGTCAACGGCGGCGGAGACGTACAGCTGTTGGGCGTACCGGGCCCGGAACGCCCGTGGCGCGTAGGCGTCTCGGACCCCCTGCGCCCGGGCGGCCTGGCGGCGGTGGTCTCGGCGGCGGGCGCGGCGGAGCTGGCGGTGGCGACCTCCGGCACGGCAGAGCGGGGCGCCCACATAGTCGACCCCCGCACGGGCCGCTCGGCGGTGACGGACCTGGTGGCGGTGACGGTAGTGGCACGCACCATCACCTGGGCGGACTGCTGGGCGACGGCGGCCTTCGCGATGGGGTCGCGGGAGGGCCTGGCGTGGCTGGAGTCGTTGCCGGACGTGGAGGCGCTGCTGATCACCGCGGGCGACGAGGTCAGGTGTACCGGAGGCCTAGCAGCTAGGCTCGGCTGACTTTTTTGGGGGCGCGGGGCTGTGTCGATTTGCGGCTCCGCCGCGCGGGCGCGATCAGCCCCCACAGACCCGCGCCCAACGGACAACCGCTAGTGCCCGTTCTGAGCCAACCGCAACAAATGCTCAGCCAGCGCCTGACCCCCCGTAGGGTTCCGGCTGATCAGCATCAACGTGTCGTCACCGGCGATCGTCCCCAGGATGTCCTGCAGCTCGGCCTGATCAATCGCCGACGCCAAGAACTGCGCGGCCCCCGGAGGAGTCCGCAGGACCACAAGATTCGCCGAAGCCTCCGCGGAGATCAGCAGCTCCTGGGAGAGCCGCCGCATCCGCTCCTCCTTCGCCGACTCCCCCAGCGGCGCCCGAGGAGTCCGGAAACCCCCCTCGCTCGGCACCGCGTAGATCAGGTCGCCGTCGTTGTTGCGGATCTTCACCGCGTTCAGCTCGTCGAGGTCCCGGGAGAGCGTCGCCTGCGTGACGCTCAGCCCGTCGTCGGACAGCAGCTTGGCCAACTGGCTCTGCGACCGCACCGGTTGCCGGTTGAGGATGTCCACGATCCGGCGGTGGCGCGCGGTACGCGTCTGCGGCACGGCAGGCCCCGCGACCCCGTTGTGCTCGTGATCCTGCGCATGACTCATCGTCGTCTCATTCCCCGGATCATCCGTCTCCCTCAGCGGCACCCAGGATGCCGGGCAGCGCCTGAAGAAGCGCGTCCACTTCGTCGTCGCCGAGGTTCAGCGGCGGCATCAGCCGTACGACATCGGGGGCGGGCGCGTTCACCAGGAGACCGGCCTCCTGAGCCGCCTGCTGCACCTGCGGCGCGAGCGGCTCGGTGAGCACGATACCCAGGAGGAGTCCCGCGCCCCGGACCTGGGAGACCAGCGGGTGCCCCAGCGACTCGATCCCGTCCCGCAACTTCTCGCTCTGCCGCTTGACGTTCTCCAGCAACCCGTCGTTCGCGATGGTGTCGAGAACGGCGAGTCCCGCCGCGCACGCGACCGGGTTCCCGCCGAACGTCGTCCCGTGCTGCCCCGGCTGGAGCAGTTCCGCGGCCCGCCCGAAGGCGACGGTCGCGCCGAGCGGGAGCCCGCCGCCGAGCTGCTTGGCGAGGGTGACCACGTCCGGCAGTACGCCCTCGTGGGCCTGGTACTCGAACCAGTGCCCGGTACGGCCGATGCCGGTCTGCACCTCGTCGAGGACCAGCAGCGCGCCCTTGGCCGCCGTGATCGCCCGGGCCGCCTTGAGGTAGCCGGCCGGGGGCACCACGACACCGTTCTCGCCCTGGATGGGCTCGATGAGGACGAGTGCGGTGTCCTCGGTGACCGCGGCGGCCAGGGCCTGTGCGTCGCCGTACGGCACATGCGTGACGTCACCGGGCAGCGGCAGGAAGGGGGTCCGCTTGGCGGGCTGGCCGGTGAGCGCGAGGGCGCCCATGGTGCGGCCGTGGAAGCCGCCCTCGGTGGCGACCATGTGGGTGCGCCCGGTCAGCCGGCCGATCTTGAAGGCCGCCTCGACCGACTCGGCGCCGGAGTTGCAGAAGAAGACCTTGCCGTCCCGGCCGAAGAGCTGGAGCAGCCGTTCGGCGAGGGCGACGGTCGGCTCGGCCATGAAGAAGTTGGAGATGTGGCCGAGGGAGGCGATCTGCGTGCTCACGGCCTCGACGACGGCCGGGTGGGCGTGGCCTAGCGCGTTGGTGGCGATGCCGCCGACGAAGTCGAGGTACTGCCTGCCCTCGCTGTCCCAGACCTTGAGTCCCTCACCGCGGACGAGCGGGAGCCGCGGGGTGCCGTAGTTGTTCATGAGCGAGCCCTGCCAGCGCTGGGTGAGCTCCTGATTGTCGGTCATACGGCATCCCCCTCTTGCGCGTCCGGCACGACCATCGTGCCGATTCCTTCGTCGGTGAAGATCTCCAGCAGGATCGAGTGCTGGACCCGCCCGTCGATGACCCGGGCCGTGTGCACGCCGTTGCGCACGGCGTGCAGGCAGCCCTCCATCTTCGGGACCATGCCGGAGCTCAACTCCGGCAGCAGCTTCTCCAGTTGGGAAGCCGTGAGGCGGCTGATCACCTCGTCGCTGTGCGGCCAGTCCTCGTAGAGGCCCTCGACGTCCGTGAGGACCATGAGGGTTTCGGCGTCAAGAGCAGCAGCGAGTGCCGCAGCCGCCGTATCAGCATTGACGTTGTAGACATGTCCGTCGTCCTGGCTCCGGGCGATCGAGGAGACGACCGGGATGCGGCCGTCGGCGAGCAGTGCCTCGATCGCGCCCGTGTCGATCGCGGTGATCTCGCCCACCCGCCCGATGTCGACCAACTCGCCGTCGATCTCGGGCTGGTGCTTGGTGGCGGTGATGGTGTGCGCGTCCTCGCCGGTCAACCCGACGGCGAGCGGCCCGTGTTGGTTGAGCAGCCCGACCAGCTCGCGCTGGACCTGCCCGGCCAGCACCATCCGTACGACGTCCATGGCGTCCTCGGTGGTGACGCGCAGGCCGGCCTTGAACTCGCTGACGATGCCGTGCTTGTCGAGGGCGGCGCTGATCTGCGGGCCGCCGCCGTGCACGACGACCGGCTTGAGTCCGGCGTGGTGCAGGAACACGACGTCCTGGGCGAAGGCTGCCTTCAGGTCCTCGTCGATCATGGCGTTGCCGCCGAACTTGATGACGACGGTCTTGCCGTTGTGGCGGACCAGCCAGGGCAGCGCCTCGATGAGGATCTGGGCCTTGGGGAGCGCGGTGTGCTTTCGCGTGGTGCTCATGAGGAGTAGGCGCTGTTCTCGTGGACGTAGTCGGCGGTGAGGTCGTTGGTCCAGATGGTGGCCGTCTCGGACCCTGCGGCGAGGTCGGCGACGATGTGCACCTCGCGGTAGCGCATGTCGACCTTGTCGCGGTCCTCGCCGACGCCGCCGTTCTTGCAGACCCAGACGCCGTTGATGGCGACGTTCAGCTGATCCGGCTCGAAGGCGGCCTTCGTGGTGCCGATCGCGGAGAGCACGCGGCCCCAGTTGGGGTCCTCGCCGTGGATGGCGCACTTGAGGAGGTTGTTGCGGGCGATGGAGCGGCCCACCTCGACGGCGTCGTCCTCGCTCGCGGCGTTGATCACCTCGACCTTGATGTCCTTGCTGGCGCCCTCGGCGTCCCGGATGAGCTGCTGGCCGAGGTCGTCGCAGACCTGGCGTACGGCTTCCGCGAACTCCGCGTATTCCGGGGTGACTTCGGAGGCGCCGGAGGCGAGCAGCAGCACGGTGTCGTTGGTGGACATGCAGCCGTCGGAGTCGACGCGGTCGAAGGTGGTCCGGGTGGCGGCCCGCAGGGCCCTGTCCAGGGCCTCGCTGTCGAGGTCCGCGTCGGTGGTGAGGACGACCAGCATGGTGGCGAGGCCGGGGGCGAGCATGCCCGCGCCCTTGGCCATGCCGCCGACGGTCCAGCCGTCCTTGGTCACGACGGACGTCTTGTGGACGGTGTCGGTGGTCTTGATGGCGATGGCGGCCTTCTCACCACCGTGCTCGGAGAGTTGGGCCGCGGCGGCCTCGACGCCCGGGAGCAGCTTGTCCATAGGAAGAAGCAGGCCGATGAGTCCGGTCGAGGCGACGGCGACCTCACCCGCGCCGATGTCCAGCACCTCGGCGACCTTCTCGGCGGTCGCGTGCGTGTCCTGGAAGCCCTTCGGCCCCGTACAGGCGTTGGCGCCACCGGAGTTGAGGACGACGGCGGTCAGCTCGCCGCTCTTCAGTACCTGCTCGGACCACAGGACGGGCGCGGCCTTCACGCGGTTGGACGTGAAGACGCCGGCGGCGGCGCGGCGGGGGCCGGTGTTGACCACGAGGGCCAGGTCCGGATTGCCGTTCTCCTTGATTCCGGCGGCGATGCCCGCCGCCTGGAATCCCTTGGCTGCCGTGACGCTCACGGTGCGACTCCGATCGTGGAAAGACCGAGCTCCTCGGGGAGGCCGAGGGCGATGTTCATGCTCTGGACGGCACCACCGGCGGTTCCCTTGGCCAGGTTGTCGATGGCGCTGATCGCGATGATGCGGCCCGCGGCCTCGTCGAGGGCGACCTGCACCTGAACGCCGTTCGAACCGTAGACGGACGCCGTGGCGGGCCACTGGCCCTCGGGCAGCAGGTGGACGAAGGGTTCGTCGGCGAGGGCCTTCTCGTAGGCGGCACGCACGGACTCGGCGGTGACGCCGGGCTTCGCCTTGGCGCTGCACGTGGCGAGGATGCCGCGGGGCATGGGCGCGAGGGTCGGGGTGAAGGAGACGGAGATGCGGTCCCCCGCCACCCCGCTGAGGTTCTGGACGATCTCCGGCGTGTGCCGGTGGCCGCCGCCGACGCCGTACGGCGACATGGACCCCATGACCTCGCTGCCCAGCAGGTTCGGCTTGGGCGCCTTGCCGGCGCCGGAGGTGCCGGAGGCGGCGACGATCACGGCCTCGTGCTCGGCGAGTCCTGCGGTGTAGGCCGGGAAGAGGGCGAGTGTGACGGCGGTCGGGTAGCAACCGGGCACCGCGACGCGCTTGGTCCCCTCCAGCGCGGCGCGGGCACCGGGCAGCTCGGGAAGGCCGTAGGGCCAGGTGCCGGCGTGCGGGGAGCCGTAGAACTTCTCCCAGTCGGCCGCGTCCTTCAGCCGGAAGTCGGCACCCATGTCGACGACGAGGACGTCCGGGCCGAGCTGGTCGGCGACGGCGGCACTCTGTCCGTGGGGCAGGGCGAGGAAGACGACGTCATGTCCGGCGAGGACGTCGGCCGTGGTCTCCTGGAGTACCCGGTCGGCCAGCGGCAGCAGGTGGGGCTGGAGCGCCCCGAGCTTCTGCCCGGCGTTGGAGTTGCCGGTCAGCGCGCCGACCTCGACCTCGGGGTGCGCCAGGAGCAGTCGCAGGACCTCACCGCCCGCGTATCCGCTCGCTCCGGCCACTGCCGCCCGTACCGCCATGTCATCCTCCTCCTGGATGGCATGACTATACGTTTCGCTGCACGTTTATGCAACCACATGCATACTCACGCGCTCCCGGCACGGCCCTCACCGTCTGCGGCGAGGGCGCGGTCATCGGCTCCGTCTCCGGCGGACGCGCCGAGGGCGCTGTGACCCGAAACGAGAGGGGTGTGGACCGCTTCGGGCCTGACGACTTCGGCCTTCTCGTCCGGGGCGCGCGTGCGGAAGGTCGTACCGACGATCTCCAGCTGTTTACGGGAGGACGATACGTCCCCGCACGCCCCCGGCGCGGATGATCGCCGGCAGGTAGGGGCCTCCCGCATGGTCGACGATGACGTCGGCTCCGGCTCCGCTCGTCGAGTCCCACGGGCATCTTCGCCGGAACCGGCGAATCGTCGCCCTGACCACGGCGAGCCCACGTCCCTGTCTGACCGTCGAGGCGGCGTTATCGGATCGAGGATCCGATGGAGATGCCGCCGTCCACGTCCAGGACGACGCCGGTGATGTAGCCGGCAGCCTCGCTGGCGAGGAAGGCCGCGGCTTCGGCGATGTCCTCGGGCCGGCCGGTGTGACGCATGGGGATCTTGTGGGTGAGCTTGTCGCGTGCGGGGCCGTTCATGGAGGCGAGCATGGGGGTTTCGATGAGGCCGGGGGCGATGGCGTTGGCGGTGATGCCGTGGCGGGCGCCTTCGAGGGCGAGGGTGCGGGTCATGCCGACGATGCCGGCTTTGGCGGCCACGTAGTTGGTCTGGCCGAAGTTCCCGCGCCAGGACATGGAGGAGAAGCTGACGATGCGGCCGTAGCCCTGGCGTTTCATGGGGGCGAAGGCGGCGCGGGCGCAGTGGAAGCCGCCGGTGAGGCTGACGTCGATGACGGCGTGCCAGTCGTCGTCGGTGATGTCCTCGACGCGGTTGTCGCGGATGATGCCGGCGTTGTTGACCAGCACGTCGAGGCGGCCGAGGTCGGTGGTGATGCCGTCGATCCAGGTGTTGACCTGGGCGGAGTCGGTCACGTCCACGACGTCGGTGCGGTGTTTGGGGTCGTGGACGCCGGTGAGGGTTCCGGCGGCGTCGGTGAGGGCGTGTTCGTTGACATCGGCGAGGGCGACGGTGGCGCCCTCGGCGGCGAAGCGGGTTGCCATGGCGAGGCCGAGTCCTTGTGCGGCGCCGGTGATGGCGACGACGCGCCCCTGGTAGCGATTCACTTGCTGTCTGCTTTCGTGGTGGCGGGAGTGAGGAAGGTCCGCAGGGCGTCGGCCACCGAGCTCGCGGTCCAGTTGTCGGCGAAGGTGGTCAGTTCCTCGCGCAGGGCCTGCTCGGGGGGCATGCCGTCGATCCGGTGCAGCAGTGTCTTGAGGTGTTGCTGGGCGGGGCTGTGGCGGTCGGCCAGCTGGTGGCAGACACGGGTGGCGGTGGCGTCGAGGTCCGCCTCGGGCACGATCGCGTGGATCCAGCCGGTGTTCTCGAAGGCGGCGGCAGGGAGCAGTTCTCCGGTGAGCAGGAGCCAGCGGGACAGACCCCGGCCGACCGCTTGGGGCAGCCGGACGCTCGATCCGCCGGCCGGTACCAGGCGTTGCTTGGTGTGGCCGTCGCCGATGAGCGTGGTGTCGGCGGCGACGACGACATCGCAGGCCAGGGCGAGTTCGAGACCCCCGGCGACGGCGTGGCCGTGCAGTACGGCGACCCAGGGTTTGGGGCTGGCCGCGATACGGCTGAAGCAGGCCGAGACGTCGGTCAGGAAGTCGACCGGGTTGTCGCCCCGGTCGTGGAGTTCGAGGAACTGGTGGAAGTCACCGCCGGCACAGAAGCTCCGTCCCTTGCCCGCCACCGCGATGACCGCAGTCTCGGGATCGGCCTCGGCGCTGGTGATCTGCTTGTCCAGGGCCTCGATGAGGGGGATGTCGAGGGCGTTGCGCCGCTCGGGGCGGTTGAGCAACAGCCGGCGGACGGGGCCGCGTTGCTCCACGAGCAGGGGTTCCATGCCGGTCAACGTCACTCCGGGGTGTTCAGTTCGGTGCGTCGGCGCCTGCGCAGCAGATAACGCTGGGTCTTGCCGCTCGGGGTCTTGGGCAGAGAGTCGATGAAGTGGATCGCGCGCGGATAGGCGTGGGCGGCGTACCGGGTCTTGACCAACTGCTGGAGCTCGGCGGCCAGTTCCGGTGAACCCTCGGCGCCGTCGCGCAGGACGACGTACGCCTCGATGACCTCGCCGCGGACCTCGTCGGGTGCGCCGATCACACTGCACTCGGCGACGGCGGGATGCTGGGCCAGCACGCTCTCGACCTCGAACGGCCCGATCCGGTATCCGGCCATGATGATGACGTCGTCGTCGCGGGAGGAGAAGAAGAAGTCGCCGTCGGCGTCGACCCGTCCGGCGTCGCCGGTGAGGTAGTAGCGGCCGTCGGGGGTGAACTTGGAGGCACTCTGCCCGGGGATCTGGTAGTCGCGGAAGGTCATCAGCGGGCTGGCCGCGACGTCGATCGCGACCCGGCCGAGCACGTCCGGTCCGGCGACCTCGTCCTGCTCGTCGGCCAGGACGGTCAGGGTCCAGCCGGGCACCGGCCGGCCCATCGATCCCGTCTTGAGCGGGCTGGCGAGTTCGCGGTGGTGGTGGTTGGCCAGGGGCATGCCGACCTCGGTCTGGCCGAAGTGGTCGTGCACCGCCAGGCCGAGCGCGGTGGCGGCCCACTCGTTGACCTCGGGGGTCAGGGGCTCGCCCGCACTGGACGCCCGTTCCAGCCGCAGGCCCTGGGGCACCGGTACCGACGCGGAGCGCAGTCCCCGGTACACGGTGGGGGCGGCGGTGAAGTCGGTGACCTGGTGGTCGGAGAGGGTGCGCCAGGTCGTCTCCGGGGAGAACCCGCCGGTCAGCAGCAGGCTGGGGATGCCGGCGGCCAGCGGGGCGACGATCGCGGAGTACAGGCCGTAGGCCCAGCCGGGGTCGGCGGCGCACCAGTAGCTGCTGTCCGGGGTGACGCCGAGACCGTATTCCAGGTAGATCTGCCAGCCGGCGATGTACGAGACGGGGTGGATGACGCCCTTGGGCTTGCCGGTGGTGCCGGAGGTGAACATGTGCACCAGCGGGCCGTCGCCGCTGGTGGTGACGGCGGGCACCGGCTCGGGCGAGGCGGCGGCGAGGAGGTCGGCCAGCACCAGGTCGCCGTACTGGGTACCGGTTCCGGCGACGACGATGCGGCGCTCGGGGTCGTCCGGCATGTCGGGGCCCGGGTCGAGCTTGTGGCGCTGGTCCGGATCGACGACCACGACGTGCGCACCCGCGCCCTCCAGACGCAGGGCGATGGCCTGGGGTGCGAACGCGGTGAACAGCGGGACGTAGACCGCCCCGAGCCGCCAGATCGCCAGGATGACGGTGACCAGGTCGGTCCCCTTGCCCATCAGGGTCGCCACCCTGTCACCTGGGCCGACTCCGAGCACCTGCAACGCCCGGGCGTACCGGTGCGAGTGTGCGGCGAGTTCGCCGTACGACAGCGTGGAAGCCTTGCCGTCGCTGTCGACGACGGTGAACGCTGTCTGGTTGGCGGGGTGCCGGTCACACAGGAGCCCGGCAACGTCGAGGGAGGGAGCCGCGAAGGTCGCGGTCAGTTCGGTGACCCGGTCGGCGGCGCTCACGAGTGGTCCTTGCGGTCGATGACCGGCAGCACCAGACGGCTGGGGTGGTCCGGCCCGTGGTGGATGTGGTTGATCGCGGGAATCATCTGCTCCTCGCTCTCGTGGGCGATGACGCCGCCGGTGTTGGTGTTGCGGTCGTAGCGGGGGAAGTTGCTGCTGGAGACGTCCACACGGATGCGGTGACCGGGCAGGAACACGTTGGAGGTGCCCGTCATGTCGACGGTGATCTCGTAGACCGTGCCCGGCTCCATCAGCTCTTCCGTGGCCAAGCCGCCCCGGTAGCGGGTGCGCAGGATCCCGTCGCACAGGTTGATCGCCTTGCCGTCCGGGAAGACGTCGACGAGCTTGGCGGTGAAGTCGGTGTCCACCGCCGACGAGGACACGTACAGGGTCAGGCTGACCGGGCCGGTGACCTCGACGGCCTCCTCGAGCACGGGGGTGGCGAAGCACAGGACGTCCTCGCGGGCGGCGACCGTGCGCTGGTCGACCGCTGCATCGGTGCTCCTCGTCGAGCCGCGGCGACGTCGGATGCGGGTACGTTAAGAGGTACGTTCGTACCCTGTCAATTACCTCAGCAGGCCCGACCTTCCCCTTGTTTCCCTCGCACGGGTTCGATGGCGTGGGCCGGCGCCAGCTGGTTCAGCTTGCGGATCTGCGTGTCGAAGACCCCGGAGCGAGCGAGGCGGCGCAGTACGTACGCGTCCGGCCAGATGGCGACGGTGTAACGCGGCTTCGGCTTCGTATCGGTCACTGCCGTGACGATCGCCTGGGCGACGACGGCAGGCGCGTCACCGCCCCTGACTGCCTCCCTCGAATCCGGTTCCGGACAGGCGGGTTCGACGAGAAGTGCCCGAACGCTCTGCCCACTGCGGCGACCGGCCAGGTATGCGGCGAGGGCGAGGAGTGCGGCAAGGGCGGAGGGCAGAGTCGGCGCCCCACTTCAGCTGGAGGTAGGCGCCGGTGCCGAGCCATGCCGCAGGAAGCCGTCGGCGTACGCGAGGTCGACGGCGTTCTCGACGCGTCCCTGGGTGGCCTTACGGGCTCGGGGTGGTGCAGAGAGGTGCCGGTGAGCGCGGCGATACAGGCGCTGGCGATCGTGGTTCTGCCCAGCCACCGTTGCCCATCGCGCCACCCCGAGTCCCTCCCCGGATGCCGCCAAACACCGAGGGACAGGCGTGCTGAGGGCATGACCGTTCGTCAGGCAGCCGGTATCTCGGCGGTGGCCGTGAGGACCGCGCGGGCGAGGATGTGGCCGGCGATGTTGAAGCCGAGGAAGGCCGGGGTGGCCTCGGCCGGGACGCCGATGGACTCGGCGGCGAGGGCGTGCACCACGACGAAGTGGAGGTGCGGGCCGTGCCCGGCGGGCGGCGCGGGCGTCGTTGGGCAGCTGGAGGGTGCCCTCGGGCAGACCCGAGCCGGTGTCGTCGCCCGCTCCCTCGGGCAGTCGCTCACGCCGACCGGGATGTCGGCCACCGCCCAGCGCCAGAAGCCGGAGCCGGCGGGGGCGTCGGGGTCGCACCGTGACGGCGTAGCTCTTGGTGCCCTCGGGGGCGCCCCTCCAGGACAGTTGCGGGGAGACGTCCTTGCCGCCAGGCACGCCGAGGGCGCCGGAGTACTGCTCGGCGGGCCAGCTTCGAGAAGCAGTTGCTCTGGCAGGAGCTGATGGTCCCTGAGGTCGCACGGCGACCCGGTGCCAGTCCTGACCGGCCGGAGGATCCCAGGCCAAGTGCCCTGGTCGCGGCCGCCCTTGCCTGTCTCGACGCGGCTTCGACGGGGTGGGTGACCTGTGCGGGAGCATTCCCGCTGACCGTGCTGCTCGACCGCGCAATGGGCGCGTTCACTGACCAGTGGTGGAGGTCAGGACGTTGGTGACGGCGCATAGTGGTGGGCAAGGTCGGTGGCGAGGGCGCGGAGGTGAGCCCTGGCTTCGGTGGGGCCGTGCACAGTGATGGTGCTCCCGAACGGCAGTAGTGCTCGCACGTCCTCCAGATGCAGGAAGCGGATCGTCACCTTGTGGCCGGAGGCGGATGCCTCGTGGCCGTCCCGGACGAGTCGTTGGCCGAAGATCCGTCGCGCCCGCTCGATCTGGGTCTGGTCGATGGTGGCGCTGACCTCTATCGCATGGTTGTGTTCCCACTGATCGATGAGCGCTGCAGCGACGGTGGCCAGGGTCTGGTTCTCTCGGATCCGTCGTGGCTGGTCGACTTCCTTCCACGTCGTGATCCGTTCGAGTCGGTACATCTGTGGCACGTGGGCGCAGTCGGCGACGAGATACCAGATGCCGGCCTTGGCGAACAGCCCGTAGGGATCCACGACCAGGTCGCGTGGGCATGACTCGCGTGGGCTGTCGTACTCGATCCGTAGCCGGCGAGCTCGCCGCACCGAGCCGATCAGCGAAGCCGGAGTCGTGCCGGAAGCTCGTGTCCGGAGCCAGGGACGACTGTCCACGTGCACTACGTCGGTGAGCGGCAGGAGCTCATGACCTCGACGTGACTGAGTAGCGACGATCTTGGAGAGCGCGCGCCGGCTGTCGACCGACGAGTCGAGCTCCGCACGTTGCTTCTCGTCCAGCCCGGGGAGCGAGAGATGATCACGCTCGCCAGGCGTGAGCCGCGTGAGATCGAGCCCGGACCCGGGCAGCATGGTCACGCCTCCGAGGCGGCCCCGGTGCGCGGTCACCGGCAGACCGGCGTCGCGGAGCCAGTTCAGGTCCCGGGTGATGGTTCGAAGGGACACTCCGAGCGCCGAGGCAAGTTCCTGGGTGGTCACTGCATCCCGCGATGCGAGGAGCAGCATCAGGGTGAAAAAGCGGTCTGGCGTCACACCCCAAGTTTTTCAGGAATTACGACACGATACGGCGCATATTCCGATCAGGCTGGTGGATACGTGCCTACGACCTGTGAGAAGGAACAACCATGACCACATCCGTCGTGTCCATCGTCTATGTGAACGACGCCCCCGCCGCGGCTCGTTTCTACGGCGGCCTCCTCGGCCTGAGCCCTTCGTTCGAGACTCCGGGATACATCACCTTCGACCTCGGGCCAGGCGCTGACCTCGGTCTGTGGTCCGGCCAGTTCGAGGACCTGTCACCGGACGTCCCGCGTACCAGTGAGGTCTGCCTGGCCATCGACGGTGGGCCCGACGATGTCAACGCGATCTTCGAGCAGTGGCAGTCCAAGGGCGTCACGATCCTGCACGAGCCTCACGATGCGGGGTTCGGGCTGACCTTCCTCGCAGCCGATCCTGACGGAAACCGTATCCGCGTCGCACCGCGGGACTGAAAGGCCACAACGCGGCAGGCGCCCACGACACCGTTCGGCCGGTGGGTCAAAATCAAGAGTGCGTCGCCCATTGCCCCGTTTGTCTCGGACGAGCCCTGCGGCGATCCACTGCTCGAATTCGCCCATAGGGGCTCCTGGGACGCTGGGGGCAAGCGCTCGGGGCTGTCTTCGCCGCGCCTGTCCGACCACGTTCCACTGTCTCGATGAACTCGGTCTGGAAGCCGTCGGGCAACGGCTCGAGCCGGATCAGGCGGCGATCGAGTACCGGCACCCAGCCGCGTTCACCGATTTGCGGCCAACACTGCCGCGAGGCCCTCTTGCAGGTCTTTGACGAAATACTCGGGGACCTCCAGCGACGGGAAATGTCCCCCGGTTTCGGGTGACCTCCAGCGGACGATCTGCCGGTACCGCTCCTGCGCCCAGGGACGCGGGGTCTTCTCGATATCACGGGGATACATAGTGATCGCTGACGGGACGTCGACCCGGAGTTCGGGGTCGAGCGAGTTGTGGCTTTCGTAGTAGATGCGGGCCGACGATGCGCCGGTCCGCGTCAGCCAGTACAGGGTGACGTCGTCAAGAATGCGATCCCGGGAAATCCTCTCGAACGGGCTGTCGTCGGTGTCCGACCACTCGGCGAACTTGTCGAGGATCCAGGCAAGAAGCCCGACCGGTGAGTCGACGAGTGAGTAGCCGATGGTCTGCGGCCGGGTCGCCTGCTGCTTCGCGTACGCCGCGCGGTGGTGCCAGAAATCGCGGGTTTCCTCGGTCCAGCGGCGCTCGACCGCCGTCAGCCCGTCCGTCGTCAAACCGGGCGGCGCCTCCGCGAACGTGGTGTGGATGCCGAGAACGTGCGCCGGGAACCTGCCGCCGAGGACCGTGGTGATGTTGCCTCCCCAGTCGCCGCCGTGGGCTACGAACCTGCTGTAGCCGAGCCTTCCCATCAGTTCGACCCATGCGGCCGCGATCTTTTCGGTTCCCCACCCGGTGGTGGCCGGCTTGTCGCTGTATCCGAAGCCCGGCAGCGACGGGACCACGACGTGGAACGCCGGCGCGTCCGCATCCCTCGGATCCGCCAACTCCTCCACCACGTCGGTGAACTCGGCGATGCTGCCCGGCCAACCGTGCGTCAAGATCAGAGGAGTGGCATCCGCGCGCGCGGATCGGCGGTGCAGGAAGTGGATTCCCAGGCCGTCAATGGTCATGCGGAACTGGCCGATCTGGTCAAGGCGCTCTTCGAAAGACCGCCAGTCATACCCGGTGCGCCAGTAGTTCACGACATCGACGAGGTCGGCGAGAGGAACACCCTGCTCCCACCGGCGAGAGCCGTGCGCGGCGCCATGAACCGTCTCAGCCTCCGGCAGTCGCGCCGCGGCCAGTCGCACGCGCAGATCGTCGAGGTCGGTGTCCGTTGCGTGGGCTTCAAATGCTTGCACGTCACTGGTCGGACGGGGCATGAGACCTCCTGGGTTCGCGGAACCGGCTAAGACGGTTCTAACAGGTCTCCGAACCACGTCGCAACCAGCTAAGGTGGTTCCATGCGTGCCGGTTTCCCTGACTTCCGCCTTGGTTCGGTGCTCGCGACCAGCTTCACGGGGACTCTGTCGGAGCGTCACGGCGACGCCGTGGAGCGCATTCCCACGCCGCAGCGACTCGTCGACTGGCTGGCCGTGTACGGCCTCGCCGTGGACTCCTGCACCACCACCCAGCTCGACCTCGCCCGGGAACTGAGGGAGTCGATTCACGCCGCCGCGACAGCAGCCGCGCTCCAGGACGCTCTCCCCGCATCTGCCGTCCAGGTCATCAATACCCGCAGTGCTCAGGGTCGGGCCGCGGCCATCCTGACGCCCGAGGGCAAACGGCAATGGCAGCTCAGCTCGGCCTCCCGCGTGGAAGACGCGCTCAGCGTGATCGCCGCCGACGCGATCAGCGTCCTCTCGGGCGAACGAGACGGAAGACTGGCCCTGTGCGCCTCACCGTCCTGCCGAGCCGCCTTCTTCGACACCAGCCAAAGTCGCACCCGCAAATGGTGCGACATGAACACGTGCGGCAATCGTCAGAAGAAAGCGCGCTTCAATGCCAACCAGCGCAAAAGTCCCAGATCAGCGGAGTGATCGTTTACCTCTGTGCACCCAAGTGGCCAGGCCCCGACTGCGCGGCCCCGTCGAACGCGCCGTGAAAGTCCTGCAGGCACGCCACCCCGACATCCCCGCCACCTACTCCCTGGGCGAACCCTGCGCGCTGGGCGCGCTCTACGAGGCGGTCGGTCTCGGCCACGGCACCGAAGCCGCGCCCGAGTCAGCGACCTGGCCCACCCCCGAACTGGCCGCCGCACCGCCAGGCCATACGGGACACGCGAGCCTCATGGGGCGACTCGGTCGCCGGCTTCGCCCGCCGCCCCGGCTTCCCGACGGCCCAGCCCGAGGTGATCTCCCCCGTCCACTGGGACCTGCACACGACCAGGCGGGGCCAAGCCGAACTCGTCTTCAGCCCCCGGCCGACCGCCGCCGACGTACGACCCCGAACGCCCCGAACCCGGTGAGAGCGACGAGCGCGCCGCCCCCGACCGCCGTCCCCAGCCGCAGACCGGGCGGATGGAAAGCGCAGGTGACACTCGTCGAGCCGCCGTCGAGCGGTACGGCGATCAGCCCGTGGTACTCCTTCGCGGGTACGGCGGCCGCGTCACCGGAGGCGCAGCGCCAGCCGGCGATCCGGGGCGCGGCGACGACGGCGACGCCCTTGCTGCCGGCCGGGAGTTCGGCCCGGATCGTGCCGCCGGATCCGGAGACGGTCACCTTGGTGGCGCCGGTGGCTTCGAGCTGTCGTACGACGGTGTGCAGGCGCTCGGTGTCCAGGCAGCCGACCGCCCGGTCCGGCACGACGCCCAGCCGGTTCGCGGACAGTTCGATCGTGAGGCGCCCGGAGTCCGGGACCGTGCCGGGCCGTTCCATGGCGGCGATCTTGGTGAGGGGCCGCCAGCCGGCCCGGAACCGGCCGGTCAGGCCATGGGCGGAGGGGCCGGCGAGCCGGGCGGTGCCCGCGAAGTACGGCGCCCAGAGATAGACCTCGCTGCCCGCGCGGCACTGGGCGGTGATCGTCGCCTTTCCGCCGACCCGCACGCCCTGGCGCCGGTCGGTGCTGCGATCCGCGGGCTTCCCGGCGCTGTTGAGGACGGTGATGCGGGGCAGGGTGTAGACGCGGGCGCCCAGCAGCAGTTCCTGGTTGCGGTACGGCGACGGCCCGAAGGCACCGGTCGCGGCGGACGGCCGTACCGTCACCAGGGGCGGGACGTCCTCGCGGGTCACGGTCTCCCCGCTGCCGTCCTGCGGGAACCAGTTCTGGTGCGGGTCCGGCGGCGAGTGCACCCGGGCGCCCACGGAGAAGATGGCGTCCGTGACCGCGTTGTCCAGGCTCTGCAGGCTGCGGCCGCCCGAGGTCCAGCCGCCGCCGAGGGCGGTGAGCGTGCTGCTGAGCACGGCCGAGGTGTGGCTGCTGTAGTACTGGGCGCCCTGCCCGCCGACCTCCAGCGGGTCGTTGCCGACGGTCTGTTCCCGGCCCGGGTCGGTGCGGTAGCGGGGCCAGCCGTCGGCCTGCGCGACGGCGTCCGCCTGGTTCTGCTGCCGGTCGCCCCAGGGGGCGTAGTCGTCCATGTGCCCGAACCGCATCCGGGTGGCCACGGCGTCGGTGGCGGTGGCCTCGCCCAGTTGCGCTCCGACGAGCAGTACGGCGGCGAGGGCGGCCGGGGCGATACGCAGTACGGGTCGCTCACGGCCGAGCAGGACCAGCCCGAGCAGCGCGCCGAGGGCCGCCGTCAGAAACACCGGCCAGGCGAAGGAGCGGACCAGCTGGCTGCCGCTCGCGACGACCGCGATCAGCGCGAGCAGCCCGGCCCCGGCGCCCAGCGCGCGCCGGTCGAGTGGGCCGTACGACAGCGTGTGCCAGGCCGCGACGACCAGCAGGGCGCACACCACGAAGGTCTGACGGTACGAACTGCCCTGCGGCTCGGCGAAGGCGTGCCACATCAGATGGGTCGGGCCCCACTGCATCGACAGGGTCACGGCGAGCACGAGCAGCGTCCACCCGGCCCGCACCCGGCGGGGCGCCGCCCGGTGGAAGGGCAGGGCGAGGGCGAGCAGGAGTGCCGTGGTGCCGACGAACAGCGCCGGGGAGCCGAAGCTGTACGTCGTCGGCAGCAGCCGGGCCAGCAGGTCCTCCGTGCCCACCGGCGCGAACCGCGTGAACCGGCCCTCGGAGGCGTGCGCGCTGCCGAAGTACACGACCGTCACCAGGGGTGCGGCGAGGCCCATGCCGAGCGCGAAGGTCAGGGCGGCCCGGCCCGCCGCCGTGAGCCTGCGGCGGCGCGGCAGGTCGGCCAGCCACAGCCGCAGCAGGAACACCAGAGCGGCGGCGAGGGTGGCCATGTACGCGGTGTAGAAGTTGGCGATCCAGACGGCCGTCACGACCAGCACCCCGAGGAGCGGGCGCCGGCCGTTCAGGATCCACTCGCCGACCAGGCACAGCAGCGGCAGGGCGATCAGCCCGTCCAGCCACATGAGGTTGTACGAGGCGGTCGCCACGGTCCAGCCGCACAGGGCGTAGGACGCGCCCAGCAGACCCGCCGCCCACCAGCGCCCGGGACGCAGCCTCAGCAGCAGCCAGGCCATGGCGGCCCCGCCGCAGGCGATCTTCAGCACGGTGATCACGTACACCGCGAGATCGATCTCGCCCCTCGGGAAGACCGCCACGAGCAGCGCGAACGGGCTGGTGAGATAGGTGCCGAGGTCCGGCAGGAAGCTCGCGCCGAATCCCGACTGCCAGTTGACGAGGAGACCGCCGGTGGCCCGCCCGTGCAGCAGGTCCCACAGGTGGGCGTGGAACGGGACGTACTGGTTTCCCAGGTCGTTGACGTTGCGGGTGCGCGGCCCGAAGGGGTAGCTGCGGGCGACGGCGTCGGCCGCGCACAGCACGACGACGGTGAGCGTCGCCGCCAGCAGCGCGGCCTGCCCGGGCCCGGCCGACGGTCCCGGTGCGGACAGCGGCGGCCGCTTGGGTATGGAGTCGTCCGCGGTCCTCGGTTCGGGCGGGATGGTCGGTCGCACGCCCTGTTCGCTGGTCAATTCGAGCCCCCGTCCGGGGCCTTCACCCCAGCGCGTTGTTTCTGCGCCGATTTAGACGGGGGGCGAATCCGCTTGGTTGTGCGATGGCCGATGGCGACGGGGTGAACACCGCACCACCCGAAGGCCAACGAATAGTGCGGCCGGCCGGGAGAGCGTCCGCGCGGCCCAGGAATAGTCCGGACGGTGATCCCCTCGAACACGACCGACCGCGTCGGCGAGCGGGGGCCGCTGCCCGTCGGACAGCGGCCCACCGACCCGTCGGCTACCTCTGCCTGATCCTCAGGAAGGTGACCGAGTTCGCCGGGAAGGTGTACGAGAACTTCCCGGCGACCCCGTCGAAGGTGGACGTCACCGGGGCGACCGCGGTCGACGTCTCGCTGTTCACGGCGTCCGGGGCGGCCGCCAGGGTGGTCACCCGGGCCTTGGACGCGACCTTGGCGCCGCCCAGGTCGACGGCTGTACGGGCCGCCGAGTCCTGGGCGTTGACGACCTTGACGATCAGGTCACCGGTCTTCTGGTCCCTGGTGACGACCTGGCGGAACGGCTCGGCCGGCTTGTCGTCGGTGAAGCTGCCCCACTCCTGCCCGTCGAGGTAGAGGGTCACCTGACGGCCGCGCACCTTGACGTCGATGTCGTAGGCACGCCCGGTCTCGACCGACCCGGCCTTGGAGACCAGCGTCGACTTGCCGCCGTCCACGGCCTGTTCGACGGCGCTCTGGGTGTTGTTCCAGCCGCCGATGTTCCACCAGTAGTAGTTGCCGGTGTCCTTGACGCCGAAGGCGACGAGGAAGCCCTCCTTGCCGGCCCTCTTGGTGGCCTTCACCTTCAGGTCGTAGTCGTGCCAGGACGGGTCGCCGGCCGAGACCATGGTGTTCTCGGCGTTCACGTCCGTCTGCGTGTACTGCCCGTCCTGGACGCTCCAGCTGCCGCCGCCGCTGTGGGTCCACTGCGAGGCGTCACCGCTGAAGTCGTCGGCGAGCAGGGTGTTCCCGTCCGCGCCGGTGACCTTCACATCGTCGTACGACGCCGTCGTCGCCCACGTCGAGAGGCCCACGGCGCCGGTGATCGGGGCGAGCAGTGAGGGCGTGCCGGTGGCCGTGGACGGCACCACGCGGTCGCCGACGTTGTTCATGAACAGCTTCTGGACCTCGTAGTTGGCGGAGTTCCAGGAGGCGTGGTTGTTGAACCAGACCAGGTCGGGGCGCCACTGGACGTAGTCCTCGTTGGCGAACAAGGGGGCGTAGGAGGCGAGTTTGACGATGTCGGCGTTGCGCTCCAGGCCGGTCATGAACGCGGCCTCGGTGAGGCCGTTCTTGAAGGTGTTGCCCTGGGAGGCGTACTCGCCGAGGAAGACCTTCGGGCCGCTGCGGTCGTAGGAGTCGTAGCGGTCGTTGTTCTGCAGGAACCACTGCGGGCTGTTGTAGTAGTGCTCGTCGACCATGTCGACCTTGGCGTCCTTGTTGAGCTGCCAGGCCGTGTCGAAGGTCGAACCGGAGTCGTCCGGGCCGGAGTTGGAGATCACCTGGATGCCGGGGTACTTCGCCTGGATCGCGGCGCGGAACTCCTTGAAGCGGGCGAAGAACTCGTTCGGCAGGTTCTCCTCGTTGCCGACCTCGATGTGGGTGAGATGGAAGGGCTTGGGGTGGCCCATCCGGGCGCGCACCTTGCCCCACGTGGAGTTCGCCGGGCCGTTGGCGAACTCGATGAGGTCGAGGGTGTCCTGGATGTGCCGCTTGAGCAGTGCCTCGTCGACGACAGCCTTGTTCTGGCCGCAGCCGGTCACCAGGGCCGGGACGACGGGCAGCGGCATGGCGCCGATGTCCTCGGAGAGGCGGAAGTACTCGTAGTAGCCGAGGCCGTAACTCTGGTTGTAGCCCCAGAAGTTGGCGTTGGTCGCGCGCTGCTCGACCGGGCCGACGGTGTCCTTCCACTGGTACGAGCGCTTGCGCTGCCAGCCGGAGGTCTCGCTGTAGTCCTCCATGGACCCCGTGTTCACCAGGCAGCCGCCCGGGAAGCGCACGAAGCCCGGGTGCAGGGCGGCGATCTTCTCGGCGAGGTCCTTGCGCAGCCCGTTGGGCTCACCGCGGTAGGTGTCGCGTGGGAAGAGGGACACCATGTCGAGGGCGGCCGCGGCGGAGGAGGACACGGTGAGGCGGCCGTCGCTGCTGGTCCGGGTGGCGGTGAAGGTGGCCTTGTACCGGGTCCAGCCGCTCTTGGTCACGGCCACCTTGCGGGCGGTGGCGAGAGTCCCGGCGGTGTCCCGCAACGAGACGGTGAGAGCCGTACCGGCGTCCGCGCGGGCCCATACCGAGAAGTCGTACTTCTTGCCCTCGTCCACGTGGATGCCGGTGTTGTATCCGGCGTTGGTGACGGCCGAACCGGCGGCCAGGGAGAGGTAGTTGCGGTTGCGCTCGTTGAGGCGTCCGGCGTCGTCCACGACCTGGGCGGTGCCGTCGACCGCCCAGGCGGTCAGCGGGGTGTACGAGGAGTTGTCGGCGGTGGAGTACTCGAAGGAGCGGTTCTGGACGAGCTCGGCGTACAGGCCGCCGTCGGCGGCCCGGTTGATGTCCTCGAAGAAGACGCCGTACATCGTGTCGTCGATCTTCGCGCCCTTGGCGGCCGGGTCGACGGTGATCGCGTAGTCGGTGACGTCCTCGGCATGGGCGGGGGCGGGGACCAGACCGGCGGCCACCAGGAAGGCGGTGGCGCTGAGACCGAGTCTCCAGCGGGTGCGTGACATGGATGCTCCGCGGCTCTCTGTCGAAGGTGACGTTCGAAATATCAAATGATGATCAGCACTTCGAACGGCAAGATAGGGAGGGTGATCCGGAGCGTCAACGGGTCGCGCGGTTTCGAAAGTGTCGGAAGGGAAGGGCCGATGGACGGGTTCTGGCCAGTGCCGGACGTGTTGAGCTACCTGGCCGGGAGCTGGCGGACCGAGCGGACCGTGCGGGATCTGGCCAGCGGGGACGAGGGGCAGTTCTCCGGTACGACCGCTTTCGGCCGACTGGAGGTCGGCGGACTGCTGTCCCAGGAGTCGGGCATCTTCGTCTGGCAGGGCGTCCCACGGCCCGCGGAACGGACCCTCAGCTTCCTTCCGGGCGGGACACCGGGCACGGCGGACGTCCACTTCTCCGACGGGCGGCCCTTCCACGACCTGGACCTGACGTCCGGCCACCATGTCGCAGACCATCCCTGCGCTGCGGACCTCTACCGCGGCGAGTTCACCGTCCTGGACGCGGACCACTGGCGCACGGTGTGGCGGGTCGGCGGCCCGGCGAAGGACCTGCTGCTGACCACCGACTACACGCGCGAACCGACGGGTGACCACGCAGCCGAGACGACGGCCCCCTGACCACATAGGACCACCGAGCCGGTCGCCTACCCGACGCGTGGGCGCGCCCGGCAGCGGCGCCCCCTGGACGTCACCATCACGCACAGGCGCAGCGACCACGCGCATGACAGCCGACGACACGCACCGCACCGAACTGCCCGGCCACTGACCCGACACCACCCGCGCAAGACAGCCGCGACCCACCACGCGGAGCCTCAGCGGCCACCCGCACCAGGGCAGGCGACTCACCCCGCACCGGACGACCCGGCAACCACCTGCCCGAGACGATCAGCGCCCCACGACGCGCACGACAGCAGGCGGCACCCACCGCCTCACGCACCGGACCGCCCGGAGCCACTGGCCCGTTGCCGACACTGACCCACCACGACAAGCCCCCCGGCAGCCACCCACGCAAGACGGTCCATGTCCCACCACGCAGAGCCCCAGCGACCAGCCGCACCAGGGCAGGCGACCCGCACCGCACCCCACACCCAGGCCGACCCGGCAACCACCCGCCCGAGACGATCAGCACCCCACGACCCGCACAACGGCCGGCGACACCACCGCCTCACCCCGCCGGACCGCCCGACGCCACTGGCACAGACACCCACCACCCGGAGCCCCAGCGGCCACCCGCACCAGGGCAGGCGACTCACTCCGCACCTCAGGACCGCCCGGCGACAACCCGCCCGACACCGACAGCGACCCGCAAGAGACGTCCCCATCACCCGAAGTCCCCGCAAATCACCTCAAAGCACGGCCACCGACCCGCCGCGAAGCAGCTCCCTACGCCCGCGCAGGCTGTGTCGGGACCCCCTCGAAGCGGAGGCTCCACCGGCCCGTCCTGCCGGTGACGGTGGTTGCCGACAGGGGACGTACGTCGAGGTTCCAGTAGGTCGACGGCGGCGCCTTCAGCGCGTACACCAGCGCGGCCCGGATCACGGCGGGCTCGGCGACGGCGACGACACGGCCGCCGTCCTCCACCGGCCGGGTGTCGAGCCACTCCCCCACCCGCGAGATGAAGGTCAGCAGTGACTCGCCGCCGTGCGGGGTCGCCCGCGGGTCGGCGAGCCAGGCGTCCACGGACTCCGGCTCGCGGGCCATCGCCTCGCCGAGGGTCAGCCCGCGCCAGCGCCCCATGTCACAGTCGCGCAGAGCGAGTTGGACCAGAGGGGAGTAACCGAGGGCGTCTCCGGTGGCACGGCTGCGGGGCGTGGGCGAGCAGTACCTCAGCTCGGCCGCCGCGAGCGGCAGCAGGTCGTGCGATACGCCCAGCACCTCGTCCCAGCCGGCCTGGTCCAGCGGACGGTCGTCCTCGAACCGCTCGGCGAGCAGCGAGGAACTGCGCGCCGCGGCGACGAACGTGACCCGAAGTTGCATGCGGCGATCGTGAGCCGCGAAAGTGCGCAGGTCAAGAGGCGTTACCGGGGAGTTACCGAGGGTACCCCGGGGCTCACTCGTCGAGGACCAGCGCCATCCACCGATCCGGCTTGGCGAGCGGCGCGAACCCGAGCTTCTCGTACACCCCGTGGGCGTCCTGGGTGGCGAGCAGAATGCGCCTGAGCCCGTAGGGCCGCAGGTGCTCGCACACGGCCCCGACCAACGCCGTACCGATCCCCTCACCTCGCACCGACCGGTCCACGTACACATCACACAGCCAGGCGAAACTGGCCCTATCGGTGATCACCCGCGCATAGGCCACCTGATCCCCTGATTCCACCGCGTACACCCCGAAGTTGAGCGATCCGGCGATGGCCCGGTCCTGCTTCTCCCGCGGCCGCCCGATCGCCCAGTACGCGTCGGTCGACAGCCAGTGGTGCACCCGCCCGGCGTCGATGCGGTCGGGGTCGGTGGAGATCTCGTAGCCCTCGGCGAGGGGCGGGGTGTCGGTCATGGGCGTGACGTTGGCAGGTCACGGGAGCCGGCGTCGAGCGTTTTTCGCCGGGAGCACCTCGTCACATGCGGTCCGCAACCGTCGTACCCCTTCCACGATCTCCCCCACCCCGGCCACCGCCGCGAAGCTCGACCGCAGGTGTCCCGCCGGGGGTTCCGCGCTGAAGTACGGGCGGCCGGGAGTGATCGCGACGCCCGCGCGGAGGGCGGCGGCGGTCAGCGCGGACTCGTCCGTACCGTCCGGGAGGCGCAGCCAGAGGTGGTAGCCGCCCGAGGGGATGTGCGGGAGGGCGAGTTCGGGGAGGTGGAGGCGGAGGGCCGTGGTCATCGTGTCCCGGCGGGCCTTCAACTCCGTCGAGATCGTGCGCAGATGGCGGGGCCAGGCCGGTGAACCGACGAGTTCCAGGGCCGCCTCCTGGAGCGGGCGGGGCACGAAGAAGGTGTCGACGACCTGGATCGCGCGCAGGCGTTCCAGCACAGGCCCGCGCGCGGCGAGTGCGCTCACCCGGAAGCTCGGCGAGGTCGCCTTGGTCAGCGAGCTGACGTGGACGACGACTCCGTCGGGGTCGTCGGCGGCCAGCGGACGCGGCAGCGGGCCGGCGTCCTCGTGCACGAGCCGTCGTACGAAGTCGTCCTCGACGACGAACGCACCGGCCTCGCGGGCGATGCGCCGCACCTCGCCGCGGCGGTCGGGGGCCAGTACCGCGCCGGTCGGGTTCTGGAACAGCGGCTGGCAGACGAAGACCCGGGCGCCGGTCGCCCGGAACGCGTCGGCGAGCAGGGCGGGCTTCACCCCGTCCGCGTCCACCGGGACCGGCACGGGGCGCAGGCCAGCGGAGCGCGCGATCGCCAGCATGCCGGGATACGTGGGCGACTCGACGAGCACGGGTGCGCCGGGCGGTGCCAGCGCGCGCAAGGCGGTGGTGAGCGCCGACTGGCCGCCCGCGGTGATCAGTACCTCCGCGGCCGTGACCGCGCCGCCGATGTTCCGCGCGAACCACTCGCGCAGTTCCGGCAATCCCTCCGTCGGTGGCCGCCCCCACGCTCCGGGGCGGCGGCCCGCCCGGGCCAGGGCCGCGGACATCGCGCGCTCCGGTTGGAGGGAGGGGTGCAGATAGCCGCCGTTGAACTCGACCACCCCGGGCGGCGGGGCCGCCAGCGAGACCAGGACGCCGGACGCGTCCACCGAGCGCGGCACGAGGTCGCCGGCGCCGTCCGCGCTCAGCGCGACCTCCTGCCAGGAGGTGTCCCCGGTCGCGGCGGGGACGCTCCGCGCCTGGGCGCGGAAGGCACCGGCGCCGGGGCGAGTGACCACCAGTCCCTCGGCCGCGAGCTGGGCGAGGGCCCGGGAGACGGTCACCGGGCTTACCCGGAAGCGCTCGACGAGGGCCCTGCTCGACGGGAGCTTTCCACCCACAGAGTAGCGGTCGAGCTCTCGCCGCAGCTGTTCCACCAGTTCGGCCACGCTGCTACGCTCTTGCATGAGAGTACAGAGTAGCGCTATCACACCGACCGGGATAGCGGTTCCCGCTCCGCCGAAGACCTTCGGCACCGTCCAGGCCGCCCTCGGGGTCGCCGCCTTCTCCCTCACCTTCCCCGCCACCGCGTGGGGTCTCGAGGGCTTCGGGCCCTGGTCCCTCGTCGCCGTGCGCAGCGTCCTCGCGGCGCTCGTCGCGGGTGGATGTCTGCTGGCGCTGCACGTCCCGATGCCCAGCCGTCGTGACTGGCCGGGGCTGGCGGTCGTCGCCGCCGGGGTCGTGATCGGCTTCCCGCTGCTGACCACGCTCGCCCTGCGGACGTCGACCACCGCGCACGCCGCGGTCGTGGTGGGCCTGCTCCCCCTGACGACCGCCCTGCTGTCGGCCCTGCGCATGGGCACCCGCCCCTCGCGCACCTTCTGGACCGCGGCCCTCGCGGGCGCCGTGGCGGTGGTCGCCTTCACCGTGCAGCAGAGCGGCGGCGCCCTGACCACCGCCGACCTGTATCTCTTCGCCGCGCTCGTGGTGTGCGCGGCCGGCTACACCGAGGGCGGCCGGCTGGCCCGGCTCATGCCGGGCTGGCAGGTCATCGCCTGGGCGCTGGTGCTGTGCCTGCCGGTCGGCGTGCCCGCGGCCGCTCTCGCGCTGTCGTACGAGCCCGTGCACCTCACCGCGCACAGCGTCGCCGGACTGTTGTGGGTGGCGGCGGGCTCGCAGTTCCTCGGCCTGGTCGTCTGGTACCGGGGCATGGCGGCGATCGGGATCCCCAAGGCCAGCCAGTTGCAGTTGGCCCAGCCCCTGCTCACACTGGTGTGGTCGGTGCTGATGCTCGGCGAGCACCTGACAGTGGCCGCCCCGCTGACGGCTGCGGCGGTGCTCGTGTGCATCGCGGTCACCCAGCGGGCGCGGGGCTGAGCGGCGCGCACGCGCTGCTCCCAGTGGGCCCCCGCGCCGTAAAATCAGGCCACGGACCGCCCACTTGGTGAGGAGGCACCGCTGATGCGCGCAACCGTGGGCGACCAGCTTGTCCAGCACGGCAGGGTGGTCGGACAGCAGGACAAGGTCGGCGAGATCGTCGAGGTGATGGGTCAGGCGGGCAACCCCCCGTACCGCGTCCGCTTCGAGGACGGGCACGAGGGCGTGTGCTCCCCCGGCCCCGACACCGAGATCAAACACCGGTTCGAGCAGACCGGCCGGTGACCCGGCGCGGGGGAACCGCCGGTTTCTGGTAGTGGTCGGCGACCACTCGCGCCATCGCCCCGACCGGGTCGGAGGCGACCTCCTTCGCGGCGAAGAAGACATGCCCGCGCACCGGTGCGTACTCGCGCGCTAGCGTGAGATGCCGGGACAGCTCGGCGGGGTCCTGCCAGGCCGCGGGCTGCGCCGGGTCCCCCGCCTTGTAGAGCGCCTCGCCGAGGTACAGCCTGGTCCTGCTCCCCCGCGCCTGTTTCGCCCACCAGGGCACGAGTTCGGCGTAGTCGGCCGCCGGGAAGCCGATGTTCCAGTAGATCTGCGGCACGAGGTAGTCGATCCAGCCCTCACGCACCCACTTGCGGGTGTCGGCGAAGTTGTCGTCGTACGACTGCACACCCGCGCGCGTGTCCGAGCCGAGCGGATCGGTGGCCGCGTTGCGCCACACCCCGAAGGGGCTGATGCCGAACTGCGCGGTGGGCCGGATGCGCTTGATGCGGGCCGCGGTCTCCAGCACCAGCCTGTCGATGTTGTCCCGCCGCCAGTCGGCCCGGTTCGAGAAGGCGCCGCCGTACGCGTCGTAGGCCGCGTCGTCGTCGAAGGTCTGGCCGGCCACCGGGTACGGGTAGAAGTAGTCGTCGAAGTGGACCGCGTCCACCGGGTACTTGCGCACCGCGTCGAGAATCGCGTCCTGGACGAAGGCGCGGACCTCGGGCAGTCCGGGGTTGTAGTAGAGCTTCCCGCCGTACGGCACCACCCAGTCCGGGTGCTTGCGCGCGGGGTGGGAGGCGACCAGCCTGGTCGGATCGGCGTGGTTGGCAATTCGGTACGGATTGAACCAGGCGTGCAGTTGCAGTCCCCGCCGGTGCGCCTCCGTCACGGCGGTGCCCAGCGGGTCCCAGCCGGGGTTCTTGCCCTGGGTACCGGTGAGGTACTGCGACCAGGGCTCGTACGGCGAGGGCCACAGGGCGTCGGCGGTGGGCCGCACCTGGAACATCACCGCGTTCAGGCGGTCCGCCGCCGCCCGGTCGAGGTGGGCGATCAGTTCCGCGCGCTGCTGTGCGGCGCTCAGCCCGGGCTTCGACGGCCAGTCCCGGTTGGACACGGTGGCGAGCCACACGCCCCGCATCTCGGTCGCCGCCCGCCTGTGACGGCCCGGCGCGGCGGCCGCTCCCGAGGCCGTCGTCAGGGTCGACAGTGCGGCCAGCGCGAAGGCCCGGCGCGACAGACGTCCCATGTGCACACTCCCCCAACACCATGGATCCGCTCGGTCACGGATCGTCTCCGGGCCCCAGAATGCCCGAAGGATTCCGGACCCCGGCGATCGATCATCGATACTTGGGAGTAACGTGCTCGAACGGAGCAGGATCCGGCCACGGCCGACCTGCCACCAGGTGAAGACCAGCGAAAGGGACGAAGTGACGGACTTCCCGGCGGGAGACATCGCGCGGGTCGGAGTGGTGGGCTGCGGCCAGATGGGGGCGGGCATCGCCGAGGTGTGCGCCCGCGCCGGCCTGGACGTGAGGGTCGCCGAGACCACCGGCGAGGCCCTGGAGATCGGCCGCACCCGACTGTTCAACTCCCTGACCAAGGCCGCCGAGCGCGGCAAGATCTCGGCGGACGAGCTGGCGGCGACGCAGGCCCGGCTGAGCTTCACCACCGACCTCGGCGAGTTCGCGGACCGCGACCTCGTCATCGAGGCCGTCGTGGAGAACGAGCAGGTGAAGACCGAGATCTTCCAGGTGCTTGACCAGGTGGTGACCCGCCCGGACGCGATCCTGGCCTCCAACACCTCCTCCATCCCGCTGGTGAGGCTGGCGGTCGCCACCTCGCGGCCCGACCAGGTCGTCGGCATCCACTTCTTCAACCCGGCCCCGGTGCAGAAGCTCGTCGAGCTGATCCCGGCACTCACCACCTCCGAGGGCACGCTGGCCCGCGCCCAGCAGTTCGCCGAGAAGCTGCTCGGCAAGCACGCGATCCGCGCCCAGGACCGCTCGGGCTTCGTGGTCAACGCGCTGCTGATCCCGTATCTCCTGTCCGCGATCCGGATGTTCGAGTCGGGCATCGCCAGCCGCGAGGACATCGACAACGGCATGGAGCTCGGCTGCGCCCACCCGATGGGCCCCCTGAAGCTGTCCGACCTGATCGGCCTGGACACCGTCGCCTCGGTCGCCTTCTCGATGTACGAGGAGTACAAGGAGCCGCTGTACGCCGCTCCCCCGCTGCTCCAGCGCATGGTCGACGCGGGGCGGCTCGGCCGGAAGACCGGCTCGGGGTTCTACACCTACGGCTGACCGCACCTTGTCCGTTCCAGGGTGCTGATGACACAGTGCGACGAACGCGGGCCCGGCACTCCTCGGAGCGCCGGGCCCGCGTCATTCACACACCGTGTGCGCGCCGGGCTCGCATATGCCCCTCGCACACTCTCCCCGCGCGCCCACCAGGCGAGTTGACTCTTCATGCGCATGCAAGGGATGTGACGACTACGGAAAGGAGCGGACCCGTGACCGCCGACCCGGAGCATCCCGTGGTCCATGGAGAACTCGCAGAGTTACGGCGCCGCCTCGATGTCGCGTACGCACGCGTCGAGGGCGGACTCGCTCTGCTCAGTCACCGCACGGAACAGACGGACAAGGAGATCGACGATCTGAGCGCACGGATCATCGCCCTTGAGCACGCCCGCTGGCCGCTTCCCGCGGTCGCGGCGATCACCGCCGTGGGCGCGCTCGTCGTGGCGATCTGGCAGGCCCTGGGCCACTGAGGCTTCGGGGCACTCGGGGGGATCAGGGCAAGGGCCTGATCCGCCGGACGGGTTCAGCCGTCCTGACCGAGCCTCAGATGGTGCAACAGCAGTAACGCGGCCGCCATGTTGGCGGCCGGGACCTCCCCACGGACGACCATGTCGGGAACGAGCTTCAGGGGGACCCATTCCCGGCGGTCGGACTCGAAGTCGTCCACGGGGTGCCCGATGTACTCACCCTCGTCGGCCCAGTAGATGTGGTGCTTGGCGTCGGTGAGCCCGTTGGAGGGCTCCACGCTCATGAGGTGCCGGAGCCGTCCCGGCCGCCAGCCGGTCTCTTCCTCGAGTTCCCTGGCGGCCGCGACGGCGATGTCCTCGCCGTCCTCGACCACACCCGCGGCGAGTTCCCAGCCCCAGCTGTCGGTGATGAAGCGGTGACGCCACAGCAGCAGGACCTCGTTGGCCTCGTTCACCACCGTGGCGACGGCGACGGGCCTCAGTCGTATCAGGAAGTGGTCGAGATGCCGGCCGTCCGGCAGCTCGACATCGGCGAGATTGACGCTGAACCAGCGGTTTTCATACACAGTTTGTTCGTTCTGTTTCGTCCACTGCACGGTTCTGCCACCTTCCGTCGAGTAAGTGGCAATATCGCAGCAGGGACTGTGGGATGTCGGCTCCCGTGTGCCGTCCTACAGGGGCACGCGCAGTGCGCCGTCGATCAGTTCGGCTGCCGCGGACGTGCCCGCGCAGCCACTGCGGACCAGGTGTTCGCGCACCGCTCTGAGTCTGTCGCGCAGGCGCTGGGACTCCATTCCCCGTGCCTGTTCCGCCATCTGCACGGCGGTGGCCACCGCCTTGTCGGCGTTGCCCTGGCGCAGCTCGATCGTGCTGAGCATGGCGAGCCGGTGCACCCGGCCCCGGTCGTGGGCCGGGTTGTCGACGGCGGCCGCGGCGTGCGCGGCCGCCGCCGCGAGCTCGCCGAGGCTGAGGAGCGCCTCCGCCACCTGGACGTTGACGAGGCCCGGCTGGACATAGCCGGTCTCGTCGGGCTCGTATCCGCGCCGGATGCGTTCGGCTGCCTGCTCGGCCCGCCGGATGCAGGACAGGGCGGTCGTGCCGTCGCCGAGGTGGGCGTACGCCTTGGCCTGCATCGCGTAGAGGTCGCAGGCGAGCGCCGGGGTGATGTGCCTGCCCGCGGCCCGCAGCGCGGCCTCGGCGAATGCGACGGCTTGGCGGTACTCCCGCATGAACAGGGACTGGTTGACCAGCAGCGCTATGACGTAGGCGCCGAGTCCGCGGTCGCCGCTGGCCTTGGCGAGCCGGAGGGCCTGGTGGAAGTAGCGCTGGGCCAGGCCGTGGGCGTCGGAGTCGTAGGCGCAGATCCCGGCGACCGCGACCAACCCGCCGGTGGCGCGGTGCAGTTGGCGGCCCGTCTCGTCGGTGTAGCTGCCGCGCAGCAGCGGCGCGGCCTCGGCGTTCAGGAAGCCGACGATCCGGCTGCGGGTCGCCACACCGCCGGCCTTGCGGTACATCTGCTCGTAGTGGGTGCGGGCCGCGCGGAGCATCTCGATGTCGGCGCGGGTGACCCGGTGCCGGCCGCCGCGGGAGACGTCGACGTCCTCGGGCGGGTTCTCCCACTCCCACACGGGCATGACGGCGGGGGTGCCGGTGACCGCGGGGGCGCCCAGGATGTGCGGGCGCTGCTGTTCGTCGGAGCGCCACAGGGCGGTGGCCCGCTCGACGAAACCGGACAAAGAGGTGCCGTGCGGGGCGGCCGGTTCACCGGGCACGCCGAGGCCGATGTCGTCCAGGGTGACGGGGCGTTGGAGGCGCCCGGCGAGCACCTCGCAGATCAGGTCGGGCACCTGGCCGCGTGGGCGCTGGCCCTTCAACCACCGCGCCACGGCGGTGTGTTCGTACCTGAGCGCGAGGCCGCGTGCCCTGCCGGCCTGATTCACATGTGCGGCAAGCCCCGCGTGCGAGATCCCGGCTTCGTCGAGGATCGCGTCGAGCAGAGTGTTGGGCTGCATCTGTGCCCCCCGGATGGCTCGGTGCCCGACAGATTAGTGGGTCGGCCTTCACACGGGGTGTGAACGGAGTGCTCGAATCCGCAGGGTGTGCGCGCTGTCGCGGAGAGTTTCCAGCCGGTTGACTGAGATGCCTCGCAAGAGGCCGGCCGGGCCGCCGGCTCCCCCTCGTACAGTGCGGTGGCCTGGCCGTGGCTTGACCGGCGTCAAAGGGGTGTGCGTCGTCGACTGCGGGCCTGCTGCGGCTGGTCGCGCAGTTCCTCGCGCCCCTTGGGTACGCCCCTGTTGACGTGTGCTTGAAGGTACCGGGACCGGCCACGCGCGTCCCGCACGTCCTCGCCACAACTGGCCGGCCGCCGGGCACATCGCGCAGCAACCCCACCCGGGGAACCGCAGCCTTGCCGTAGATCATGCCGATGGCCACCCGACCGGGTCCCGCACACGCCATCGGACCGGCCTCGAAAGGCCGGTCCGATTCTGTCGAGCGCGTGGCGGGCGCAGCCGCACGGCGGCTAGGCCCTGAGCACAGCCCCCGTGCGCTCACCCGCGAGAGCGACCGCCGCGTCGCGAGCCGCGGACGCCTCGTCCACGGTCAGCGTCCGGTCCCCCGCACGGAACCGCAGCGCGTAGGCCAGCGACTTCTTGCCGTCGCCCAGCTGCTCCTCGTTCTCGTAGACGTCGAACAGCCGGATCGCCTCGAGGAGGTCACCCGCGCCCGCACGCAGCGCGGCCTCGACCTCGGCGTGCGGCACGAACTTGTCGACGACCAGGGCGACATCCTGTGTGGCCACCGGGAAGGTGGAGATGCCCGGCGCCTGCGGGGTGTCGTCGCCGGCCGCCTCCAGGACGTCCAGGTCCAGCTCCATCGCACAGGTACGCGCGGGCAGCCCGAACGCCTTCACTACCCGCGGATGCAGCTCACCGGCGTGCCCCACCACGGTGTCGCCGACGACGAACTCGGCGCACCGCCCCGGGTGCCACGGCCCGTACTGCCCCCGGCGGACGACCAGTTCGACCCCGGCCTCCCGCGCGACCAGGCGGCCGGCCTCGACCGCCTCGGCCCATTCGGCCGGACGGCCCTTGCCCCACCAGCCGGCCTGCTCCCGGGCGCCGGCGAGCACCACGGCCACGTGTCGCGGCTGCTCGGGCAGCGCGGCGTCCAGCTCGGCGATCTCCGCCTCCGTGGGGCGCCGGTCGACCGGCAGCACCCTGGCGACCCGCTGCTCCGAGCGCGGCAGGAAGACCAGCCCGGTCTCGAACAGCGCCAGGTCGTGCGAACCCCGCCCGTCGTTGCGCCGCAGGGCACCAAGCAGCCCCGGCAGCAGCGAGGTGCGCAGCGCGGGCTCCTCGTCGTTGAGCGGGTTGGTCAGCCTGACGACACGGCGGGCCGGGTCGTCGGCCTCCAGGCCCAGCTGGTCGAAGATCTGCTCGGAGACGAAGGGGTAGTTCGGCGCCTCGACGTACCCGGCACCGGCCAGCACCCGGCCCGCCCGGCGGTGCAGCCGCTGACGGTGGGTCAGGCCACGCCCGGCCGGCGGCTTGGGCAGCGTGGAGGGCAGGCTCTCGTAGCCCTCCAGGCGGATGACCTCTTCGGCCAGGTCGTTGATCTCCTGGAGGTCCGGACGCCAGGACGGCACGGTGACGATCAGCTCGTCCTGCCCGTACACGTCGCAGCCGACTTCCTGAAGACGCCGTACGACGGTCTCGCGGCCGTAGAAGACACCCGCGACCTTGTCCGGGTGGTCCGCCGGGACGCTGATGGTGTGCGGGGCCGACGGGGCGACGACCTCGGTGACACCGGCCTCGGCGGTGCCGCCCGCGAGCAGCACCAGCAGGTCGACCGTGCGCTGCGCGGCAGCGGCGGCGGCCTGCGGGTCGACACCGCGCTCGAAGCGCCGGGACGCCTCGGAGGACAGCTTGTGGCGGCGGGCCGTACGCGCGATGGAGACCGCGTCGAAGTGGGCCGCCTCGATGACCACGTCGGTGGTGCCTTCACCCTCGGCGTGGTCGGCGATCTCGGTGTTGGCGCCGCCCATGACACCCGCGAGGCCGATCGGACCGCGCTCGTCCGTGATGACCAGGTCCTCGGCGTGCAGCTTCCGCTCGACGCCGTCGAGGGTCTTGATCTGCTCGCCCTCCTCCGCCCGGCGCACCCCGATGGTGCCCTGGACCAGCGAGCGGTCGTAGGCGTGCAGGGGCTGGCCGAGCTCCGTCATCACGTAGTTGGTGACGTCGACGGCGAGCGAGATCGGGCGCATGCCGACCTTCTGGAGCCGGCGCTGGAGCCAGAGCGGGGAGCGGGCCTCGGGGCTCAGACCGGTGACGGTGCGCGCGGTGAAGCGGTCGCAGCCGAACGGGTCGGAGACCTGGACCGGGTAACCGAAGGCGTTCGGGCCCGGGACGTCGAGCAGGGCCGGGTCGCTGAGCGGCAAGCCGTAGGCGATGGCGGCCTCGCGGGCCACGCCGCGGATGGACAGGCAGTCGCCGCGGTTGGCGGTGACGGCGATGTCCAGGACCTCGTCGACCAGTTCGAGCAGCTCGATGGCGTCCTTGCCGACCTCGGTCTCCGGGGGCAGCACGATGATGCCGTGGCTGCCGTCGTCGCCCATGCCCAGCTCGTCGCCGGAGCAGATCATGCCGTGCGAGGTCCTGCCGTACGTCTTGCGCGCGGAGATGGAGAAACCGCCGGGCAGCGTGGCGCCCGGGAGCACGACGACGACCTTGTCGCCGACGGCGAAGTTCCGGGCACCGCAGACGATCTCCTGGGGCTCGCCGGTGCCGTTGGCCTGGCCCACGTCGACCGTGCAGAAGCGGATCGGCTTCTTGAAGCCCTCCAGCTCCTCGATGGTCAGCACCTGGCCGACGACGAGGGGGCCCTTGAGGTCGGCGCCGAGGTGCTCGACGGACTCGACCTCGAGACCGGCCGAAATGAGCTTGGCCTGGACGTCACGGCCGGTTTCGGTCGCCGGCAGGTCGACGTACTCCCGCAGCCAAGAAAGCGGGACCCGCATCAGATCTCCATCCCGAACGGCCGGGTGAACCGGACGTCACCCTCGACCATGTCTCGCATGTCCTCGACGTTGTGGCGGAACATCAGCATCCGCTCGATGCCGAACCCGAAGGCGAAGCCGCTGTACTTCTGCGGGTCGACGCCACAGGCGGTGAGCACCTTGGGGTTGACCATCCCGCAGCCGCCCAGCTCGATCCAGCCCTCGGAGGAGCAGGTGCGGCAGGGGCGGTCGGGGTTGCCGACGGACTCGCCGCGGCAGACGTAGCACACCATGTCCATCTCGGCGGACGGCTCGGTGAAGGGGAAGAAGTTCGGGCGCAGCCGGGTCTTCATGCCCTCGCCGAACAGGGCCTGGACCATGTGGTCCATGGTGCCCTTGAGGTCGGCCATGGTCAGGCCCTCGTCGACGGCCAGCAGCTCGACCTGACGGAAGACCGGGGTGTGCGTGGCGTCCAGCTCGTCGGTGCGGTAGACGACCCCGGGGCAGATCACGTACACCGGCAGCTCACGGCTGAGCAGCGAGCGGATCTGCACGGGCGAGGTGTGGGTGCGCAGCACGACGCCGGACTCGGTGCCGCCCTCGGGACCTTCGACGAAGAAGGTGTCCTGCTCACCGCGGGCCGGGTGGTCCGGGCCGATGTTGAGCGCGTCGAAGTTGAACCACTCGGCCTCGACCTGCGGGCCCTCGGCGACCTCGTAGCCCATGGCCACGAAGACGTCCTCGATGCGCTCGGAGAGCGTGGTGAGCGGGTGGCGGGCGCCGGCCGGTACGCGGTCGTACGGCAGCGTGACGTCCACCGCCTCCTCGACCAGCACGCGCTGGTCGCGCTCGGCCTCCAGCTCGGCCTGGCGGCCGGCGAGGGCCTTGTTCACCGCGCCCCGGGCCTGGCCCACGAGCTTGCCCGCGGCGGCCTTGGCGTGCGGAGGCAGGGCGCCGATCTCGCGGTTGGCGAGGGCCAGCGGGGAGGCGCCCCCGGTGTGGGCGACCTTGGCCTCCTGGAGCGCGTCGAGGGAGTCCGCGGCCGCGAAGGCGGCGAGCGCCTCGTCCCGCATGCGCTCGATCTCTTCCGGTTTCAGGGCCTCGACCTCTACAGGGTCGTACGACTTGTTCGGTGCCGACATCTCTTCCCGTGCTTCCGATTGGCTGGCTGAAGGTCCCCGTCACCGACTCACTCGGAGGGCCGTCCATGGGACACAAAGGTGCCAAAGGCCGAGTCTAACGGGGTGGAGGTACGCGAATGCGCCCGCGGGCACTCAGCTCAGGTAGGCCGGAGCGCTCACGGGCAACGTAAATCGGAACTCGGCGCCGCCCTGGGGGCCGCGGCCGACCGTGATGGTGCCGCCGTGGGCTTCGACGATGCCCTTGACGATGTAGAGCCCGAGGCCGGTGCCGCCGCGCTTGCTGCCCCGCCAGAAGCGGGTGAAGACGCGGTTCATGGACTCCTCCGGGATGCCGGGACCCTCGTCGCTCACCGTGACCGACGTGCCGGTGTCCTCCCCCTCGCGGGGCGACTCCGTGGGCGTGATGTCAATCGTGACGGTTCCCTCGCCGTGCCGCACGGCATTTTCCAGCAGGTTGCTGAGCACCTGGTCGATCTTGTCGGGGTCGGCCCACAGCATGGGCAGCGGCTGCTCCAGGCGCAGCAGGAACCGGTCGGCGGCGAGGCCGGCGGCGACGTAGGCCTGGATGTGCCGTCCGACGGCGGCGCCGATGTCGACGGGCTGGCGCCTGACCTCCAGGCGCCCGGAGTCGATGCGGGAGATGTCCAGCAGCTCGGCGATGAGCCGGGTGACCCGGTCGGCGTCCGCGTCGACGGTCTCCAGCATCAGCCGTTTCTGGTCGTCGGTGAACCTCTCCCACTTGGCGAGGAGGGTCGCGGTGAAGCCCTTGACGGAGGTGAGCGGGGACCTGAGCTCATGGGCCACGATGGCGATCAGCTCGGCGTGGCTGCGCTCGGTGCGGCGGCGGGCCTCGGTGTCGCGCAGGCTGACGACGACGCGCTGGACGGGGCCGGTGGGCGCGGTGCGCACGTACTGCGCGGAGACGAGGACCTCACGGCCGCCCGGCAGCAGCAGATTCCGCTCGGGCTGGCGCCTGCGGATCGCGAGGCCGCCGTACGGGTCGGTCAGCTGCCACCAGCGCCGCCCCTCCAGGTCCTCTAATGGGAGGGCCTTCTCCAGCCGCTGTCCGAGGGCGTCCTCGGCGGGCAGGGCGGTGATCCGGGCCGCGGCGGTGTTGAAGCAGATCACGCGGCCCTGCTCGTCCGCGACGACGAGGCCGTCGGGCAGCTGGTCGGGGTCGATGCCGAGTTCGGCGAGACCAACGGCACAGGCCTCGGACACGCCCTGCGCGCTCCTCGTGCCGACACTCATCCCCGCACCCCACCTCTCAGGCGTCTGAGGGGCCCCCGAGCTGGTCACCTTACTGGTTCTCGGTGACGGAGCGGCACCCTCCGGAGGCGCGCTGTGCACGGGCTGACGCATAGAGACATACGGCGGCCGCGGTAGCGAGGTTCAGGCTCTCGGCCTTCCCGTGGATCGGGACGCGCACCACGGCGTCCGCGAGTGCGCGGGTCTCCTCCGGGAGCCCCCAGGCCTCGTTGCCGAACACCCAGGCGGTCGGCCCGCCCATGGTGCCCTGGTCGAGCTCGGCGTCGAGGTCGTCGGTGCCGGCCCCGTCGGCCGCGAGGATCCGCACACCGGCCTGCCTGAGCCCCGCGACGGCCTCCTCCACGGGCACGCCCACGGCGACGGGCAGATGGAACAGGGAGCCCACGGAGGCCCGTACCGCCTTGGGGTTGTAGAGGTCGACGGACGCGTCGGTCAGTACGACGGCCTCGGCACCGGCTGCGTCGGCGCACCGCAGGACGGTGCCGGCGTTCCCGGGGTCCCGCACGTTGGCGAGCACGGCGACGAGCTTGGGGCGGGCGGCGAGGATCTCCTCGAAGGGGGTGTCGAGGAACCGGCAGATCCCGACGAGCCCCTGCGGGGTGACGGTGGTGGAGATGTCGGCGATGACGTCCTCGGAGGCGAGGTGCACGCGGGCCCCGACGGCCCGGGCCTCCCCGATGATCTCGGCGTACCGCTCCGCCGCCTCCACGGTGGCGAACAGCTCCACCAGACCGTGCCCGGCGGCCTCCCGCACGGCCTGCGGCCCCTCGGCCAGGAACAGCCGCTCCTTCCCCCGGAAGTTCCGCCTGGCGAGCCGCCGCGCGGCGGAGACCCGGGGGGAACGGGGGGAGATCAGCTCGGGGGTGACGGGCGGCATGTTCTTCGCTTTCGGAGGTGTTCGGGAAACAGCGGAACCCGCAGGCTTCACAGCCTGCGGGTCCACTCAGTCACGTCGGCCTAGAGCCAGCGCGGCGTCACGCGGCCTTCGGCGCGTTCACGTCCGCGGGCAGAGCCTTCTGCGCGACCTCGACGAGCGCCGCGAAGGCGGTGGCGTCGTTGACGGCCAGCTCGGCCAGGATCTTGCGGTCGACCTCGATGTTCGCGGCCTTCAGACCCTGGATGAAGCGGTTGTACGTGATGCCGTTGGCGCGGGCAGCGGCGTTGATGCGCTGGATCCACAGCTGGCGGAAGTCACCCTTGCGCTTCTTGCGGTCGTTGTAGTTGTAGACCAGCGAGTGGGTGACCTGCTCCTTGGCCTTGCGGTACAGGCGCGAACGCTGACCGCGGTAGCCGGAGGCCGCCTCGAGGATCGCCCGGCGCTTCTTGTGGGCGTTGACTGCCCGCTTGACGCGTGCCACTTGTTAACTCCTTGTAGCGGGGCCGTGGTTGGACTCACACGGCCCGGTATCGATTGGGTCCCGGTCTAGAGGTGCTTCAGGCGCTGGGCGCCCGGCCTCACTTGCCGAGAAGCTTCTTGATCTTCGCGGCGTCGCCCGGGGCCATCTCGGCGTTGCCGGTGAGGCGACGCGTCACGCGGGACGACTTGTGCTCGAGCAGGTGGCGCTTGCCGGCACGCTCGCGGAGCACCTTGCCGGAGCCGGTGATCTTGAAGCGCTTGCTGGCACCGCTGTGCGACTTGTTCTTCGGCATAGCGCCGTTATCTCCTCGTCGGTGGCGCTCCGGTGCCCGGTCCTGAAACCGGGCACTGTGAGCGTCGCTCTTGTATCGGTTGTGTCCTGGGGACTCGCGTCCCCCGGGGTCACGCCTCGGCGGAAGCCTCTGCCGGGGCCTCAGCCTCGGCCTCGACCTCGGTCTCGGTCTCGTCCTCGACGTAGTCGGACTCCGCGGCGTTCTGCGACTTGCCGGGGTTGGCCTTCGCGTCTGCCTTGCGGGCTTCCTGCGCCTGGCGGGCCTCGGCCATCGCCTCGGTCTTCTTCTTGTGCGGACCGAGAACCATGATCATGTTTCGGCCGTCCTGCTTCGGGTTCGACTCCACGAACCCGAGGTCGGCCACGTCCTCCGCGAGGCGCTGCAGCAGTCGGTAGCCCAGCTCGGGCCGGGACTGCTCGCGACCACGGAACATGATCGTGATCTTGACCTTGTCGCCCTGCTTGAGGAACCGGACGACGTGACCCTTCTTGGTGTCATAGTCGTGCGGGTCGATCTTCGGCCGGAGCTTCATCTCCTTGATGACCGTGTGCGCCTGGTTCTTGCGCGCCTCACGGGCCTTCATGGCCGACTCGTACTTGAACTTCCCGTAGTCCATGAGCTTGCACACAGGCGGACGGGCGGTAGCCGCCACCTCGACCAGGTCCAGGTCGTACTCCTGCGCAAGCTCCAGTGCCTTGGCCAGCGGGACGATGCCCACCTGCTCGCCACTGGGACCGACAAGTCGCACCTCTGGAACGCGAATCCGGTCGTTGATGCGGGGCTCGGCGCTGATGGATCCTCCTCGGTTAGCACCACACGGCGGTCTGGCGGACAGCCGCTTATGTCATTTTTCGTCAGACCTAACCGCGCCGAGGCACAAAAAATGCCCCGAACGATCACAGGCGGGGCTCCAAAACACTGCCGGAGCACCGCCGCGATGACACGGGGCGCGCTTTCGGGCGACTCCATCGTCCGTACGGAACGATGGTGGCCGCCTGACCGGGGTGACCCGCCGTCCCGGGGGGCGGTCGGGTGGGAGATCGGAGCCTCCACTTGTGGGCCAGTCACACTTACACACAGATGTGTCCGGCCGGTCGTCACACAAGGTTAGCAGCATCCGGGGGGGTGGTGCGAACCGGCCTGCACCGGGCCCTATCGTGTGGGACATGAGTGACACCCCTCCCGCGTCCCCCGACTCCCCCGACTTCGACGAGATGACCCGCGACATCGCCGAGGTCCCCGCCGTCGAGGTGATCGTGACGGTCGCGGTCAACCTGATGAGCGCCGCCGCCGTGAAGCTCGGTCTGACCGAGGAGGGCGACAAGTACAAGGACCTGGACGAGGCCCGCAAGCTGATCCACGCCCTCGCCGGTCTCATGGACGGGAGCGCGACGGAGATCAGCTCCTTCCACGCCGCTCCGCTCCGGGACGGCCTGAAGTCCCTCCAGCTGGCCTTCCGCGAGGCGTCCCTGGTCCCGGACGAGCCGGGCCACGGCCCCGGTGAGAAGTACACCGGGCCGATCTACGGCTAGTCCGACCCGCGCACGTACAAGGGCTCGCCCGGCGGCGTGGCCCCGGCCGGCAGGACTGCCAGGTCGAGGCCGCGCACCAGGCGGGCCCTCAGCGTCTCGTCGGCGGCGATGCGCCGCGCGACCGCGTGGACGCCGGCGTCGTGCGGCACGGCCGGCTCGAAGACCAGGGCGAGGGTGCCGTCGGCCCGGCCCGGGCCGAGATAGGCCCGCAGCACGGCCCTTACGTCGGCGACCACGCCGCGCACCGCGGCCACGACCGCCGGGTCGGCCAGCGGGTCCGCCGTGGTACGCCCCTCGGCGAGGGCCAGCAGCGCTGATCCCGTCAGCTCGAAGGGCACCGGACCGGCCAGATCCAGTACGACGGTGTCGGCCTTCTCGTGCGCCGCGGCCTGCAGCGCCTGGTGCAGGGGTACGGCGACGGGGCGGGCCCCGGCGTCCCAGCGGGCCAGCGAGTCGGTGGAGGTGAAGGCCGGCAGGGCGGTCCGGGATCCCGCCTTGAGGGTGGGGACGGCCATGTCGCTGGTCTTCTCGCGGCGCAGCCCGTTCTCGTCCTCCTCGACCTCGCCGAGCACGGCCACCACGGGCACGAGCAGCCGGGCGCCCTTGAGGGCCTCCAGGACGGGGCCCACGGCGGCGCGGTCCTCGGCCCAGGCGGCGAGCGCCGCGCTCAGCCGGGGATCGGCGGAGCCGTCGTCGTCGGAGAAGCCAGGGTCGGGAATGTTCTTGTTCGCCACGGTCACCGACCCTATAGGGGGCTTGCTGCTGCGGTTGTGCGGGTCCGGAAACCCGCCCGTGACGGCTTTCACGGGTTTCTCAGAGTTCGCTGACACAGCTCTAACGTCCGTCTAACGGCCCGCACAGTCGGTGGCCCGAGCATCGGCGCCATGGAGTCCTCCAGAGCCGCCAGACGCCGCGTCCGCAGGTCCCCCCGACGGCCACTGATGTACACCGCGCTCGCCTGCGTCGCCATCGTCGGCGCCACGGCCGGCGGGACCGTCTACGTGAAGGCGCGGGCGCACCCCGCGGGCGGCGCCGTATCGTCGGCGACGACGCCGTCGGTCTCGCCCTCGTCGGCGACGACGACGCAGGAGGCGGCCGTGGCGGAGCAGGTGGTGGATCTCGACGAGCAGCTGGCCGACGCCATGAGGTCGGTCGGCGTGACGGGCGAGCAGAAGGTCTCGGCGGCGGTGCTCGACCTGGAGTCGGGCGACAGCGCGGTCCACGGCGACGGCGCCTTCGACACGGCGAGCATCGTGAAGGTGGACATCCTGGCGGCGCTGCTGCTCCGGCACCAGGAGGCGGGTACGCGACTGAGCGCGCAGGAGAAGGCGTACGCCACGACGATGATCGAGAACAGCGACAACACCGCTGCGTCCGCGCTGTGGGACATCATCGGGAAGGCCGCGGGGCTCGACGCCGCCAACGAGAAGTTCGGGCTGACCGGTACGCAGGGCGGCGACGGGGCGTTGTGGGGGCTGACCCGGACGACGGCGGCCGACCAACTCACCCTGCTCCAGCAGGTGTTCGGGGACGACTCGGAGCTGAGCGCGGCCTCGCGGTCGTACCTGCAGGAGCTCATGGGGCAGATCGAGGCCGATCAGCGGTGGGGGGTGTCGGCCGCGGCCGACGGGTCCGGCTGGGCGCTGAAGAACGGGTGGCTGCCGCGCAGTACGACCGGGCTGTGGGACGTCAACAGCATCGGGCGGGTCACGGTGGACGGCCACGAGTATCTGGTGGCCGTGCTGTCGAACGGCAACTCCACGCAGGCGAAGGGGATTTCCCTGGTGGAGGCGGCGGCGAAGGCGGCGGTCTCGGTCTTCACGGGTGCGGACGCGTCCGGGTCCGCGTCGGCCAACGCCACGAGTGCGGCGGCTCGTTGATGCTTCGGTCCTGCGTCAGAAACCCTCGTAGGACCTGCGGGGGCCGCGGCGACCGCGCCACAGGACCACCGCGGTGATCAGCAGCGCCACGCCCAGGCCGCCCGCCAGCGGGGCCGCCCAACTGGCCGTGTCGTCGGCCGACGTGGCGGTGTCCGGACCCGAGCCGAAGTACTTGGCGCCGTAGGAGGCCGGCTGCAGGCCCGCCGGCTTCAGGCGGTCCGCCGCCTTGAGCGCCGCCGCGGGGTCGACGAAGCCGAAGCCGCGGGAGTCGTCGCGGCCGCCGGCGGGGGCGTTGCGGGCCGTGTCCTCCAGGAGACGCTTGATCTGCGCGGGCGTCAGGTCGGGGTGGGCGGCCCTGACGAGGGCGACCGCGCCCGAGACGAACGCGGAGGCGGCGCTGGTCCCCCAGCCCTCGTAGTACTTGTGGTCGGGGTCGGCGATGACGACGTCGTCGCCGGGGGCCGCGACCGTGGCGTACCAGCGGCGGGTGGAGAAGGAGGCGCGGGTGCCGAATTTGTCGACGGCGGTGGCGGCGATGACGCCCGGGTAGGCGGCCGGGTAGGAGATGTGGTCGCCCTTCTCGCCGCCGTTGCCCGCCGAGGCGACGACGACGGCGCCCTTCTTGAGGGCGTACTGGACGGCGTCGTCCTCCCCGGCCTCGGGGTGCGCGGAGGCGGAGTCGTCGCCGAGGGAGAGGTTGATGACGTCGGCGCCGTGGTCGGCGGCCCAGCGGATGCCCTCGGCCAGCGCGTTGCCACGGGTGTTGCGGGCCTTGGTGCGGGCCGGGTCGCCGTCCTCCAGGATCACGCGGACGGGGAGGATCCTGGCCTCGGGGGCGATGCCCATGACCCCGTCGCCGTTGCCGACGCCGTGTCCGTGACCGGCGATGATGCCGGCCATGGCGGTGCCGTGCCGGGCCCAGGAGCGGTCGCCCCGGGTGGCGCCGAAGCCGATCATGTCCTTGCCGGTGAGGACGTTGCCCACCAGGTCGGGGTGGTCGTTCTCGACGCCGGTGTCCAGGACGGCGACGGTGACACCGGCGCCCTTGGTGGTCTGCCAGGCCTGCTGGGTGTGCATGGCGTCCAGGGCCCACTGCTTGGCGCGGATGCCGTCGGCGTGCGCGGCGGTGGGCGGGACGAGGGCCACGGAGGCGGCGAGGAGGACGCTCAGGAGACCTGCCCTGCGGGTGGTGACGCTCATGAGGGCTGCTCCGTGGGCGAGGTGACGGTCTTGCGCAGGGCGCGTTCGACACGGTCGGCCAGGCCCTCGGCCTCGTTGCCGAGGCCGGCCTGGGCGGCGGGGGTGGTGTCGCCGGACTCCATGGCCTTCTCGGCGGGCTCCGGGGTGTCGACGGCACGGCCGTCCGCCCAGCCGGAGACGGCGTAGGCGACGACGGGGGCGTCGGTGAGGACGGAGATCGTCCAGGAGGCCCGCTGCCCCGCACCGAAGCCTGCCGCGAGGGTGTTCTTCGCGGCGTACGGGAGGGGCATCAGGTCGGTGCGGTTTTCCAGCCCCTCCCGGGTGAAGCGGGTGTCGAGGTCGCGCATGGCGTCGGCGTCGGCGTCGGTGAAGAGGAGGCCGACGGTGGTGACGTAGCTCTGGGTGGCGTCCGCGTAGGTGGCGCGCAGGAGGCGTTCGCAGCCGACGGGGGCGAGGGCCTTGCGCAGCAGGGGGTCGAAGGCGTCCCGGCAGCCGCTGTCCGGGGCGACGGCGATCCGCGTCCAGGTGCGGTCGGCGCCACCGGGCCCGGCGCCCTCGCCGTCCACGGTCGGCGGGAACAGCTGGTCGACGGGCACGCTGTGCCACAGCTCGCCGGCCTGGGCGAAGCTGTCGCCGCCGCCCTCGTCGCCGGAGTCCCCGATCAGCCAGCTGCCGGTCACGGCACCGCCGATGAGCCCGAGCCCGAGCACGACGCACGCGGCCACGGCGGCGATCCGGGGAGGGATCCGCACGCTCCACGACCGCTGCTTGTAACCGACCTCGGGCTCCCCGAACGACACGACAGGCCGCCCGTTGCCGGGAGTTCCGGCCTGCGGGGGCACGGTGGCGCTCCAGGAGAGCGCGGGGTCGGGTGTGAGGGGCGCGGTCCGAGGCGGTGCGGTAGGCGCCGGGGGCGTAGCCGTGGCACCGGCGACGGGCGCTTCCCGCGTGGGACGCGGCGGGAACCCGGGGCGGGTCTTCGGCATGGGCGGTACGGCGGTGCCGCCGGAGCCGCCCCGGGACGCGGACCCCGTACGGGCGTCCCCGGTCGTCGGAACGGGCCGTATCCGGAAGGTCGTCTCCGAGGCGGTCTCGGCGGGGACGCCGGTGCGACGCGGGGGCACGGAGGGCTGCGATCTCGGCCGGGGCGGCACGGACGCGCTGCCCGAGTTCGTGGAAGGGGACGCGGACGGACCACCGGTGCCCGGTCGGTACGACGTCCCGGCACTCGAAGCGGGCGGCATCGGGCCCGGGGCGGGCCTGCGCGGGCTGGGGGGCGGGGGCGCGTCGGTCTCGGGCCTGGACGACGGCACAGGCGTAGCCGAGCCGGGCTGAGGTGTCCTGGCAACCGGTGTGGAGCTGCCCGCGCGTGCTCCACGGTGGCCTGCGTCCGTGCCGGAGTCCGCGCCACCGGAGGCCGGTGGCGCGTCGGGGAAGCGTGCCGAGGCCGGGGGCGGGGGCGGGGGCGGAATGCTGCCGGGGTACGGGGATCCCGAGCTCGGGAACTCCTCGTGCCGGGTGTCCCTGGGGCCGGAGGCGGACCGCGCGGTCGGGTCGGAGTCGCCCGCGGGCGTCGAGGGGGCTCGACCGCCGGAACCGTCCCCGGCGGCCCTGCGGCCGTCCGACGTGGCGTGCGCCTCGCCGCGGGTCGGTGTCGAGGCCGGGCCGCTGCCGTTCGTCGTACGTATCGGCGGCCGGCCCGCGGCGGTCGGTCCCTGGGACCGTTCCCCGGCCGGCAGGCCGGACTCCCGCCCCGCGGTCATGTCACCGAGTGCGCGAGGAGTCGTGGCACCGAGGTCCTGCCGGTCCGCACCAGCGCTCCCGAAGGCCCGGTCACGTCCCTGCGTGCCGCCGGGCACGCGGCTGTCGGTCTCTCCCGAGCCCTGCCAGTCGAACCCGCCGAACATCGGTCGCGTCGGCGTTCCGGAGCTCCGTCGGTCCCGCTCGCCGAAGGCCTGCCAGTCGGAGTCGTCGCTGATCCGTCCGCCCGGCTCGACGATCTCCCGATCCACCGGCTCGCCGGCCGGCTCGGAGCGGGGCCCGTCGTCGCCCACCGTCGGCGGCTGAGCCGGCCGTGGAGGAATCGAGGCACGGCGTGCTTCCGTGCTCATGCACCCCCCGTTTCCTCATGTCCGGGCCGTTCGGTCGTGCGCGGGCCCCGCGTCGGAGTCGTCGGTGTGGAAGACGGCCGTCCGGGCACGCATACCCGCACGGAAGGGCCGGCATCCCGGCGCGGCGGCGACGGGGGGCGAACGGCCCTGCGTGCGTGCGCGTCACTCTACGGGTTGTTCCTGGGCGAACGGGAACCAGTCCACCAGGCCGGGGGCATCTGCCCGGAACGTCCCCCTACCCTGCGGTAATCCTGTCTGGCAGGCTTCGTTCATGACTGCGCGCGCCGCCGACCGGGCCCGATACGACCGGGCCACCGCCCATCTCGATGCCCCTCTCGCCATCGTGGACCTGGACGCCTTCGACGCCAACGCGGACGATCTCGTCCGCCGGGCGGCGGGGAAACCCGTCCGCGTCGCGAGCAAGTCCGTGCGGTGCCGGGCACTGCTCGAACGCGTCCTGGCCAAGGACGGCTTCGCGGGCATCATGTCCTTCACCCTCGCCGAGTCCCTGTGGCTGGCGAGGAGCGGCTTCGACGACATCCTGCTCGCCTACCCCTCCGCCGACCGCGCCGGGTACGCCGAACTCGCCGCCGACCCCAAGCTCGCCGCCGCCGTGACGGTGATGGTCGACGACCCCGCCCAGCTGGCCTTCATCGACGCATCCCGCGCGGGCGGCACCGAAGTCATCCGCGTCTGCCTGGAGCTGGACACCTCGCTGAAGCTCCTCGGCGGCAAGGTCCGCGTCGGCGCCCGGCGTTCACCGCTGCACTCCCCCGCCCAGGTCGCCGACATGGCCCGCGCGGTGGCCCGGCGCCCCGGGTTCGAGGTCGTGGGGATCATGGCCTACGAGGGGCACATCGCCGGGGTCGGGGACTCGGTGGCCGGACGGCCGTTGCGCTCCCGCGCCGTACGGCTGATGCAGGCCACCGCCCGCCGGGAACTGACCGAGCGCCGCGCCGCCGTGGTGCGCGCGGTGCGGGCCGTCGTCCCGGACCTGGAGTTCGTCAACGGCGGCGGCACGGGCAGTGTGCAGCACACCGCCGCGGAGGACGCCGTCACGGAGATCGGCGCGGGTTCGGGGCTGTACGTGCCGAGGCTGTTCGACAACTACACGTCCTTCAGCGGGCGTCCGGCGGCCCTGTTCGCCATGCCGGTCGTACGCAGGCCCGGGGTGGGTGTCGTGACCGTCCTCGGCGGCGGCTACCCGGCCTCCGGCGCGGCCGGTCCCGACCGGCTGCCGGTGCCGTATCTGCCGGAGGGGCTGAAGTACGACCCGCAGGAGGGGCCAGGCGAGGTGCAGACCCCGCTGCTCGGCGCCCCCGCCGACGACCTGCTGCTCGGCGACAAGGTGTGGTTCCGGCACGCCAAGGCCGGTGAGCTGTGCGAGCGGTTCGAGAAGCTGCACCTGATCGAGGGAGACGCGGTGACGGCGAGCGTCCCGACGTACCGCGGAGAAGGCCACACGTTTCTCTGAGTCAGCGGTCGACCGGCCTCCGGTGGGCCGCCGCAGCCCGGGGCGAAGGGCCGGCGACTGGACGTAACCACCGGGCCCCCGGGCCGTCTTCACCCGCCGGCGCACCAGGTGTCCGATGCATCCGCCGACGGCGACGCACTCGGATCTGACGACCCGGTGGCCACGGATGTCTCCGTAGGAGCGCCAGCGGCCCGCGGTATGTCCTTCCTGGCGAGCCCTGCCGGGGAGTTCCCGGAAGCGCCGGAGTTCCCGGGCAGTGTGTGCGTGAAGACCCTGCCGCCCTCGGTGGTCATCACGACGTTGTCGCGGGTGACGTACTTCGAGGGGGCCCAGCCGTCCGGCAACGGCAGGCTGATGCCGTCGAGTTCGTCGACCGGGCGGGACGGGGCCGGGGAGGCGGTGGTGGGCGACGGGCTCGCGACCGTCGGTGCCATGTCAGCCACCACGTCGTCCCCGTCGCCCCCGGCAAGGGCCCGCCGGCCGCGTGTGGCGGGCCGGGCGCCTCGGGGGCGCGCCGGCGGTCCGTCCAGGCGGTCCCGTCCCACCGGCGCTCCAGATGCGGGGCGTCGGGGTCCGGGTACCAGCCGGGCGGGAGCGTCCTGCTCATGGGGGCACTGCAGGACGGGACCTACATCGGCGTGACGTACGCCCCCGAGATGCCCCCGTCCACGAGGAAGTCGCTGGCGTTGACGAAGGAGGAGTCGTCGCTTGCCAGGAAGGCGACGGCGGCGGCGATCTCCTCGGCCTCGGCGAACCGGCCGACCGGAATGTGGACCAGGCGGCGGGCGGCCCGCTCGGGGTCCTTGGCGAACAGCTCCCGCAGGAGCGGGGTGTTGACCGGCCCGGGGCACAGGGCGTTCACGCGGATGCCCTCCCGCGCGAACTGCACGCCCAGTTCACGGGACATGGCGAGCACGCCGCCCTTGGAGGCGGTGTAGGAGATCTGGGACGTGGCCGCGCCCATCCTCGCGACGAAGGACGCCGTGTTGATGATGGACCCCTTGCCCTGCCGCCGCATGTAGGGGATCGCGGCCTTGCAGCACAGGTAGACGGAGGTCAGGTTGACCTCCTGGACCCGCTTCCACGCCTCAAGGCCGGTCTCCAGGATGGAGTCGTCGTCCGGCGGGGAGATGCCCGCGTTGTTGAAGGCGACGTCGACACTGCCGTAGGTGTCGTACGCCGTCTTGAACAGGGCCTCGACCTGCTCCGGGTCGGTGACGTCGACCTTGACGAAGAGCCCGCCGACCTCGTCGGCGGCCGCCTTGCCGCGGGGTTCGTCGACGTCGGCGCAGACGACGTTCGCGCCCTCGGAGGCGAGCCGGCGGGCGGTGGCGAGGCCGATGCCGCTGCCGGCTCCGGTGATGACTGCGGTGCGGCCGACGAGACGACGGCACACGATCTGATCGGTCGAAGAGGTCACTGGGCGGGGCCTTCCGTGCTGATGAAGACGTTCTTGGTCTCGGTGAAGGCGGTCAGGGCGTCCGGGCCGAGTTCTCGGCCGAGTCCGGACTGCTTGTAGCCACCGAAGGGGGTCCAGTAGCGGACGCTGGAGTGGGAGTTGACGGACAGGTTGCCCGCCTTGACGGCCCGGGACAGGCGCAGGGCGCGGCCGATGTCGCGGGTCCAGAGGGAGCCGGAGAGGCCGTACGGGGTGTCGTTGGCGAGCCGGATCGCGTCCGCCTCGTCGGTGAAGGGCAGCAGGACGGCGACCGGACCGAAGATCTCCTCGCGGGCGGCCTCGGAGTCGGGCGCCTCGCCGGTCAGGACGGTCGGGGCGAACCAGAAGCCGGGCCCGTCGGGGGCGCTGCCGCGCAGACCGGGGGCGTCTGCGGGCACCAACTGCCGCACCCTCTCCAGTTGCTGACGGGAGATCAGCGGGCCCATCTGGGTCTTCTCGTCGGCCGGGTCGCCCACGACCACGGAGGCGACGGCGTCGGCGAGCAGTTCCCGGACCTCGTCGTACACCGACTCCTGGACCAGGATCCGGGTGCGGGCGCAGCAGTCCTGGCCGGAGTTGTCGAGGAAGGAGAAGGGGTCGACGGCCTGGGCGAGGTCCGCGTCCGCGAAGACGATGTTGGGGCTCTTGCCGCCGAGTTCGAGGGTGACCGGCTTGACCTGGCGGGCGCAGCGCTCCATGACGTCACGGCCGGTGCGGGTGGACCCGGTGAAGACGATCTTCGCGACGCCGGGGTGCTCGACGAGGGCGGTGCCCGCGACCGGTCCGTGCCCCGGCAGCACCTGGAACAGGCCCTCCGGCAGCCCTGCCTCCAGGGCGAGTTCGGCGAGCCGCAGGGCGGTGAGCGGGGTGGTCTCGGCGGGCTTGAGGACGACGGCGTTGCCTGCGGCGAGCGCGGGTGCCGTACCCCAGGCGGCGATCGGCAGGGGGAAGTTCCAGGGCGCGATGACGCCGACCACACCGAGGGGTTCGAGGATCGTGACGTCGAGGCCGCCGGATACCGGGATCTGGCGGCCGTTCAGCCGCTCCACTCCCCCGGCCGCATAGGCGAGCAGGTCCCGGACGTTGCCGGCCTCCCAGCGGGCGTTGCCGAGGAGGTGACCGGCCTCCCGGACCTCCAGCCGGGCCAGTTCCTCGACGTGCCCGTCGACGACGTCGGCGAACCGGCGCAGCAGCCGGGCCCGGTCGGCGGGCGCGAGCGCGGCCCACTTCGCCTGCGCCTTCGCGGCCCTCGCGACGGCCGCGTCCACGTCGGCCGCGGTGGCGGCGGGGACGGTGGCGACGACCTCCTCGGTGGCCGGGTTGAGGACGGTCAGCTCATGCTCGTAAGACAACGGGGACAACGAAGTACCTCTCACAGACGTTCGAAGGAGCGGCGCAGCTCCCAGTCGGTGACCGCCGCGTCGAAGGCTTCGAGCTCGACGCGGGCCATGTTGCGGTAGTGCGCGACGACCTCGTCGCCGAAGGCGGCCCTGGCGATCGGGCTGTTCGCCCAGAGCTCGGCGGCCTCGCGCAGGGTGGTGGGGACGTGGGCGTATTCGGCGGTGTAGGCGTTGCCCGTGCAGACCTCCGGCAGCTCCAGCTTCTGCTCGATGCCGTGGAGGCCGGCCGCGACCAGTCCGGCGACCGCGAGGTGCGGGTTGACGTCACCGCCGGGCAGCCGGTTCTCGAAGCGCAGGGAGCGGCCGTGGCCCACGACCCGCAGCGCGCAGGTGCGGTTGTCGTGGCCCCAGGCGACGGCCGTGGGCGCGAAGGAGCCCGGCTGGAACCGCTTGTACGAGTTGATGTTGGGGGCGTACAGCAGGGAGAAGTCCCGGAGGGCCGCGAGCTGCCCGGCGAGGAAGTACCGCATCACGTCGGACATGCCGTCCGGGCCCGCCATCGCGTTGTTGCCGGCGGCGTCGGCGAGCGAGAGGTGGATGTGGCAGGAGTTGCCCTCGCGCTCGTTGTACTTGGCCATGAAGGTCAGCGACACGCCCTCCTGGGCGGCGATCTCCTTGGCGCCGGTCTTGTAGATCGCGTGCTGGTCGCAGGTGGTCAGGGCCTCGTCGTACTTGAACACGATCTCGTGCTGGCCGGGATTGCACTCCCCCTTGGCGGACTCGACGGTGAGACCGGCCGCCGTCATGTCGTTGCGGATCCGGCGGAGCAGCGGCTCGATACGGCCGGTCCCCAGCACCGAGTAGTCGATGTTGTACTGGTTCGCCGGTGTCAGTCCCCGGTAGTGCGCGTCCCAGGCCTGCTCGTAGGTGTCCTTGAAGACGATGAACTCCAGCTCGGTGCCGACCTGGGCGGTGTAGCCCAGTTCGGCGAGCCGCTCCAGCTGGCGGCGCAGGATCTGGCGGGGCGCCGCGACCACCGGGGAGCCGTCGTTCCAGGCGAGGTCGGCGATCAGCATGGCCGTACCGGCGTTCCAGGGCACGCGGCGCAGGGTGCCGAGGTCGGGGTGCATGGCGAAGTCACCGTAGCCGCGGTCCCAGGAGGACATCGCATAGCCGTCGACGGTGTTCATCTCGGTGTCGACGGCGAGGAGGTAGTTGCAGCCCTCGGTGCCGTGGTGGAGTACCTCGTCGAGGAAGAAGCGGGCCGCGAACCTCTTGCCCTGGAGCCGTCCTTGCATGTCCGGGAAGGCCAGGACGACGGTGTCGATCTCGCCGCTCGCGACGAGGGCGTGCAGCTCCTCGACGCTGAGCGGGGGTGTGCGGTCTGCCACGGGAGAGCTCCTTCGGCTGCTGCGCGTTTTTCCGACCGGGCCGGGAGCCATAAGGTATTGCTCTGAACCATTGCTTGGGAAGGGGGCTCGGCCATATGTCGGTGGACGCTGACGGCGGCCCGGACGACCGGTTGACACCGGTGCTGCGGCCGGTCAGGGCGGGCAACGGCTTCGAGGAGGCGCTGGAGCAGATCCTCCAGGTGGTGCGGCTCGGGCTGGTGCCGGGGGGCGAGCGGCTGCCGGCCGAGAGGGAGCTCGCGGAGCGGCTCGGGATCAGCCGGGTGACGCTGCGCGAGGTGCTGAAGGTGCTCCAGGACCAGGGTCTCGTGGAGTCGCGGCGCGGGCGGTACGGGGGCACGTTCGTGCTGCCCCGCACCCCGAACGCGGTCGGCGAGCAGGAGCTGCGGCGGCGGATAGCCGAGGCGGACATCGAGGACGTGCTGCGCTTCCGGGAGGTCCTGGAGGTGGGCGCGGCGGGCCTGTGCGCGGCGCACGGCCTCGCGGACGAGCAGGCGGAGCGGCTGCGGGCGGCGCTGGCGGCCACGCAGGAGGCCCCACTGGCGGACTACCGGCGCCAGGACACACTGCTGCACCTGACCCTCGCGGAGCTGTGCGGTTCGCCGTCGCTGACCGCGCAGTACGCGGCGGTCCGCGCCTCGGTGAACGACCTCCTGGACTGCATCCCGCTCCTGGTCCGCAACCTGGAGCACTCACAGCGGCAGCACGCGGCGCTGGTCGAGGCGGTGCTGGACGGGGACGCCGACGGGGCGCGAGAGATGATGCGGGAGCACTGCGCGGGGACGGCGGCACTGTTGCGCGGGTTCCTGGCGTGACCTTGCTTCCCGGCCCCCCGAGCCGCAAAGGTATGTCCGTGGGCCATTGCAAGCCTGGGAGGACCGAGTGTCGACCGTACGACCGCTGATCGGCGTCAGCACCTATCTGGAGGCCGGGGCGCGCTGGCGCGACTGGGAGCTGGAGGCGGCGCTGCTGCCGGCGGGGTATCCGCGCCTGGTGCAGCGGGCGGGCGGTCTGGCCGCGATGCTCCCGCCGGACGCCCCGGAGCACGCGGTGGCGACGGTGGCCCGCCTGGACGGCCTGGTGATCGCGGGCGGTCCGGACGTGGAGCCGGTCCACTACGGCGCCACCCCCGACCCCCGTACGGGCCCACCGGCCCGTTCCCGCGACGCCTGGGAACTGGCCCTGATCCAGGCCGCGTTGACGGCCCGTGTCCCGCTGCTGGGCATCTGCCGGGGCATGCAGCTCCTGAACGTGGCCCTGGGCGGCACCCTCGTCCAGCACATCGACGGGCACGCGCAGACCCCGGGCATCTTCGGCCACCACCCGGTCAAGCCCGTACCGGGCACGGTCTACGGCGCTCTCGCCCCGGAGGAGACGTCCGTACCGACCTACCACCACCAGGCGGTGGACCGCCTCGGGCAGGGTCTCCTGCCGTCGGCGTACGCAGCGGACGGCACGGTGGAGGCCGTCGAACTCCCCGGTGCGCACTGGGCGTTGGGGGTGCAGTGGCATCCGGAGATGGGCGCGGACCTGCGGGTCATGCGGGGACTGGTGGCGGCGGCGAGCAGGGTCCGCTGAAAGGTACCTCCGCCGCCGCCGGAGCACTCAGACCCGCGTCAGTGACAGCAGGTCCCTCGCCGGGCCCACCGGCCGATGCCCCGTGGGCCACACCGCCCGCAGATCCCGGGCCAGCGACACCCCCTCCACCGGCACCCGCACCAGCCGCCGCATCGCCAGCTCCTCACCCACCGCCAGTTCGCTCAGGACCGCGGGTCCCGCCCCGCTCACCGCCGCCGCCTTCACCGCCGTGGTGGACGAGAGCTCGATCAGGGGGCGGGCCAGGCCCCCCAGAGCCGCGTCCAAAACCTGGCGGGTGCCCGAGCCCTTCTCCCGCAGGATCAGCGGCGTCATGGCCAGTTCGGCGGCTTCCAGAGGGCGTCGGCGGCGGGCCCAGACATGTCCCGGGGCCGTCACCACGATCAGGTGGTCGTGGGCTATCACCACCGAGTCGAGGCCGGAGGGGACCGTCAGGCCCTCCACGAAACCCAGGTCGGCCTCGTCCGACAGCAGCCGCTCCGCCACCGTCGCGGAGTTCCCCGCGTGCAGCGACACCGCCGTGTCCGGACGTCCCGCGCGCAGGGCGAGGAGCCACCCCGGCAGCAGGTACTCCGCGATCGTCATGCTCGCCGCCACCCGGAGCCGGGAGTCCCGCCGGACCCGCAACGCCTGCGCACCGGCGTCGAAGGCCTCCGCCGCCGCCACGATCCGCCGCGCCCAGTCGGTCACCAGCGCCCCGGCGTCCGTGAGCCGGGAGCCGCGAGGCGAGCGGTCGACCAGGGCGACTCCCAACTGCCGTTCCATGGAGCGGATCCGGCTGCTCGCCGCCGGCTGGGTGATGCCCAGTTCCCGCGCCGCCCCGCCCAGGCTCCCCAGCCGCGCCACGGCCAGCAGCAGCTCCAGCGCCCCGAGATCAGGCACCCGGTGGGACAGCCCACCACCCACCGCCGCCCCTTGCCCCTCCACACCGCTGCTCATAAAGACAGCTTATGCCCTCATAGAGCCATACTCCCTGGTCGCCGCCCTCCCGGGAGGGCACCGTGGAGCCATGGTCACCGCCGTCCGTCACCTCGGGCCGAACTGGTACGCCGCCGTCATGGGCACCGCGATCGTCGCCACCGCCGGCGTCGCGCTCCCCGTGCACCTCCCCGGCCTGCGCACGATCTGCGCCGCCGTCTGGCTCCTGTCCCTCGCCCTGCTCCTCTCCCTCCTCTGCGCCCGCGCCCTGCACTGGCGCCACCACGCCGACCAGGCCCGCGCCCACCTCCTCGACCCCGCCACGGCCCCCTTCTACGGCTGCCTCGCCATGGCCCTGCTGGCCGTCGGCGGCGGTGCCCTCACCGTCGGCCGGTACTGGATCGGGACGAGGGCCGCGGTCGCTCTCGACGCCGTGCTGTTCACCGCCGGTACGGCCGTGGGGCTCGCGGCCGCCGTCGTCGTGCCGTACCTCATGGCCGTACGGCAGAAGGCCGAGCCGCAGCAGGCCACGCCCGTGTGGCTGCTGCCTCTGGTCGCGCCCATGGTGTCCGCCGCCCTCGGGCCGCTCCTCGTGCCGTACCTCCCCGCCGGTCAGCCGCGCGCGACCCTGCTCCTCGCCTGCTTCGCGATGTTCGGGCTCAGCCTCCTCGCGACCCTCGTCATGCTGCCGCTCGTCTTCGCCCGGATCGTCACCGGCGGCCCGCTCCCCCTCGCCCTCACCCCGACCCTCTTCCTGGTGCTCGGCCCGCTCGGCCAGTCCACCACCGCCGTCGGCAAGTTCGCGGACGTGGCCCCGGGGGTCGTCCCGGCCCCCTACAGCCAGGGCTTCGGCGTCCTCGCGGTCCTCTACGGCGTTCCCGTCATGGGGTTCGCGCTGCTGTGGCTGGGGCTCGCCGCCGCGCACGTCGTGCGGGCCCGAAGGCACGGGATGGGCTTCTCGATGACCTGGTGGGCGTTCACCTTCCCGGTCGGCACCTGCGTCACCGGCGCCGAGGCGCTGGCCCGGCACACGGGGCTCGTCGTCTACGACTGGCTCGCCATGGGGCTCTACGCCGTCCTCGCGGCCGCCTGGACCACGGCCGCCGTGCGCACCGCGCGCGGAGTCGTCAGCGGAGCGCTGCTCGCAGGGCCTCGCCCAGTGCCCGTGGTGCTTCGGCCAGCGACGGCCCGTACCACGTCAGGTGCCGTCCGCTGACGAGTGCGCAGGCCAGGCCCGGGAAGGCCTCCGGGCCGTCCTCGGGGGTGAAGCGGTAGGGCTCGTCGGGGAGAACGACCACGTCCGGGACGGCCGCCCGCAGCTCCTCCAGCGGGATACGCGGATAGCGGTCCTCGTGGGTGGCGTGGACGTGGTCCACGCCCAGGCGGGACAGCACATCGCCCGCGAAGGTGTCCCGGCCCAGCACCATCCACGGCCGCCGCCAGATCGGCACGACCGCGGTCGTACGGCGCGACGGGGGTTCGAGCGCCGACCAGGCGTCCTCGGCCTGGTCCAGCCAGCGCGGCCGTACGGCGCCACACGCCTCGACGACCCGGGACAGCTCCCGGAAGGCCTGCGGGACGTCCCGGACCTCGGTGACCAGGACCTCCAGGCCCGCCTCGCGCAGCGCCGCGAGGTCCGGTTCCCGGTTTTCCTCCTCGTTGGCGATCACCAGGTCCGGGGCGAGGGCGACGATCCGGTCGAGTGCCGGGTTCTTGGTGCCGCCGATCCGGGTGACGTCGAGGTCCGCCGGATGGGTGCACCAGTCGGTGGCGCCGACCAGGGCGCCGGGTGCCGAGCTGGCGATCGCCTCGGTCAGCGAGGGGACCAGGGAGACGACTCTCACCGCCGTGGCCGGTCCCGGACCGCCTCGATGTGCTCGGCCACGGCGACGACGACCACCCGGGTGTCCGGCACGGTCGCGCGCCAGCGGTGCCGCACCCCGCCGGTGAGGTACAGGGTGTCACCGCGGCCCAGACGGTAGGCGCGGCCCTCGGCCTCGACGTCCACCGCGCCGTCGGCGACGTACATCAACTGGTCGTTGCGGTACTGGAATTCACGGCCCGCGTCATGGTCACCGGTGAACTCCTGGGCGTGCATCTGGTGGTGGCCGCGCACCAGGGAGCGCATCCGGGGTTCGTAGCCCGGCTCCGGGCCCTCGGCGTGCACGACGTCGACGCTGCACGCCGGGTCGGCGGCGGCGAGGAGTTCGACGGCCGTGGTGCGCAGGGCGTCGGCGACCTTCTCCAGGGAGCTGCGGCTGGGGCGGGCGCGTTCGTTCTCGATCTGGCTCAGGAAGGGGACCGAGAGGCCGCTGCGCTCGGCCACGACGGCGAGGGTGAGCTCCAGCGCGCGGCGCCTGCGGCGCACGGCCGCGCCGACGCGAAGGGGCTGTTCTTTGTGGTCGCCCATGGCTCCGGCTCCCTTCTCCGCTCGTCGGTTTTGTGCCACGTCCCCTGATGAGTTGTCTGCACCCTACGCATGTTCGGCAAACCGTTTCACGCGGCCGTCACATCGAGGTCACACGGCGGGTGACCGTACCTCACGATTCGCGCCAGCCGAACAGCCCCCTGGAAACCGCCAGGGGGCTCACTTTCGGTCACCCGTCCGCCGCGGGCCGCCCAAGTCCCCTCGTCGGCATCGGAGTTCGGGCGATGACGTAGCTCTATGTGGTTGGCCGGATCCTTACCGTGCTCCCGGAGCGGTTATGACGGTGTCATCCGCCCGACCATCTCCGGGTGCTCCTTCAGCCAGGCGGCGACCGCTCGCTCCTCGTGCCCCTGGCCGTACTTGTTGATCTCGCTCTCCAGGGTACCGAGTTCCTTCTCACTCATATGGAAGCCCTTGATCCACTTGGTGAGCTGCGGGTACTGCTCGGGGAACCTCTCGTGGGAGATGGTGCGGATCGTGTTGCCCTCGCCGAAGAGCTTCTTGCCGTCCTCGAGCTTGGTCAGGTCGTACTGGCTGTACGCCCAGTGCGGGGACCACAGGACGACGGCGACGGGCTGCTTCCTGGCGTACGCCCGCTTCAGCTCGGCCAGCATCGCGGGCGTGGAGCCGTCGACGACCTCGTACTCCTTGTCGAGGCCGTAGCCCGGCAGGACCTTGTTCTTGAGGAGGCTCATCTCACCGGTGCCGGGTTCGATCCCGATGATCTTCCCGTCGAAGAGGGACGCCTTGCCCTTGAGGTCCTCGTAGGACTTCACGCCCTTGACGTACGAGGGCACGGCGACCTCCAGCGAGGTCGGCCGGTACCAGGTGCCGAGGTCCTTGAGCCTGTCCTTGCTCTGATCCCAGTAGTTCTTCTGGGCGTACGGCAGCCAGGCGTCGAAGTTGAGGTCCAGATCGCCGGAGGCGAGGCCGGTGTAGACCGGGCCGACGTCCATCTGCTTGAGGTTCAGCTTGTAGCCGCGCTGCTCCAGCACGTTCTTCCAGAGATACGTGACGGCGATGTCCTCGTCCCAGGGGAACCAGGCCACGTTCACCGGGCGCTTCGTCTCCGCCGCCGTCGTCTGGACGGGGGCCAGCTTGTCGGCCAGGCCCGGGTGCTGCTTCAGCCAGGTGCGGACGGCGTCCTGCTGCTTGCCCTTGCCCGCCTTGTTGATCTCGGCCTCCAGGCTGGTGAGCTGCTTCTCGTCCAGCTTGAAGTTCCTCAGCCACTGCCCGACGACGGGGTTCTCGTCGGCGAAGCCCTTGCGGGCCACGGTGTGGATGCCGTCGCCCGAGCCCCAGGCGCCCTGGGGATCCTTGAGCTTCTTCAGGTCGTAGTCGTTGTACGCCCAGTGCGGCGACCAGAGCGTGACGACGATCGGGTCCTTCTGGGCGTACGCCCGCTTCAGCTCGGCCAGCATGGCGGGCGTGGAGCTGTCGACGACCTCGTACTCCTTGTCGAGGCCGTACGCCTTGAGAACCTTGCTCTTCAGCAGGGCCATCTCACCCGCGCTGGACTCGATGCCGGTGATCTTCCCGCCGAACCGCGAGCCCTTGCCCTTGAGGTCGGCCAGGGAGTTGATGTCCTTCATGTACGACGGGACGCTCAGCTCCAGAGACGTCTTGTCGTACCAGGCACCGAGGTCGTCGAGCTTGCCGCCGTACTTCTTCCAGTACTGCTCGTGGGTCGTCGGCAGCCAGGCGCCGGTCATGAAGTCGGCGTTCCCGGAGGCGAGGGAGGTGTAGAGCGGCCCGGCGTCGAACTGCTTGGCGTCCACCTGGTAGCCGCGTTCCTCCAGGATCTCCTTCCAGAGGAAGGTGGAGGCGACACCGTCGTCCCAGGGGACGTAACCGATGCTGATCTTCTTGCCCTGGCCGACGTCCTTGCCGCCGGAGACGGCCGTGGCCTCGCCCGAGGTGCCGCCGAAGATCCCCATGCCGCCCGCCACGAGGGCGAGGACGACGACGCCGATGACGGCGATCTGGGGACGGGGGCGGTAGGACCAGATCCTGAGCCCCTGTGTCGCGCGGGCCTTGGCGGCGGCGCGGCGGCCCAGCGGGGAGACCTGGGTGCCGAGGGCGCTGGTCATGCGGTCCAGGTAGATCGCGAGGATCACGATGGCGACACCGGCCTCGGAGCCGAGGCCCACGTTGAGCTGGCCGATGGCCTCGTTGACGTCGCCACCGAGGCCGCCGGTGCCGACCATGCCGGCGATCGCGGCCATGGACAGGCCGAGCATGATGACCTGGTTGACGCCGGCCATCACCGTGGGCAGCGCCAGCGGCAGCTGGACCCGCAGCAGGGTGTCGCGCGGTGTGGTGCCGAACGCCTCGGCGGCCTCGACGAGCTCCTTGTCGACCTGGCGGATGCCGAGCTCGGTCATCCGCACGCCGGGGGCGAGCGCGAAGATCAGGGTGGCGACGATGCCGGCGGAGGCGCCGGTGCCGAAGAACAGGATCGCCGGGATGAGGTAGATCATCGCGGGCAGCGTCTGCATGAAGTCCAGGACGGGGCGGACGATGCCGCTGACCCGATTGGAGCGGGCCGCCCAGATGCCCACCGGGACGGCTATCACCAGCGCGATGATCGTGGCGACGAGGACCAGCGAGAGGGTCGTCATCGCGTCCTCCCACAGTTCGAGGGAGTCGATGAAGGCGAATCCCGCGAAGGTGAGGACACCGGCCAGGGTGCCGCGCAGCCAGAACGCGATCACGGCGAAGATGCCCGCGAGGAGGAGGGGCTGGGGCGCCTGGAGGACGGCGTCGATACCGTCGTAGGTGCCGGTGAAGACGGTCTTGAGGAAGTCGAAGAGCCACGCGACGTGGTCGAGCAGCCAGTCGACGGTGTCGTTGACCCAGTCGCCGAGCGGGATCCTAGGCATGGGCTGCCTCCGTCCGGGGGGCTTCCGCGTCGCCGAGGAAGCCGATCAGGCGTGCCTGCGGGACCACGCCGACGAGCCTCCGTTCCGCGTCGAGGACGGCCACCGGGTGGCTCGACCGGGCGCTCATCGCACACAGCTCGGTGAACGGCGTGTCGGGCGTCGCGGTCTCGCAGTCGCCCGCGCAGCCGCAGTCGGCCCCGACGCCGCTCACGTCCGTGTCCATGACGGCGGACGCGGTGAGCACACGGGAACGGTCGACGTCCTTGGTGAAGGAGGCCACGTAGTCGTCGGCGGGCCGCACGAGGATGTCCTCCGCGCTGCCGGTCTGGACGATCCTGCCGTCGCGCATCACGGCGATCCGGTCGCCGAGCCGCATGGCCTCGTTGAGGTCGTGGGTGATGAAGACGATGGTCTTCTTCAGGGTCTTCTGGAGCTGGAGAAGCTGGTCCTGCATGTCCCGTCGGATCAGCGGGTCGAGCGCGCTGAAGGACTCGTCCATGAGGAGCAGGTCGGCGTCGGTGGCCAGGGCACGGGCCAGGCCCACGCGCTGCTGCATGCCGCCGGACAGCTCGTCGGGCCAGGACTTCTCCCAGCCCTTCAGTCCGCACAGCTCCAGGGCCTCGGTCGCCCGCTCGACGCGCTCGGCCTTGGCGACGCCCTGGACGGCGAGGCCGTAGGCGGCGTTCTCCAGGACGCTGCGGTGCGGGAAGAGCGCGAAGTGCTGGAAGACCATGCTGATCTTCTTCGCGCGTACGGCGCGCAGCTCGCGGTCGGTGAGCGCGGTGAGGTCCTGGCCGTCGAAGCGGACATGGCCCGCGGTCGGCTCCAGGAGACCGTTGAGCATGCGCAGCAGCGTGGACTTGCCGGAGCCGGACAGGCCCATGACGACGAAGATCTGGCCGGGGTCCACGGTGAAGGAGGCGTCGATCACCGCCGCGGTGGTGCCCTCGGCGCGCAGTCCCTCCCGGTCGGCGCCCTCGCGGAGCCTTGCGACCGCCTCGTCAGGCTGTCTCCCGAAGACCTTGTACAGCTGCTCTGCCTCAAGCCTTGATGACACGCGTGCCTCTCGTCTCTTCGACCACTGGGGGGGGAGACGAAGGGCCGCGACAGTTGAAGGTGCAACCTGCCTCGCTCCGAGGCCGCGCCTGCCCATATGCCCTTGGGCCAAACGCACCGGTTTCCCGGTTCACAGGACCATCACACCGCCGAACGGGGCGAGCGCTGAACGGCCGCTGTCGGTGCCGTACGGCATGATGCGAGGCGTGACCGGACGACTCATGCTCCTCGACACCGCCTCGCTCTACTTCCGTGCCTACTTCGGCGTTCCGGAGTCGGTGAAGGCGCCCGACGGCACGCCGGTGAACGCCGTGCGCGGCCTCCTCGAATTCATCGACCGCCTGGTCAAGGACCACCATCCCGACCTGCTGGTGGCCTGCATGGACGCCGATTGGCGCCCCCAGTGGCGGGTCGACCTGATCCCCTCGTACAAGGCGCACCGCGTCGCCGAGGTGCACGAGAGCGGCCCGGACGAGGAGGAGGTCCCGGACACGCTGTCGCCGCAGGTGCCGGTCATCGAGGCCGTCCTGGACGCGCTCGGCATCGCGCGCGTGGGGGTGGCGGGGTACGAGGCGGACGACGTGATCGGCACGTTCACCGCGCAGGCGACGGGCCCGGTCGACATCGTCACCGGCGACCGCGACCTGTACCAGCTGGTGGACGACGAGCGCGAGGTACGGGTGCTGTATCCCCTCAAGGGCGTCGGCACGCTCCAGCTGACCGACGAGGCGTGGCTGCGCGAGAAGTATGGGGTCGACGGCCGTGGGTACGCGGATCTGGCGCTGCTGCGCGGCGACCCGAGCGACGGGCTGCCGGGCGTGCCCGGCATCGGCGAGAAGACGGCGGCCAAGCTGCTCGCCGAGTTCGGCGACCTGGCCGGGATCATGGCCGCGGTCGACGACCCGAAGGCGAAGCTCACGCCGTCGCAGCGCAAGCGGCTGGACGAGTCGCGGCCGTACGTGGCCGTGGCGCCGACGGTCGTGAAGGTGGCGGGGGACGTCCCGCTGCCGCAGGTGGAGACGGCGGTTCCGCGCGCGCCGCGCGATCCCGCGGCGCTGGAGAAGCTGGCAGAGCGGTGGGGGCTGGGTGGATCGCTGCAGCGGCTGGTGGCGACGCTCAGCGCGTAAATATTGCCCTGGCTTTCCACGAGTGACATGCCGTCGCCAGCGAGACTGATGCTAACTTAGGTAAGCCTAAGCATTGGGAACTGGGAGGCCGCCATGGCAGAAGGACCTGGACGCAAGCCGCGGAAGCCCCACTCCGCACAGGTGGTCCGCACCGAACGCCTCACCCCGCACATGCGGCGCGTGGTGCTGGGCGGTGACGGCCTCGCCGACTTCGCGGCGGACTCCTGCACCGACCACTACGTCAAGATCCTTTTCCCGGCCGAGGGCGCCACCTACCCCGAGCCCTTCGACATGCAGCGGATCCGCGAGGAGTTCCCACGCGAGCAGTGGCCCGTGACCCGCACGTACACCGTGCGCCACTGGGATCCGGAACACCGCGAGCTCACCCTGGACTTCGTGATCCACGGCGACGAGGGCCTGGCCGGCCCCTGGGCGGTGCGCGTCCACCCCGGCGAGACCGTGCGCTTCATGGGCCCGGGCGGGGCCTACGCCCCCGACCTCGACGCCGACTGGCATCTGCTCGTCGGTGACGAGAGCGCGCTGCCCGCGATCGCCCGCTCCCTGGAGTCGCTGCCCGCCGGCGCGCGGGCGCACGCCTTCATCGAGGTCTCCGGGCCCGAGGAGGAGCAGAAGATCGACTCCGACGTGGAGGTCGTCTGGCTGCACCGCGGCTCCCGGCCCGTCGGGGAGGCCCTGGTGGAGGCCGTCCGCGCGCTGGAGTTCCCGGAGGGCCGGCTGTGCGCGTTCGTGCACGGCGAGGCGCACTTCGTGAAGCAGCTGCGCCATCTGCTGCGGGTCGAACGCGCGATCCCGCGCGAGGACCTGTCGATCTCCGGCTACTGGCGCCTGGGCCACAACGAGGACGGCTGGCAGGCCTCCAAGCGGGACTGGAACGCGCGCATCGAGGCGGAGCAGGAGGGGGCGGCGCCGGCCGCTTAGGCACGCGCCTCGGGCATACGTCGGTGAATGGGGCGGCACCTTCGAAGGTGCCGCCCCTTTCCCGTGTCCGGGTGGGGTCACACCGACCGCTGATACGACCGGAAGGTCCGGATCGACAGCCACACCGCCACCACCGCGAGCCCCAGCAGCGCTCCCCCGCGGCCCAGCACGACTCCCCAGTCCGGATCGGCGGACAGGGCCGAACGGCCCGCCACCATCGCCCAGTTCAACGGGTTGAAGTCGGCGACGTGCCGCATCCACGAGGGCATCTGCGAAGGCGCCATGAACGCGCTGGAGAGGAAGGTCAGCGGGAGCAGCAGGAAGGTGTTGATCCCGATGATCGACTCCCGCTCCCGCACCAGCATGCCGAGCGCGTTGGACAGCGCCCCGGACACGGTCCCCAGCAGCACCGAGGCGAGCACCAGGACGGCGATTCCGCCGATCCCGCCCGGGTAGTCGGCCCCGCCCAGCAGCCCGAGCAGCACGATGACCACCGACTGGAAGGCGGTGACCAGACCGTTGTTGACGACGTTGCCGTTCATCAGCGCGGCGCGGCTGACCGGCGTGGTCAGGAAGCGGTTGAGGGTGCCGCGCTGGATCTCGTCCAGGGTGGTCATCCCCGCCCACATGTTGGAGCTGAGCGCGCTCATCACGACCACGCCCGGGACCAGGTAGTCGAGATACGAGGTGGTGCCGAAGCCGCCGAGCTCGACGACCTTCCTGAAGAGGCTGCCGAACAGGAACAGCCAGATCACCGGTTGGACCAGAGTGATGATCGCGTACGCGGGCTGCCGCACGAACACCATGAGTTGACGCTGCGTCATGTACCAGGTCTGGGAGACGGCCATGCTCATCGGGCACCCACCAGGTCTTCGGCGTCGGAGTAACGGCGGCCCGCGTAGCGCAGGTAGACGTCGTCGAGGGACGGACGGGCGACCGTCGCGGTGGCCACCTTGACCCCGGCCCGCTCCAGGGCGGCGAGCAGAACCGGTACGGCGGCGGCCCCGTCGTCGGCGCGGACGCTGACGCGGTGTCCGTCGGCCAGCACCTCGTGCACGCCCGGCATCCCGTGCAGGGCGCCGGTCAGCAGGGTGCGCCCCGCGTCGCCGAGCGGCTCGCGCAGCGCCACATGCACGGCGTCGCCGCGGAGTTCGCCCTTGAGCGCGTCGGGGGTGCCCTCGACGACGATCCGGCCCCGGTCGACGACCGCGACCCGTTCGGCGAGCCGGTCGGCTTCTTCGAGGTAGTGCGTGGTGAGCAGGATCGTCAGCCCCTCCTCCCCCGCGAGCCGGCCGATCTCGTCCCACATCGCCGTGCGCGCCTCGGGGTCGAGGCCGGTGGTGGGCTCGTCGAGGAAGAGCACCTCGGGGCGGTGCACCAGGCCGAGGGCGACGTCGAGCCGGCGTCGCATGCCGCCGGAGTAGCCCTTGACCGGACGCTGGGCGGCCTCGGTGAGCGTGAAGCGGTCGAGGAGCTCGTCCACCCGCTGTTCGAGGGCGGTGCCCTTCACGCCGTAGAGCCTGCCCTGGAGCCGGAGGTTCTCGCGGCCGGTGGCGACCGGGTCGGCGCCGGAGCCCTGGGCGACCACACCGATGGCCCGCCGGACCCGGTCCGGGTGGCGCAGCACGTCATGGCCCGCGACGGTGGCCGAGCCGGAGTCGGGGCGGGCCAGGGTGGTGAGGATCTTGACGGTGGTGGACTTGCCCGCGCCGTTCGGGCCGAGCAGGCCGAAGACGCTGCCCCGCGCGACGACGAGGTCGATGCCGTTGAGGGCGGTGACCTGACCGCCGTAGGTCTTGATCAGTTGACGCGCCTCGATCGCGGGCGCACGGGTGTTCATGGCAGGTGCTCTCCTGGGTCTCCTGGCCGAGCGGATGACAACTGATCCGCGTGAGGAGCACCGGGCTATCCTGGGTGTGCCGCACCTCGATCGCCTGGATGTGCCTCAGGGCGGATTCAGTTCGGGGTTCGAGGCCCCGGCGGGCTGCTGCAACAGCCGTGCCGGGGCCTGTTCTTGTTCAGGTCATGGTTCGTGGAACGCCTTCCACTCCTCGATGCCGGGCAGTGTGCCCTTTCTGAGTTCGTCGAGGAAGCCGCGGACCCACTCCGCCTCCGCCTCGACCATGTGGAGCTGGTACTCGTTCTCCACGAGGAAGAGCCGGGGCAGCGTCTCGTACAGCTTCTCCAGCGCGCCTCGGCCGCTGGCCGCCTGGACCAGCAGGGCGTCGAGGCGCTCCTCGAGCAGCGTCACCACGTCGTCGGGGTGCAGCACACCGAGCAGTGAGAGCGCGGTCTCGAAGATCGGGTACTCCTTGACCGGGTAGGCGACCAGGTCCGACATCCACTCAGTGGTCTCCTGGCGCCCGGCCGCGGTGATGCCGTAGACGGTCCGCTCGGGGCGGTTGCCCTGCCGCTCCACGTCCGTGACCTCGACGAATCCATGCTTTTCGAGGTTCTGCACGACCGTGTAGAGCGAGCCGTAGTTGATCTTCGTGCTGGAGTCCTTGCCCTGTCGGCGCAGGGTCTGGGCGATCTCGTAGGGATGCATCGGCTTCTGCCACAGCGTCGCCAGCACGGCGAGCGCCAGGGGGTTGCGGAGTTTGCGACGCCCCATGCCTTCACCTCACCTCCGAGACTCGCTCCCGAATATCCGTGACCGAACATATCGCGATCTACGACAGGCCGTCAATAGACACGATGTATCGCGTATAAACGGTCCCCGCAACGGCGTGAGGACTTGGGAGCCGCTTCGACATGCCTGCGTCACGCACCCGAAACAGCCTCTCCCTAATTTCTGTCACCCGACAGGAATCCAGCTCCCGCACCGCTGGTCCGCTCTTTCGCCCTCATGCCGCCGAAGGCAGGTGCCGCCGTGACGACGACCAGTCCCTCCGACGTCCGTCCCGATCCCCCGCACTCCCCCGCCACCGACGACCGGTCCCTCACCGAGTTCGGCTACCGCCAGGAGCTGCACCGCAGCCTGGGCCGGTACGCGTCCTTCGCGGCGGGGTTCTCGTTCATCTCGGTCCTGACGACCGTCTTCCAGTTCTTCGCCTTCGGGTACGCGTTCGGCGGCCCCGTCTTCTTCTGGGCCTGGCCGGCGGTGCTGGTCGGGCAGCTGCTGGTGGCGGCCTGCTTCGCGGAGCTGGCGGCGCGTTACCCCCTCTCGGGCGCGATCTACCAGTGGTCGTCCCGCCTCTCCAACGCGACCTTCGGGTGGTTCGCCGGCTGGATCATGGTGATCGGGCAGATCGTCGTGGTCGCCGCGGCGGCACTGGCCCTGCAGATGGTGCTCCCGGCGATCTGGTCGGGCTTCCAGCTGGTCGGCACCGACCCGTCGCCGGTCTCGGCGGACGGGGCGGCCAACGCGGCGGTCCTGGGCGTGATCCTCCTCGTCCTGACGACTCTCGTGAACGTCCTGGACAACCGTGTGATGTCCCTGATCAACCGGGTCGGTGTCACCGCCGAGATCATCGGCGCGGTCCTGATCGTCGTGCTCCTGCTGACCCACTCCGAGCGCACACCGAGCATCACCTTCCACACCGCGGGCGCCGCGCAGAACGGCCTGTTCGGGGCGCTGCTGGTGGGCTCGTTCACGGCGGCGTACGTGATGATCGGCTTCGACAGCGCCGGCGAGATGAGCGAGGAGACCCGCCACCCCCGGCGCACCGCGCCCCGCACGATCCTCACGGCGCTCGGCGCGGCCGGCGCGCTCGGTGGCCTGATCGTCCTGGGCGGCCTGCTCGCCGCCCCCAGCCTCACCGACGGGCACCTGTCGGTCGACGGCCTCAGCTACGTCCTCACCAGCAGCCTCGGCGACGGGGTCGGCAAGGCCCTGCTGGCCGACGTGGTGATCGCGATCACCGTGGCCACCCTCGCCATCCAGACGGCGGCCTGCCGCATGCTCTTCTCCATGGCCCGCGACGGCCAACTGCCCTTCGCGGGCCGCCTCGCGCGCGTGAACCCCCGCACGGGCATGCCCACCGCCCCCGCTCTGGTCGTCGGCGTCCTGGCCGCCGCCCTGCTCCTCCTCAACTTCGCCTCGCCGGAGGCGTTCCTGGCCATCGGAACGACCTGCATCGTGATGCTGTACCTGGCGTACGCGATGGTCACGGGCCCCCTGCTGATCCGCCGCGTGCGGGGCGAGTTCACCTCGTCGGGCACCGACGAGGAAGGCGGCCGCCTGTTCTCCCTGGGCCGCTGGGGCATCCCGGTCAACGCCCTGGCCCTCCTCTACGGCCTCCTCATGACCGTCAACCTGGCGTGGCCCCGGGCCGAGGTGTACGACCCGGCGGGCGGGCACTGGTACTTCCAGTGGTTCACGGTGCTGTTCCTGGCGGCGACGCTGGTCGCCGGCGTGGCGTGGCGGGCACTGCGCAGGCGTACTCCGGCCGGGTAGCCCCCTCGGTTCGGCGGCCCCCCTCAGTCGCCCCGCACGCGCGCGTGCAGATGCATGTCGTGCCAACCGTCCGGATGCAGAACCGCACTCCGCTTGGTCCCTTCCAGGACGAAGCCGGTCTTGTTCGCGACACGACACGACGCCTCGTTACGGACGGCGTGCATGAGCTCGAGACGGTGGAACCCGACGTCGTCGAGAGCCCAGCGGGAGAGGGCGACCGTGGCACGCGCGGCGACACCCCGGCCCCGGGCCTCCGCGGTCGTCCAGTACGCCATCTCGGCCTGCCCGTCGTCGAGATGGATCTCGCGCAGAGCCACCCGGCCGAGCAGCAGATCGGTGCCCGCGTCCACCACGGCCCACTGAGCGGTCTCCTCCCGGACCCAGGCCTGCCGCCACTCGCCGATCCAGCCGCCGACCTCCTCCACGGAGTCGGCGGCACGGGCGTGCCACTGGTGCATCGCCGGGTCCTGGAACGCGGCGTGGACCGCGGGCGCGTCCTCGGGGCGCCAGGGGCGCAGCAGCAGGCCGTCACCGGTGGGCAGGGTGGGCTGGTCGGTGGCGGCGAGGGTGCCCGGCGCGAGCACCGGGTCGGTGAGGTAGGGCATGACCCGCATCCTGCCAACCACGCGAGGGCCGTCCCAACGGGTTTTACCCTTGCCGGCGAGGAAACGCAGACCTCGCATTCCGCCCTCGGATGGATGGGCGTCCCCGTTCCGGCCGTTCGGCCCGGCCGTGCCGTCCCCGCGACGAACTTGCTCCCCAACTGCCGCAAACGAGGGTGGTACTCGCAGCGCATCGCCGGCCCGGAGTGCGCGGCCGTGCATCCGGCGGCCAGGGGATCCGCTCCGTGCGCCGGGGCTGCACCCCCTTTCCCGCGGCCGGAAATCGTCGCATGGTGCGAAGTGGTGGGCTGTCAGGGTGACTTGCGGGCATGAGCGGTGTCGCACCCGGGCCCGTGAGGGTGGTGGCCGAATGCCTGCGATGGTCGGCGGTGGGCCTCGGGGTCGTGGTGCGTGTGAGGCACTGACGCGGTCGGCGTCGTTGTGTGCGAATGCGAAACCTCTTGAGATGGGCGAACACCTTCCGCCCTACGTGCCCTTGACAGTCGCCCGGCACGGCACCCCACACCAGCTCCAGGCCGCCCCACACAGTTGACGAAACCCACGGCGGCACTGGAAGGTAATGGTGATCCACGGCATCGCCACCGACAACGCTGTCGGGACGGTGGTGGCGGCGTACTATCGGCGCCGTCGGACGGCCGCCTCGAAGGTCACACCAGCGAACAGCCCGGCACGCGATTGACGGGGCCCCGGTCGAGTCGAATCAGCCGAATCGCAGCGTACGGAGCACAACGCACAGTTCATGAACTTGGTCGACTCCGCCTCGGAGGGCGTCATGAAAAGCTCTGCTCGTGCCAGGTCGTCTCGGTCCGCCCCCACGGCTGGCAGCCAACCCTTGGTCGGACATCACCCGACTGGTCGGCTCGTCGTGAAACGACTTGGAAGGCACTGATCGCCTCGTCGGCCTCGCCAGAAGCGGCCGCGGGCCGGCTCCAGGAGAAGTTCGAAACGGCCTGGGGACCCTTCTTCCTCTGATGATGGGCCGATAAGCATGCCGAGTCAGAAACTGGGAGAGAATAATGCCCCAGAACGTCACTATCAAGTTGCCCATTCCACCCCGGCTGAACGCTGGTTTGGCAGCCGCCAGGGAACGCAATCTGGAGTGGATGCGCCAGCAGAAACTGGTGTCGGGGCACAGGGCCATTCATCGCTACATGTTCTCGGCTGTAGCCGACCTGGCCGCCTACAGCTATCCGGACGTCGAAGGTGATGACCTCGATCTGGCCTTTGACACCATGGGCTGGTTCTTCCTGTTCGATGATCTGTTTGATGTGCCTGAAGGGCGCACAGCCGATGCAGCCGTCGATGTGTGCCAGCAACTCATCGCGCTCGTCAGCCACCCCTCGCCACAGAGGGCCAACCACGACGTGCCCTTGGTCAGTGCCTTCGCCGACATCTGGCGGCGAGCCAAGATGGGAATGTCCGTGGAATGGCAGCGACGGGCCGCTCACAATTGGTTGGACTACCTGACGGGAAACCTCACTGAGGAGATTGACCGTCGTACGTGGGTCCCCCAGGACTTCGCCACTCGGATGCGGATTGGTCACCGCACGCTGGGACTCGTCCCCTCACTCGACCTGGCCGAACGGGTGGGACACTTCGAGATCCCGCAAATTATTTGGCACAGCAGCCATCTGGAATCAATGCGACGAGCAGCTGTAGATTCCGTCAAGCTCATCAACGAGGTGATGTCTCTGGAGAACGACGACGCACGAGGTGATCCCAATCTGGTGAGGTGCCTCATGCGGCAACGTCATTGTTCGCGAGAGGAAGCCATCGAGATCGCTATCGCTCTCGTCCAGACAACAGTCGGTCAGCTCTTTGAGCAGATGAAACTGATCCCCCTGTTCTGCACCCGGATCGGCCTCACGAGCACGGAATCCGAGAAAGTCCAACGGTATGCGTCCGCCCTGTTCACGTGGATACGCGGCAGCTACGACTGGAGCCGCAGCAACGGCCGTTATTCCCCACGCACCGCCAGCGCGCTGAGTCCCGACGTGACCGGCCAACTGCACCCCGCGAACCTCACGACGGTGTCTCCATAGCTTCCGGCGCCGAAGTCTCCCCTTTGAGCTCGGTGTCAGAGCCCCCTCGTAGGCTTGTCCTGATGAGACGCCGCACCCCACCCCCGCCCTCTCCCCTGCCGCAGCGCGACGGGGTCGATCCGGTGCGGGTGCGGCTGCCACCCGGTGACACCTGGGTGACCGTGCGGGATCATCTCGTGGCGCGGCTCGCGGCGGGTGCCGAGATGATCGACGGGATGCTGGAGTCGGGGCAGATCGTGGATGCCGCCGGGCGTCCGGTGAGGCGCGACACGGCGTACGTGCCGGGGATGTTCGTGTGGTTCCACCGGGAACTGCCCGCCGAGGTGCACGTCCCGTTCCGGATCGACGTCATCTACCGGGACGAACACCTGGTGGTGGCCGACAAACCGCACTTCCTCGCCACCACCCCGCGCGGCAGCCACGTCGCCGAGACGGCCCTGGCGCGGCTGCGCCGGGAACTGGCCCTCCCCACGCTGGGCGCCGCGCACCGGCTGGACCGTCTGACGGCCGGCCTGGTGATGTTCACCGTGCGGCCCGAAGAGCGCGGCGCCTATCAATCCCTGTTCCGGGACAGACGGGTGGCGAAGGAGTACGAAGCCGTGGCCCCGTACGACCCGGGGCTGACCCTGCCCCGCACCGTGCGCAGCCGCATCGTCAAGGAGCGCGGTGTCCTGGCGGCTCGGGAGGTCGAGGGCGAGCCCAACGCCGTCAGCCGGGTCGAGTTGCTGGAGCACCAGGGCAAGCTGGCCCGGTACGGGCTGACGCCGGGTACCGGGCAGACACACCAACTGAGGGTGCATATGAGCGCTCTGGGGGTGCCGATCCTCGGCGACCCCCTGTATCCGGTGGTCTCCCCGCCCGTGGAGCCCAGCGACTTCCGACGTCCGCTCCAACTGCTGGCACGGGTACTGGAGTTCACCGATCCGGTCACAGGACACGAGCACCGGTTCGTCAGCCCCCGGGTGCTGCGGGCCTGGTCGTCGTACGACGAATGGACCGCTGGATAGCAGCACCGCTCCCCGTGCCCGTCGGGTCACTCGCCGCGCCACCAGCGCAGCAGGCGCCGGAACACGCCGGGTCGGTGGGCCGGCTCGGGCGTCTGCGGTGGAGCGGCGGACGGAGCGGCGGCCTCCACAGGCACCGTCTTGGGCTGGGGAGTGCTGACATGCCAGTTGCTGCTGGAACGCTGGAACGCCAGCGGGTGCGCGGGCCGAGCCATGACGTCCTGTTGGGGCTTCGCCTCGAACTTCACCGGCAGTTCGAGCAAGTGCCGGTTCGAGATGGACGCCCACCAGCGCAGCTCGTCCTCCTCACAGGCGAGTTGGACGTCGGGCAGGCGGGTCAGCAGCGCGTCCACGCCGACCTCGGCGATGACACGGCCGATGTCCTGCCCCGGACACTCATGGGGACCGCCGCCGAAGGCCAGATGGGAGCGGTTGCCCTGCATGTGAACCTTGGTGTCGGGCCGGACCCGTGGGTCGACATTGCCCGGCGCGATGCCGAGGATGAGGGCGTCACCCTTACGAATGCGCTGGCCGCCCAGCTCGGTGTCCTGCTTCGCGACGTAGGGAAGTACGGTACTGAACGGCGGCTCGTCCCACAGGGACTGCTCGACCGCTTGGGGCACCGTCATCTGGCCCCCGTTGAGCTGAGCACGGAATCGCGGGTCGGTGAGCACCACCCTCATCACGTTGGCGATCAGGTTGGCGGTGGCCTCGTACGCCGCGACCAGGATGATGCGCAGGTGTTGGGCGACCTCGTCATCGGTGAGCCGTGCCGGATGGTTGATCAGGTGGCTCGTGAAGTCGTCCCTGGGATCGGCCCGGCGGCGGGCGGTGAGCCGCATCAGGACGTCCATGAGGTATGCGTTGCTGGCGATGGCGGTCTCGCTGCCCTTGGGCATGTCACGAGCGGCCTGCACGATCTGGTCGTTGTACTCGTCGGGCATGCCGAGGATCTCGCACATCACCATCATCGGCAGGTGCTCGGCGAACTGGGCGACCAGGTCGGCCCTGGCTTCCCGACAGAACTGGTTGACGAGATGCTGGGCCGCCCGGTTGACATAACGGCGGATGCCCCGGTGATCGATGGTCGACATGGCGCCGGTGACCGCGCCGCGCAACCGCAGATGCTCATCACCCTCGGCGTGGACGCAGATGGGTTGCCAGGCGAAGTGCGGCATGAGCGGGTGATCGGTCTTGACCGACCCGTCCTGCAAGGCGGACCACAACCGGGTGTTACGGCAGAACTGCGAGGGATTGCGCACCAGGTGCAGGTTCTCGGCGTGGCCGAGCACCAACCAGATCGGCACGTCGTCGTGAAGCAGCACCGGAGCCACGGGCCCATGCTCGGCCCGGAGCTCCTCGTACACGGCCTCCAGGTCCTCCGCCCCCGGGCCGTACAGCCGACGCAGTCCGCCGACGCCGATGCCGTGCGCGGGGCAGCCGGGGGGCGGGGCGCCCGCGGGGTCGTACGTACCGGCCGGGGTAAAGGGTTCAGGCGTCACGATGGTCGCTCCGGAGCTGAGGTCGATCTGGTCTGAAGGAAGTCATGAGCTGCCCCGGCCCGCGCGGTTCGAGCGAAGACGGGGGCGTGGGAGAGGTCTGCGGCAGTGCGGCTCCGCCGGTCTCGGCTCACACAGGAGCCTTCTCCACCGCCAGCGAATGAAGGAACTGCAACAAGGTCATCAGCACGTCCCGGCTGGACGCCCGCCGTCGCGCGTCGCACTCGACGATGGGGATGTCCGCGCTGAGGTCGAGCGCGGTGCGCAGGTCGTCGACGGGGTGGCGGGGGCCGTCCGGGAAGGTGTTGACGGCGACGACGAAGGGCACGCCCCGTTCCTCCAGGCGGTCCATGACGTCGAAGCTGACTTCGAGGCGCCGGGTGTCCACCAGGACCACCGCGCCGAGTGCGCCTTCGAACAGGCCGTTCCACAGGAACCAGAAGCGCTCCTGGCCGGGGGTTCCGAACAGGTAGAGCACGAGTTGCTCGGTGATGCTGATGCGGCCGAAGTCCATGGCCACGGTGGTGGCCGTCTTGGTCTCGGAGCCGTAGTTGTCGTCGACCCCGATGCCGGCCTGGGTCATGGTCTCCTCGGTGGTCAGCGGTTTGATCTCGCTGACCGAGCCGACCATGGTCGTCTTGCCGACGCCGAAGCCGCCGACGATGACGATCTTCACCGCGGCCTCGGCGGTCTGGGGGAGGTAGTCCTGTGTTCGCGGACCGGGGATGGTGTCAGAGCCTTTGAAGTCCATGCATCACCGCTTCGAGGAGGGAACGGTCGGCCAGCGCCTGGCGGATCACAGGGGCGCGCGCCGTCACCAGTTCGGCCGTCAGCAGCTCGGTGAGCAGGACGGTCACCACGCTGAACGGCAGGCTGAGATAGGCGGACAGCTCGGCCACGGACAGGGGGGCCGTGCAGAGCCTGAGCAGCGCCGCCTGCTCGGGCGTGGCGGAGGGCGGTGGGTCGACGTGCGCCACGATTAAGGTGACCAGGTCGAGTTCCGAGCGTTCGGCTCCGTCGGGGCCGGTGATGACGTACAGCCGCTCGGGGTTCTTCTTCGGTCCCTCGGGTGGGTCCTGGCGCTCCTGCTGCGGGGGTGTCGGTGGCTGTTCCGGGCTGGGTTCGGGGTGTCGCCGTCGGCGTTGCGGAGGAGTCATACGGTCTGCCCGTTGCGCCGGGGCGGGCTGGTGAGGTGCGCGCCGATGCGGACGACCAGGTCGCTCATGCGGGCGCTCATGTGGCCGGGTTCGGTGATGATGTCGGAGAGCACCGCGAGGTAGGCGTTGGGGCCGGCGGCCATGAGGTAGAAGTAGCCGCCGTGGATCTCGATCAGGACCATCTTCATCTTGCCGTCGCTGCCCGGGATCTCTCCCGCGACCGCGCCCGCCAGGCTCTGCAGGCCCGCGCAGGCGGCGGCGACGCGGTCGGCGGTGTCCGGGTCACCGCCGTGCCGGGCGATGCGCAGGCCGTCGGCTGAGAGCACCACGATCATCTGGATGCCCGGTACGCCTTTGGCGAGGTCCTGGAGCATCCAGTCGAAGTTGCCTCGCTGCTGGATCACTTGAGGTTCCCCTCGTCTTCGGCCTCGGTACGGGCCGGTTCGTCGGTCGGCTGACTGGCGGTGGAAGCGGTGGGGCGCTTGAGGCCGTCCATGAACGCCTGGACCCACAGGCCCGGCGGGGTGTCGTCCGGCTTCGGCTCGGGCTCGGGTTCGCGGCGGGCCGTCGACCAGATGGTCGGGCGGCCTTCCCGCTCGGCCTTCTCGATCTCGGCCTGCTCGGCGTAGCGCTGGGCGAGCGGGGTCTTGACCCGGCTGCGGCGCTGCGGCAGCCCGTTGGCGGTCCACTCGGTGACCTCGGGGACGTCGTCCTCCATGGACACCGGGGTGGTGAACTTGGGGCTGGTCGGGCGGCGCTTCTTGATCGTGCGCTTGGGGCCCGGCAGCGCGCCGAGTTCGGCCTTGGGCACGGCGGTGGCGCCGATGCCGTGGGCGAGTCCGACGCCGGGCTCGTCGGTGAGCATGTCGCTGGGCACGACGAGGATGGCGCGGACGCCGCCGTATGCGGAGGCACGCAGGGAGACCTGCATGTCGTACGCCTGGCAGAGCCGGCCCACGACGGCGAGGCCGAGGCGCGGCGACTCGCCGAGGTCCTGGAGGTCGACACCGGCCTTGGCGCGCTCCAGCATGCCCTCGGCGCGCAGGCGGGCCTCCTCGCTGAGGCTGACACCGGCGTCCTCGATCTCGATGCAGACGCCGGTCTGCACCTCGGTGGCGGTGACGTGCACCTTGCTCTGCGGCGGCGAGTAGCGCGTGGCGTTGTCGAGGAGTTCGGCCGCGGCGTGGATGACCGGCTCGACGGCGGTGCCCTTGACGTTGACCTTGGCGATCGAGGAGAGGTCGATGCGCCGGTACTCCAGGATCCGGGACATGGCGCCGCGCAGCACGCTGTACAGCGCGACGGGCTCGGGCCACTGCCGGCCCGGGCGGCCACCGCCGAGGACGGAGATCGAGTCGGCGAGCCGGCCGATCAGCGCGGTGCCGTGGTCGATGCGCAGAAGGTCGTCGAAGACCTCGGGGTTGCGGCCGTGGTCCTCCTCCATCTCCCGCAGTTCGTTGGCCTGCTGGTGGACGATGGCCTGCACGCGCCGGGCGATGTTCACGAAGGAGCGCTGCGCGGCGTCACGCATGATCTCCTCGGTGTCGACGATGGTGAGCACCGTCTTGAGGAGCCGGATCTGCGCGTCGGGAAGGTCCGCCCACGCGGGGTCGATCTCGCCGAGTTGGCGAATCACCTCTCCGGGGGAACTTCCGCGGCGCAGCCAGTCCAGTGCGGTGGGCGCGATCTCCTTGGCGAACCGGACCAGTTCCTGGTCGTGGTCGGCGATGCGCTGCTTCAGATGAGCCGTGTGACGGATGTGCTCGAGTCGCTGGTCACGCAGTTCACGACCGCGCCGGACGGCTTCGGCCGCCACCGCGATCACCAGCAGCGTGGCGACGGCACCGCACCAGGCGACAGCGGCCCTGGCGGGCTGCTGCACCAGCGCGACGCCGGCCCCGGTCACCGCGGCCATGACTATGGCGGGGAGCAACAGCACGCGCGCATACGGCAGTTCACGGCGTCCTGGGGGGGATTGAACACTCACCATGTGGGCCCTCTGAGACGTATCGACGGGGAGTCGCACATATAGGGAACAAGCGCACGAATACACATCAACTCGGTGCGCTGCGGGCGAGCTTAGTCCGACCGGATCATCGCCATGTCATATTCAGCAAGCGCCTGAAACGGGCATTGCGACTGGAGTACCCTCGGCCCATTTGTACGCTCCGGCACTGTTCGAACACGGTGAGTCAGGACATACGGGCGTGCGAACATCACTCACCGTGGCGGGTGAAGGTCGGCTTCCGGCTGGATGCCGGAATCAGATTCCGGCGGGTTGCCGGGCTGGGTTCAGGCGGGGTGCCGGACCGGAGTTCAGGGGGGCACCAGGGTTCAGGCGGAGTGCCGGACCTGGGTGCCGGCGATGCGCAGAGCCGCGTCCGCGGTGGCCTCCGCGAACACGGAGACGGATCGCTCGGGGTCGGAGCGGTGGACGAGGATCACGCCCTCGATCAGGCCGAACAGCAGGTCCGTGCGCAGCTCGAGCTCGCTCTTGGCGAGGGCGCCACCCGCGGTCGTCGCGGCGAGCAACTGTCGGTAGGCGTCCTTGAGTTCGGCACGCACGGCATGGAAACCGGCGAACCGCTCGGCACGCACCTCGGGCAGCAGATAGAGGCCGCCGAGGTTGTGCGTACCGCCACACAGCACCTCGACGTCCGCGCGGCACAGCTCCCACAGCCGGTCCTCCGCCGGAACCGTGTCGTCCGCGAGCAGCTCACGGGCGTACGCCAGCGAGGGCGTGACGGTGGACTCCAGGAGCTCGGCGAGGAGTTCCTCCTTGCCGGAGACGTAGTGGTACATGGACGCCTGCCGCATGCCCGCGCGCTCGGCGACGGCCCGGGTGCTGGTGGCCGCATAGCCCAGGGAGGTGAACAACTCGGCGGCGGCAACGAGGAGTTCATCGCGCGGCGCCAGTCCGCTGTCCGGCCGCCGATCGGCCCGCGGCCTGCCGACCCGCCGTCCGGACTCCGCCGCCCCACCTGTCGTACCCATGGGTTCGATCCTCGCACACGGGGTCCGGGACGCACGCGGGTGATCGTCACGCCCTGATGGGCCGCCGGCACCTTCACCTTCCGCGCGGGCGCACTTCAGCCCCTGGGGCTGCCGCCCCGAGGGCCTTGCACTTCCCGCCCGGGGCGCCGCCCCGACGCCGGTGCGCCTCACTCCGTAGGCGGCGGACCCCACACGGGCGCACCTCACACCCCGCCAGGCCCCCCACCGCCACGCACCTCACGCCGCAGGAGGCCGACCCCGCACCGGCGCACCGCACACCCTGGGAAGCCGACCCGACGCCCGCGCACCTCACGCCCTGGGGCACCGGCCCCGCCCCCGCGCCCTGCCCGCCCGGAGCCCCGCTCGCCTGTGCACACGACATCCTCCGGCACTGACCACCCCACACCGGTGCACCGCACACCCTGGGAAGCCGACCCAACGCCCGCGCACCCCTACGCCCTGGGGCGCCAGCCCCGCCCCCGCGCCCTGCCCGCCCGGGACACCGCCCCACACACCGGTGCACTGAACGCCCCCGGGCACCAACCGCACGCCGGCACACCCCATCCCCAGACTGGCCCCACCCAACGCCCGCGCACCCCACCCTCTGGGGCACGGATCCCACCCCAGCGCCCTGCCCGCCCGGGACACCGACCCACACCGGTGCACTCAACGCCCCCCCGGGGACTAACCCCCCACCGGCGCACCTAAGACGTCGTCTCATTTGGCGTGTTCGATAGTCTGGTGTCGTGGGGATCGTTGAGCGTCTGGTGCCAGATGAGTTGTGGGAACTGTTCGAGCGGGT
>NZ_JBEXEA010000030.1:0-110608 GCF_040606035.1 Streptomyces sp. NPDC005483
GCTTCGCTCTGCCTCCGGCAGCCGAATACTCGCTCCGCTCGTTTCGCGCGTCCCCGCGCGAATTGCCCGCCTCCGGCGGGGAATTATGGAATGGCCTCCGGCCAATCCATAACCTTGCGTGCCTCCGGCACGAACAGCGAAATGGGGTATGGGTGTTCCTCCGGAACACGAATGGGCGGGTTTTGTTTGTGGGGTGACGGTGTGTTTGGTGAGGGTTCGTCATACGGGTTTCCCTGCTTGGGAGTTTGCGGGAATCTCCGATTCCCTTACGTGCAAGGACATTTGATTGTATTCCGTGGAGAAAAGTAAACCACGGAATACGGTTAAAGGGAAATAGGGCCCCTCCGGGGCCCGGCTTCCCTTGGATTCAGGAGCGAGGGGGCAGGGGGAGAGACCGCCACTCATGACCGGCTGCACTCCCCCACCCGCGCGACGGCCCCAGGCCGACGCGCAACGCAGGAAAAGCCGCGCCCCGATCCCCGATGCCGCCGCGCCGACCACGCCCCGCCCCCACCCCTTCTCTCTTCTACTTGGGCAGGAAGCAGCGGCCGCAGAGGGGATGTCAGCAGGCGTACCAGGGCTGATTGTTGAGGTGACCAGCAGTGATGCGAAGACCAGTCGAGGGGGCCCGCAACCTCTAGCGCAACCTCTAGCGCAACACCGTGGCGCAACATCTAGCGCAACTTGTAGCGCAACAAGGGTTCCATCCGAGCAGTACAGACACTATTATTTGAAGTCCTGGGGGAGGCGACCCCCGGGAACCGCAAGGGACCAACGAAGGGGAAGAACGTGGAACTGACCATCACGGACGGGATCGTTCGCGGAGTACGCGGCGCAGACGCGCCCATGACCGATCGTGCAGTCCAGGCCCGCACGATCGCGAACTTCCTGCCCCTGCTGTGTGCGCGAGCAGGCGTGAAGATCGTGCACAACGCAGACCGGAACTACACCGGCATTCGGTTCGAGACCAAGGCCGCCGGACCGGTCGTGCTGGAAATGCCGACGGGCGAGGAGCCCTACCGACTGGTTCAGGAGTTCATCGACCCCGACAAGTCAGGCCGCATGGAAGTTGAGTTGCGGCGATTCCCGCAGATCTACAAGCCCCACGGAATCGCGCTCATCACGTCCGAATTCCTCCGGTCGAACGGGTTCCTGAGGTAATCCGCACGGGGCGCCCCGATTGGGGCGCCCCCTTCCACCCAGCATCACCGAAAGGAGAAAGGGAACCATGGAGAACACGCGGATTGCAGGGCAGGCCCACGAGATCGAGGCCCCGCTCACGGACGCCGAGAGGGAACAGGCCGGTTACGCGCTGCGGGAGCTGGCGCGCAGCGAGAGCGACCCGGAAGCGCTGAGGGTGCCGCACGACCAGTTGGAGATGATCCGGCCGTTCTTTGAGCTGGGTTGGGCCATGGGTGTGCGCACCGGTCACACCGGCCCGGCTATGGCTGATGTGCCGGTTGACCGTGCGACGATTGCGCGCGCGTTCGTGATGCTCATGTCCGAGCGGGTGGCGGATCAGTTGGTCATCGCTGTTGCCCGGAGCCTGGACCCGCAGCACGCCGGACCGGTCCTGTGGCAGAAGGTCAGGTATCACGGCAGTCTGACGCAGCGTCACGGTACCTACTGGGTGGGTGCGATCCACGCGCACGCCGAACCGTTCAGCGGAGCCCCGGAAGTGCGTTACGACCTGTGCGAATTGCGCGGTCTCGCGCTGGTCTCAGTGGTCACGAACGTACGGCGGACGAGTCTCACGCCGTTGAGTGAACACCGCTGGACGTTCTAAGTGTGCTGATCAGGGGTGGGTTCACCCACCCCTGAAACACACTATTATTGCAGTTGTTCGGGGGTGGTGGCCCCACCCCCGAATCCGCAGAAGCCAACGCCGAAGGGGAACGACATGGCAGAGCAGGGAACGCGGCAGATGCAGCCGGACGCACAGAAGTACATCGAGACCGTCAACGCGGCCATCACGGCCCGGAATACGGCCGAGAAGGCGGCGGGAGAGAAGTACCCCAAGCGTTTCGGGTACGGAGAGGACGAGGAGCGCCAGGCCCGCGCGTTCAACGAGGAGATCGACGCGGCTTACACCGCGTGCAACGCCGTCCAGGCGACTGCCTGGGAGGCCCTCACGGCGTCCAGCGATCCGCTGGTCAAGTGGATCGCCGAGAACTGCGCTCAGTACAAGGGAGAGGCTCAGACCGTCCTGGCCGCCCTCCCGGCCACGGTCGAGGAACTCGACGAACTGGCGGACCGCAATGACTGGTGCGGAGTCTGGACCACTTTCAGGCAGCAGGCCTTCGAGGCCGGGGTCATGCCCGGCGTCACCCCGCCGAGCCCGGCCAGGAAGGCCGTGTTCGATCAGATCAACAAGGAAGCCTGCTGCCCCATGGGGGACCGGGCGAAGGGACGCATCGGCAGGGCCCTCGACGCCCTGATCGCCGAAGCCATGGCGACCGCCAGCAACCCGGACGCGGAGACCGCCGAAGCAACGGCGTAACCGGAACGGCTCGCAGGCTGCCAGAGCCCGAGTAACGGCGCCGAGCCGCCGCGCCCTGCTTCCGCGCAGGGCGCGGCCAGCCCGGCCCGATTCCGGGGCCGAGGCACTGCCGCCCGGCCCCCGCGCTCCCCCCGGTGAGCGCCGGGCGGCAGGGGCACACCGTGAGCGTCCCGATCAGGACCGGCGTCGCGACGAGACGAGGGCCGGTCAGCAGTACGCACGAGGGTGCGGACGGACCGATGCTCACCGCCCCGTTTCCACTCGCGCCCTAGGACACCTCACCGAGGCCGGCCAGCGCGCCCCGAACTCCGTGGCGGCATCAGTCGGGACGCCAGTTCAGGGGTGGGTTCACAGACACCCAAGAAACACTATTATTGAAGTTGTTCGGGGGTGGTGGCTCCGCCCCCGGCCCGCAGAGACCAACACGAAGGGGAACACCGCATGACTCAGCAGTTCGCCGAGCGCGCTACGAACGTAGCCCCCACCGGCGCCCGTAACGCCGACCTGTCCGACCTGGTCCGCATCCTGGAGGACGGACAGCGCCGGAAGCTCGACGTCATCGCCCCCGCATCCGCGCTGAGCATGCGCGAGGGAAACGTGCACGTCGAAGGCGTCGAGGCCCAACTCAGCGCACGCGGCGTGACGGCCGTTGACGGCATCTACCGGCCGACCGCCGTTGCCGACGAGGGGATCTCCGACAAACTCCGCATCCCCCTGGCCTACCTGCGCCGCATGCGCACGGAAAACGTCCCGCTGCTGGACGAGAACGTGAACGCGTGGCTCCGTGAGGGTCCGGAGCGCCGTTTCATGCTCCGCGCGTTCCGGGGCGAGAACGGCCCCGGCATGCCGTCCGAGGGCGTGGCCCGCGCGCTCCTGTCCGACAGCTACAAGCTGATGGACAACCTCGACATGCTGCTGGCCGCCCTGGACGGGGTGGAGCAGTCCGGGCACCCGACCCGCATCACGGGGTGTGACCTCACCGACCGGCGCATGTACGTGCGCGTCGAGTCCGAGGCGGTCGCGGTCCAGGCCCGCAACCTGCTGCGCGGCTACCGCTCCCCGTTCGACGGTCGCAGCGGCGACGAACTCCCGATGATCTCCGCTGGGTTCGTCATCACGAACAGCGAAGTCGGGGCGGGGGCGTACACCATCACCCCGCGCGCGGTCATCCAGGTCTGCCGCAACGGTCTGACCCAGGCCAAGGACGTCATGCGCGCCGTGCACCTCGGAGGCAAGCAGGACGAGGGCGTTGTGTCCTGGTCAGGCAAGACCCAGGAAAAGACGCTGGAACTCATCACCTCCAAGACCACCGACGCCGTACGCACCTTCCTGTCACGGGAGTACGTCGAGGCCAAGGTGTACGAGATGGAGGCCGCCGCCGGTAAGACGCTGGACGAGCCGACGAAGACCATCGAGCACGTCACCAAGGCGCTCAGCATCGGCAACGAGACGAAGGACCGCATCCTTTCCCACTTCATCCGGGGCGGTCAGATGACGGCCGGGGGCGTGATGCAGGCCGTCACGTCGACCGCGCAGACCCTCACGGACGCCGACCAGGCCGCCGCCCTGGAAGCGCTCGCGGTTCCCGCCCTCACGGCCGCCGCCGCGCACGGCTGACAGACCCCCGTGCGGGCCGGGCAACTCCCCCAGCCCGGCCCGCACGGGCCCAACCGTCCCAGAGCGCGGAGCGCGTCACCCAGCCCGGCAGGGAGCGCGGAGCGCGCCGCCCCAGCCCTGCCGCGTAGCGGCAGGGCGACGTGTCGGCGGAGCCGACCGCGCGCCAACAAGACCTCTGTGCCCAGGGGCGAAACGGCGGCCGGCCTTTCTGCGTCGCCGCTCACCGCCCCGGAAGGAGTCCTCATGTCTGCACGCCCGGAACTCACCCACCCCGGAGACGACGCCATCGCGGCCGCCATGAGCCGCACCCTGACCGCCCTTTCCGCCGTGGTCCAGGCACTGGGAGACGGCGAACACACGCTGAATCTCGTGGCCCAGCGGACCGACAACACGTTCGTCACAGGCCGAACCGATCTCTCCCTCGGCATGGCGCCCCTCCGCCTGGCCGTCCTGGACGAAGAGGAGTTCTGCGCCCTGCGCATGCTGCTGGTGTTCGCGCTGGAGGGCAGCACCATGCACAGCGCCGTCCTGATCGCGACCACGGCCGCCGAGCCAAGCCCCCGCGCGTGCGGCTGGACCATCCGGGACGGGTGGCTGCACCCCATGGACACGGTCGAACTCCAGGACGCCGTCATTCCATGCCCCGACGTCGCCGCCATCACGCGCGAGGTGTACCCCGCCCCCGTTCTCCTCCAGCTCCCCGACACCCTGGAGGACCCGCATGCCTGAGACGGAGCTCCCACAGCCCGACAACGCCGCCACGGCGTCCGCCATGGGCCGCGCCCTGCACGCGCTGACCGCGTTGTTCCCTGCACTGGGAGAGGGGAGCCACGAGCTCAGCCTCACCGCCGAACGTACAGACGGCACGGAGTTGAGCGCCGACCTGTACGTGAACGTCGAGCCGGGTTCGTGGCGCGTGGATCACTCCGAAGAGGAGTACATGCGGTTCTTCGTGCTGCTGACGTTCGCGCTGGAGAGCAGCACCGTGTGTGACGGCATCCTGGTCGCCATGACCTCTGACGCTGGCCTGCGCGTGTGCGGGTGGGAGGTACGGGACGGGTGGCTGCACCCCATGGACACCTTCGAACTCAACCAGGCCGCCATGGCCTTGTCCGCAGACGACGCCGCGCCGTACGTCGCCTGTCACGCCCCCGAACTGCCCCGCCCCCACGGAACCGCCGAGGAGCGCTCATGAGCCAGAAGCCCGCCGTCACACCGGACGGCTACTGCACCAACACCAAGCCGGTCCCCGGCACGACCGGACAGGTCAACGGCCATGCTCTCGGCGGGAAGTTCCTCAAGATGCACGGACGCCGCTACGCGGACTGCCCGTGTGGCCGCCGCCCCAGCCTGACCGACCGGAACAAGCTCCGCCGCCACAAGCCGCCGAAGGAGTAACCCCGCAGACACCGTCCACGCCCCTCCCCGGTACGGGGGCGTGGACGGCCCTCCCCGGCCAGCGCGCCACTGGCCGGCTGCCGTCCCGACGCCCGCCCCTCCCCTTCGGCGGGCGTCGGGACGGCAGGCCCCGAGCCAGCCCTTCAAGCCCCGAGGAATCGCCGCACATGACCAGCCCGATCCTGACCATCGATACGCCCGCCGGCCCTGTGCGCGCCACCGCCGGACCCCGCGAGGCTGACGCCGTCGTGTTCGAGCTGGGCGGGGCGATGCGCGGCAGCGTGCACGTCACCGGCACCACCGACCCCCACCACTGGGACCAGTTCACCGCCGTACGCGCCTGTCTCGGCCCCGTGAACGCCTTCAAGACCACCGCCCCCGCCGAGGCCCTCCCCCGGCTCGCCAGCAGCCGCACCGGCTACCGCGGCAGCCTGATCCTCTACCGCGACAGCCTTGACCGCCCAGAGGTCTCGGTGAACCCGCTGTCCTCCGCCTCTGATCACCCTCCGTCAGAGAAGACAGCCGCGGTACTCACCGCCGTCCTGCGCGGGTGCGCCGAGCACGTGGCGCAGCGCGCCGACCTGCCCGCGATCCTGGAGGCCTCCCGGCAGCGCGACACCCCCAGCCTGCTGCGCTTCCTCACCTGGTCCACCGCCTACCACCAGGCCGAAGCCGTCCGCCTGGAGCGCGAGGCCCGGGCCGCCCGCCCCGCGTTGCGAGCCGCCGTGGCCGCGTGGCGGACCGCCGCACGGTGGCTTGCCCTCTCCCCGCACCCGGTCCTGCTGCTGATGCTGGCCGACCGCCCCGACTCGCTGACGCAGGAGATTCGGGGGTTGCAGTGGTGGGCCCCCTACTGCGTCGAGGCGGCCGCCGAGGAGCACGAGCGCGCCCGCCGCGCCCAGGATGAAGCCGACTCCCTGCGTGCCGAGCAGCGCAGGCGCCCGCGCGGCTGCCGCCCGTCCCTAGTCGACGTTCCCTGACAGCCCGATGAAGACGCAGGTCAGAGGCGGATTCACATCCCCTCGAACGACACTATTATTAGAAGCAGTGGAGGGGGCGTGACGGCCCCCGAACTGATCGAGACCAGGGACTGAGGAGGGCATCGTGCCGACCATGCTCGAGCAGCTCGCCACTGGGGAGAAGCACGATCCCACGATCCTCCTGCCGAACGTGTGGTACGCCCTGCTGCGTACCGTGGAGACGGTCTGCCCGTGCGGCAATACGACGAGCGTCCGCAACGGGGTCCTGACCACGCACGAGCCGAAGTCGACGTGGGACATGGACGGCACGCGGCGTGCGGCTATCCGTGACGCGTACGGCGCCGGGATCACCTGCCGCTACAGCGGACGGACCGTCACCCTGGCCGCCGCCCTGGAGCGCGACAGCGTTCTGACTCCGGCCGAGCGGCACGTCCGTGATGTCACGCAGGGCCGGCTAGAAGCAGGCATCACGGATACGGCCCCCGAGGGCTACGCCCTACCGAAGCCGGTTGCTGTCCTGTTCGCGCTCGCGGAGGCCCACGGCTGGCAGACACAGCAGGCGTGGGCACCCCTTGACGGGGGTTTCCTCCTGAACCTCCGTGTAAGTCGACCGGCCGACGGGGGCCGAAAGTGGCAGTACGACCTGCCCTACTTCATCGCTTCAGGCGTCGCGCGCCGGACCCGGTCCGGGCTGTGCGTCACGCCGGACCGCAGGAGCCAGCACGACACCCCGTCCATCAAGGCCATCACGGCAGTGATCCGGGCCAACCCTGCTCCGACGGAGAGCTGAGGGACGCGCGACGGGAGGCACCCTCGCAAGGCGGCGGCATCCCCGACTTCACCCGCCACGCCCAGACGGAACCCCCGCGGCCGCCGTCCGGCCCCGGGTCGACGCCCCCTGACAGACGAAGGAATACGCAGGTCAGGGGTGGGTTCACGCCACCCCTAAAGACACTATTATTAGATGTGCGAGAGGGGGCGTCACTGGTCCTGCCCCGCCCCCTCTCGCACCCGGAGCCGACCGAAGGAGCCACTGTGCCGCCTCAGTTCACGTTCACCGCGAACACCGGATCGCTCGGCTACCGAGTCAACGACCGCCGAGAGACCGGCACTTGCTACGGAATCGTCTGGCGCCTCCCAGACCTCTGCGAGTGGGTCGCCGAGTATCCCGGCAACCACCCCGGCAGCGGCGGCGGCATCCCCGGCTTCGCCAGCCGCGAATGGGCCGCGCGCTTCCTGTACCGCTACCGCAAGCCCGAGTCGTCCGGTCGCCCCTGACCCACCACCCCTCACCCACGCGCTCAGCCCGCGATCGCAGGTGCGCTTGACCGCGAAGGACCCCGACATGGCCCTGAGTACCGGCAGGCAGTACGCCCGCACCCTCGAAACCGGCGACCGCTACATCGTCACCGACCTCGACAACAAGCGCCACGAGGTCACCGTCTCCACCATCACCGAGCACCTCGACGACTCCAACTCTGTCCGCCACCAGTACGCCGACCCGGTCGACCACGCGCACTTCACGTACTCGGCCGTCGTGCACGTCACCCACCGGGCGCCCCGCTGCCCCCACGGCTACGACTGGCGTTGGTGCGAGCGCCTCCCGTGCGTCGACTGCGAGTGGCCCGACGAGATCGACACCGCGTACATGGGCAACGCACCTGCCTGTACCGCCGCGTGACAACCCGACACCGAAGACAGGAGCCCCGATCATGCGTTGGCTGATGAGCCTGGGTGAGCGCACCCGCCCCGACGCGCCGACCTACGCCGAGGACCCCGCCCCCGACCAGGCGCGCGCCCTGGCCCTGGTCGACGACTTCGCCCACCTCTTGACCGTTCTGCGGGAGTGGCAGCGCACGTACGGCGAGGAGCTGACCGCGTGGGCCGTACAGGTCGAGGCCGACGACGTCGAGAACCTCCCCGCGGAGCTCATCAAGCAGTGGGAGTGGGAGGGCGCCCCGGTCCGCCTCGACATTGACCGAGGCGGCTACGTGAAGGTGTCCGACTACCGCGACGTATCAGTGCGGCCCGGCATCCACGCCCGCACCACCACCGGCCTCCCGCTGTGGACCATCACGCCGTGAACCTCCCAGCCATCAGGCCGCACCACCCGGAAGGAGAAACACCGTGCCTGTCGGCCGCCACTTCGGCCTGGTCATCAGCCGCATGCCCCTCCTGACCTACGCGGCAACCATCGGCGCCTCCGAGGACTGCCGTTTCGTGTGCTCAACCTGCTACGACGACTGCTGGGGCCTCTACCGGCTTCACGGCGAGACGGCCTGGTTGTGCTCACTGTGCGCCGACATGAAAGACAACGGCATGGTCCCCGGCCCCCGCCCCTTCAACGCTCAGCCGCCCCGGCAGCTCAGGGTGGGCCAGCAACTGCGCAGCCCCGAGGGCGTGTGGACCGTGACCGGCTCCAAGCGCGTCCCGACACAAGAGAACAGCGCACGCCAGCACGCCCGCATGTACCTCCTCACCCGCGAAGGCGGTCAGGAGGAGGAACGGCGAGGCCGCGACATGGCCGACTTCCACCTGATCCCGGCCGAGTTCGAGCACATCACCCGCGCACGCTGCAACGAGCTCGGCGCCGCGCTCACGGCCGCCGGCCTCTCCTGGGGGGACAACGGACGCCAGGGCACCCCCCGGAGCCTGACGTACACCGCCACCGGCCCCCGCGGCCCCCAGTGGTCCATCCGGCCCGTCGCCCCAATCGACTTCGACCCGCGGCAGCCGTCGAACCTGTGGCATGCCGTTCGTGCCAGCCCGCCCCACCAGAGCCCCGCACTGTCCGCCCGGGATCTCGCCGACCACATCCGGGAGATCCCCGCATGAGCGGCCAGCCGCGCCCGTGGCGGCCGGAGGACTTCGACGACCGGTGCGAGACGTGCGGCGCACCCGCGGGCCAGGTGTGCCGCTCATGGTGCGACACCGGTTACACCGCCGAGGACGCCCGCCGCGACGCCGAGCTCCGCGACCAGAGCGCGACAAACCTCCCGCCAGCACACCCGACCCACAGCCCGAAGGAGTGACCAAGCGTCATGACACGCGAATTGATCACACAGGAGCAGTTCGACGCGTTCACCGACGAAGTGGCGCGCGAGCTGGGTACGCACTGCCGGACGGCCGAACTCACCGACTACGCTCGCGGTTTGGGACGGCTCATCGTCGACGGTGAGGGCCGCGCCCTGCGCCTGTGCCAGCCGGACGACCGCCGACCCGACCGCCTGAAGATCTTCGCCGCACTGCCGGACGAGGCCAAGATGATCGCGCCGTCGGTCGGGGTCACGGCCCGCAGTGCTCAGCACGTGGCCCGGGAGATCACCCGGCGTCTGTATCCGCTGCACGCCGAGGCCGTGCAGCAGGCCGCCGAGATCGCCGCCCGGCAGGAGGCGGAGGAGCGCGGCCGCCGCGCCGTCACCGAAGCCGTGGCCGGCGCACTGCCCGGTGCGCGGATCGACGAGCAGTACCGGCGCACCCGGATCATCTGGCAGCACGACACCAGGCCTTCTGGCGAGCATGGCCCCATCCGGGTCGACAGCGTGACCGTAGTCGTCGGACCCTCCGGGGAGGGTGTACAGGTCGAGGCGTCCGGCCGCCCTGGCTCCGTCACCGCCATGTTGGCCGCGTTCGCCCAGGCGGCTCAGGAGTAAAAGAGCAGGTCAGGGGCGGGTTCCCACACGAGCAGAAAACACTATTATAAATGTTGTGAGGCCGGGTCCCGTCGCTCACAGGGAAGCCCGCCCCGGCCTCGACCTCGCAGCCCCACCGACCGGCCAGCACGACCGGCCCGGTCACACAACCGAACACCGCAGTGCTGTAGCTCAGTTGGCAGAGCGCGGATCTTATAAGTCCTGAGGTCGCGGGTTCAAGTCCCACCAGCACTACTCCAACACCGTTCCGCCCGACCGAGACGCTCGCCAGCGTCTACGCGGAGCGAGGCGAGGAGCGCCGCCTGATCTGGGACGTTGCCGCCAAGGCCCTCAACCTGAAGCCCAGCGAGACATTCTGGTACGCCTCCGCGCCCACCGCACTGAAGGCACTTCGCGAGATCGCCGGACACTGACCCACCATCGACCGGCCGCCGCACAGGCGGCCCCAAGCCTGCGTAGCTCAGCGGTAGAGCGGCCCCACTTGTGGGTGGTCAGGGGTTCAAATCCCCTCGCAGGCACGCACGACGCACCCATCTGACCGCCCGCCGAAGCAGACGACGGCTAACAACCCCCCAGCATCGGCCGACGTCGCCCAGGCGTTCGCCGGCACCTGCTCCTGCACCATGCCCTGCGTCGCCGCCAGCCTCGGGTGCGCGAAAGCCGACACACTCACCGAGCCGTCGCGCCGCCGCCGAGCGACGCCCCACCCTCTCCACCAACCCCCTCAGGAGTTCGCTGTGCAAGGGAACGTGACGCCGGTCATCGATTGGTACAGCAACAAGACCTACCAGTGCCCACAGTGCCACCACGACACGGTCGCGGACCCCTCCCGCTGGGAGGTGTACACCTGCTGCAACTGCGCCACTCGTTTCGCCCGCTTCCCCCGCCTCCAGCGCTTCCTGCGCCACGTCGGCGTCACCTGCGAGTTCTGCCTTAAGCGCCACCCGGTGACGGTGGACGGCGAGCGCTTCGGATTCCTGCGCTGCCGCCACAACGGCGTCGGAATGTACACGGAGCACCAGTTCGAGGCATGGCTGTACGACCCGGACAAGGTCACCGCCCACCACGACGGCGCGACCTACCTCGGCACCCGCGCCAGTCGCGCGGAGGCCATGGCCGATCTCGCCCACTGGCGCAGCATGTTCGGCCCCGTCGAGGACGACCTCAGCCCCGTCCTCGCCGTCGTGGTCGACGAGCAGTTCTACAAGTACGGGACGGACATGTCCGAGGAGCAGCGCGACGGGTTCCTCGACGGCACGCTGGAGGTCTATGGCGTCGGCATCCTGCGCGCCTTCCCGGCCCGGCACCGTCGGCGGGGGCAGTTCCATGCCGACACCGCCACGTTCACCTGGGGTCTGATCGCCCCGTCCGGCCTGGAAGGCCTCTACACCCGCAGGGCACCGAAGTCCCTGGCCGCCTACGCCCCGCAGTTCTGATCTGCCCCGCGCCGCCCCGCCCGCTTCTCGTTTGTGCAGGTCAGGGGCGGGTTCCCACATCCTCAACTTACACTATTATTAGTAGTGAAGCGGGCTCGTCGCCTCCCTTGCCTCACACACCGGGTGACGGTCCCGCTCCTTTCGTCCTTCCAGCCCCAGGAGTTGCCATGCTTCGCACGCTGCGCCGCGCCCTGCGATCGGCGCGTCTGCTTGTTCCCGCCCGCCGTTTCACTGCCGGGATCGCGGCACTGCCGCCCACCGCGCGCGAAGCACTCGGCATCGACGTCACGGCCGGGGAGGCCATCGCCTACAACCGCGTCCGTGTCGCCACCGCGACCGCCGTAGCCCTCTACCGCGACGGACACACGCTGCCGATGCCCGACGACGACCTGGACGACGCGGTCCGCGCCCTGGACTTCCCCTTCTCTGCCCCGAGCCCGGAGACCCGTGCGTCCATCCGCGCCGCCCTCGCCGTCCTGGAAGCCGACTCCACCATCACCGTCACCCACTGACCACCCGTCCGCCCCGTGGGCCGCCCGGATGGGCGGCCCACACCGAAGGAGTCCCGGTGTTTCTCGTCGTACCCGACCCCGCCCACGGGCTGGTCGCCGCCCCGCGGTGCTCCGACGACCTCACGCCCGACACCGAGCATTCCCTTGCCGCCCAGGGGTTCGCCTGGAACGGCGAGATCGAGGCGTACACCCGCGAGGCCGACCACGGCCCCGCGGCCGTGGACGAGACCGCCGGCATGCTGCGCAAGCTCGGCCACTACGTCTTCTCCGCCTACAGGCCGCTGCCCAGCAGGAGCTGACCGCCGCCCGCCCGGCCCCCGGCGTCACCGCCCGCCCCCATTGCGCAGAGGAGTTCCGCCATGCCCCGACGCCGCACCCAGCCGCAGCGGCCCGCCCGGTACGCCGCCGCCGAGCACGAGGGACGCCACCAGGTCGTGGACCAGCTCCACGGGTACGCGCTGAGCAGCCACACGACCGCGACGGCCGCCGAGGAGGTGGTACGCGAGCTGACCGCCAGCCCCACGGCCGCAATCGAGGCCGTCGACGTGCTCGACGCAGGACAGAGGGGCCCGGCCGTCATCGAGCGCCGGATCCTGCGCCGGTACGGGTACGGATGGAGCCTTCGCCAGGACGAAATGCTGTCCCTGCGCGGGGAATTCAGCCATGACCGGCTGGAGACCCTGATCTCCGGCGGTCACCTGGCCATGGTGTTCAGCCCGGCCGGTCAGCCGTACTACACCACGCCCGAGCGGTACGAGCAGCTTCCGGTCCGCTGGATACGCGACGGCGACGAGTCGTTCCCGGCCGCCGATCCCGCCCACCTCGAACGCCCTCGCCCCGCCCTGGAGTTGCTGCCCGCGCGCAAGCGCTATGAGCTGTGCGAGCTGCACGGGATCACGCTGTGGCGGTGCCTGATCTGCGGGCCGCGCGAGCGCTTCGAGTGCCAGTGGGGCGAGTGCACCGCCAACCGCGTCACGGCCTACTGCGAGCGCTGCGTGCGCATGGACCCCGGCCGTGCGTTCCCGCTGCCACCGCGCCGAGAGCATGACTGGCCGTAAAACCGCAGGTCAGGGGTGGGTTCACACCTCCCCAAATGACACTCTTATTGATGTTGTTGGCCCTGCGGAACACCCCGTACGGCGGGGCCCCCCGCCGTACGGGCCCCCTCACGGACATGCCACGGAAGGACACCGGCGATGACACACGAGGAACTGGCCGCACTGCTGGCCGAGCCGACCACACCCCTGATGCGGACCGCGCTCCGCAGCCTCCCGCCCAAGACCCTGGAGACCCTGGCCAGCGCCGCCGACCAGGCCGCCGAGCAGGGGTGGCGGCAGATCGTCGTCGACCGGGTCCGGGCCTTCGCCGCCGAGCAGCCGGGAGACGGACCGCAGGCCGTGGCCGCCTACTTCACGACGACGGAGCAGCGCACGGGCAGCGGGATGTCCGTGAGCTGGAGCCCCTTCATCGCAGCTCTCGCCCCCACCGAGGAGATGCCGGACCTCAGGCATACCGAGACCAGGGCGCGCATGGTGCCGGTCGGCGAAGCAGCAAGGGCCGAAGAGGACTTCGCGGACCCGGAGCTGGCCGAGGCACTCCAGCGGCTCGCGGCCCTCGACCCGCCCGCGCACGCTGATGCCCTGCGCGTCCATCTGCCGACCTCCCGCGTCACCCGGCTGCATCCCTGACCACCCACACCTGCCGACGCACCGGCACCCGGAGTGCCCCGCCTCCCCGGCCCACCCCCGCGACACCCGTCCACATCAGCCGGCCTGCCAGGTCGGCGCCACCCGCGCGCCGAACCGGCGTGTAGGCCAGGAAGGTTGCACCCATGTCCGTGTCTCATGACGTGTACGCCGTGTACAGCGTCGCCGTCGCGCCGCCCGTGCCGCGGGAAGCGCTGGATCAGTCACTGGCCGCCCAGGCGCACCGCCCCGCCAGCGGGAGCCCTGCCGACGTACGCGTGCAGCTGTTCACCGTCGGGGACGACGAGCACACGCTTCTCGGAACGGGTTACGCGCAGCTGGGGGAGAACGCGTACCGGGCAATGCCCTCCCTCCCCGTGGACGCCGAGTGGGATGACGCTCTGCTTGAGCAGGTGAGGAACGTGGGGCTCACGGTCCTGTCCGGTCCGTGCTGGCACATCGTGCACGACCTGAGCTGAGGGCCGGACCTGTCGACTGTCCGAAGCGGCGCGCGGAGCACCGACCGTCCTCTGATGGCGATGTTTTCCCAGGTCAGAGGGTATCTAGCCCATACACCGAAACACACTATTATTGAATATGAGGCGAGGGGGTGACACCCCGAACGCCCTAATTCGCCGCACAGGCAAGGAGAAGGAGAGCCCCATGGCCACCGCCGTCTCGACCCCGCCCACCGATCCCGCGACACACGAGGAGGAGGTCACGCCGGAAATCGTTCTGCTCGACCCGGCGCTCGTGGTGCGTGACGAGTGCAACGCCCGTGAGGAGGACACCGAACCGGACGAGGACCTGATCAACTCCGTCAAGGAGATCGGTGTCGAGGAGACCATCAGTGTCCGGCCCCGACCCGACGGCACCTACGGCGCGTTCAAGGGCTGGCGGCGCGCACAGGCGCAGCAGGTCGCCAACGCCACCGCCGAGCAGGACGGCCGCCCCGTGCGCAGGATCAAGGCGCACGTGCGAGAAGACCTGGTCGGTCGCGACGGCTGGACCCGGTTCCTGTCCCTGGTCGAGAACAAGCACCGCGAGGGGATGAGCGAGCGCGACATCCTGAAGTCGCAGGAGCTGTCCCTGATCGACATGAGCGACATCGAACGGCGTCAGGCCACGAAGGCTCTCGGTGTCGGCCGCAACGCCGTCAAGCAGGCCAAGGCTGCGCAGAAGCTCGACGACGCCACCCTTCGCCGGGCAGCGGCCGGAGGCATGGACCTGGAGCAGACCGCCCAGCTCGCCGAGGTCGAGAACGTGCCCGGTGCTGAGCGCCGCCTGCTGCGCGCGCTGGAACGCGACCACGAGGAGGGCAACGGCGGACGCGGCCACTGGGACCAGGAGATGGCGCTGCTCAAGGCCGAGCAGGACGACGCCGACGCCCGGACCAAGGCCGAGGAAGACCTCAAGGCGGCGGAGATCCCGCTGCTGCGGCAGCCGGGGTGGGGGCAGAAGGACCCGTCCAAGCCGCTGTCCGAGCTGACCACCGGTCTGGGCAATCCGCTCACCGAGGACAACCACAGGAACTGCCCCGGCCACAGTGCCCGGCTCGACGACGAGCACCAGCCCGTGTGGCACTGCGCCGACCCGGCCGCGTACGGCCACAAGGTCCGTCCCCAGCCGAAGAAGCCCAGGACGCAGGAGGACGAGCACAGGGCCGAGGAGCGGCGCAAGGTCATCGCGTGCAACCGGGCCTGGAAGGCCGCCGCCGGTCCCCGTCAGGACTTCGTCGCCCGTCTGGTGCGCCAGAAGACGCTGCCGGATGCGGCCCGCGTGTTCGCGCAGGAAGTCGTGCTCACCCTCCCCTACTTCTACAGCTCCTGGACCGACAAGCACGAGACCGAGACGGTCGCCCGCTTCCTGGGCGTCAAGGAGCCCCAGAACGCGGACCTGACCGAGACAGCGGTGCAGCTGCCCAAGGCGCGCGTCGTCAACGCGCTGTTCGCGCACGTCGCCGCCGCCTGCGAGTACGGCATCCGTGAGCCCAAGACGTGGTCGCACCTCACCGCGCCGCAGGCCCGCTACCTGCTGCTCCTCGAAGCACTCGGTCAGGACGACAACGGCAGCTACCGGCTGTCCGAGGTCGAGGACCAGGCGGTCGCCCGCCACCGGCCCGACACCGCCGCCTGACCCACACCTCCCGCAGACCCCGGCCGGGCACAGCCGTGCCCGGCCGGTTGCCCATCCCTGTGTCACAGAGAGGCGAACCAGCATGACCGTCACCATGGACGAGGTCCTCGAATTCATCGGCGAACTGCCGGACGCGATCAAGGTTTCGAAGGTCCAGGAGGCCTGCGCGCATCGGCTGACCGCGATCGACAAGGAGGCGTTCGCGGGAATCGTGGCCGGACGCCGGGCCCGACTCAACGACACGTTGCGCCCGGCCCTGCTGCGCGGTCTCACCGGCACCGTGCAGGAGCGCAACCGCACCCGCACCCGCGCGGGCTTCCTGCTGGACGAGGAGTCCACCCGGCGGCTGCGTACCGACCCGCGCAACGGTGAGCCGGGCAGGCCCAAGTACCGCATCCCCGAGGACATGACGCGCTTCCGGATCCCGGGCAGCGGTATCCCCGTCTCCTGCCTGGACGTGATCGAGGACGACTGACCAGGCCTGATGGCGCCGCCCCGGCAACGGGTCGGCGCCCGCCCCCCTCCGACAAACCGGCCGGGCTCCTCACCATCCCGGCCCGCACCTGAAAGGCCGTCATGACCGACCAGCAGCAGGCCCCGTCCCCCGACCCGGACGGCGAGGCCCTCGATCGCCCCCTGACCCTCGCCGTGCTGCGCCACCTGGTCCGCGCGGACTGGAAAGGCTTGCCCGGAGACACGCTCGTCGTGCTGTCCCGGGACGCCGAGGGCAACCTCTACTCCCCGTTCTCCACCTACAGCATCTCCCGGTACGCGCCGACCCACAGCGACCTCGTCGGCGACGTCTTCCCGCTGCCGGAGGAACTGAAGAAGGACGAGTCCCTGCGCGAGCTGTACGCGGACGGCATCCCCGACACCGCCGTCCCCGCCCTGGTGCTCTACCCGCTCGGCTGAAGCCCACGGGGCGGGGCGTCCCACAGCGGCTGCCCCGCCCCGCCAGCTCCCCCTTCCCCGGGGCACCTTCCTGGCCCCCTCCTCACGAAAGCGACGTGTCACCGCCATGTCCGCCCCACCACACGCCGGTCGGGAAGGACCGCAGGCCCCAGTGCTGGTCATCAGCGACAGCACCATCAGCGATCCGGTCGGCCTGCGGACGAGCCCGGTCCCCCTCCTGCACCTGCCCTCACCGTTGTTCAGCGCGGAGGAGTACCAGCGTGCCCCGCTCGTGCTCCTGGACGACCGCAGCTACACCGCCTTCACGCACCGCCACGTGCCGCGCCGCCCAGGCCTGATCGTCGTCCTGGCCGACCCCGACGACGGCACCATCTCCCCCCGGGCCGCCGCCATCGGCGCCGAGGCCGTCATCCGAGCCGGAGAAAGCCTCAACTGGCTGCACCTGCGCCTGCACGACGCCACCGACTGCCGCTACGCCCACTGGGAATCGCTCCTGGCCGGCGGCCCCGCCGACCCTCCCCCACCCAGTAGCTGACCGCGCGGCACCCGAACCCCAATCAACCCCGCCGCTCGCCCTCCCGCGATGTGAAGGAACTGACTCATGCACGCGATACCCCAACGCTGTGCCCACCGGCCGCTGGCGGGCGGACTCGTGGTGCCGTACGTAACCCTGATCCACGACGGACACGCTGCCTTCGGCGTCCTGGACGCCGACAAGACCATCAACGCCTTCCGGCGACGCCTGTGCCAGATCTGCGAACAACCGCTGAACGAACGGTGCTTCCTGATCGTCCGCCCCGCCGACGTGTCCAAGGGCTGCTCTCCCGAACCGGCGCTGCACCCCGAGTGCCTGCCCTACACCGCCGAACACTGCCCGATGCTGAACGGCACCCGCACGCACTACCGCCGCAGCCCCGTCCTGGCCAGTCACCCGGCCGGACGGCCATGCACCGATCCGTCCTGCCCCTGCCCGCCGTCGAGCCCGGACGAGGGTCACACCGCCCGCAGCGGCAGCTCCGCCGACCGGTACGAGGCCTGGATGATCCACACGCACAACTACCAGTTGATCTCTAGGCCTGAGCGGCTCGACGCGCCCTTCGGCATCAGCCTCGACGCGCCCGTCCTGCGCAAACGCGTGCTGCGCACCGCGGCCCTCAGCCCGGAGGCGCAACACCTGATGGACCTCTGGAACGCCCTGATGGACGGGTCCTGACCGCCCTCGTACCGCACGGAAGGAAACCACCATGCTGATCAAACCGGACCCGGCCACGCCCGCAGGCGAGGCCATCATCGACCTGGCCAACCTGCTGGACCGTCTCCAGGAACGCACCGGCGAATTGCCGGGAGCGGACACCGTCGACATCGTCGAAGAGTGGCTGGGCCGCTTCACCTTCGCCGTCCCCGCAGACCGCACCCCGCAGGCAGTCGGCCGGGCATGGGTGCTGCGCCGCTGGGACCTGCACGCCGATGACTTCACCCTCTGGTCCGACGAGGCCTCCGCTCTGGCCGCGCTCGCGCAGGAAGTACGCAGCTCCTGGGACGACGTGGCGGGCACCGACGGCCTCCCGTACCGGCCTCCCGCCGACGACCAGGCGGTCGTGGACCTGTACTACGGCCCGGACAAGACCCGCGGAGACGAGGGCTACATGGTGTACCCGGCCGATATCTCCCGTCACGTGGGCGCCCCGCGCAGCGTCAGCCTCTCGGACGCCGAGGCCTGCGCGGTGGTGAACAGCTCGGCGGTCTTCCACCCGCAGGAGCACCCCGACGACGAGGGTCTGCCCTGCATCGAGATCGCGGGTCTGCTCGTGTTCGTCTACCTCGACGCCGACTGCGGAGCCGTACGGGTCTCCGTTCATCTGGACACCGCCGACGAGCAGTTGGTGCGGGCTGACGGCACGGTCCCGATGTGGGTGGAGATCGGGGACGCCACGGTGTTCGACAACGTCAATCAGCAGCCGGCACCGATGGAGCGGACCGGGTGGAAGGCCCTCATCCGGCGGCTTACCCGTTCCTCCTCGCCCGCCGGCGGCGGGAAGCCTCGGCAGGGGGGTTGACCCACCCCCGAAAGACACTATTATTTGTAATAGGAGGTGTTCGCATGGCCCCGTCCGTCACGCACGTGACCGGCACCATCAGCGGTGACGTGGAAGTCCGCTTCACCCAAGACGGCATCGCCGTCTGCCGGTTTCGTCTCACCGAGACCCCCACACACTGGGACACCGCCACGCGGAAGTGGCGCGACGGGGCCCCCATCACCTACATCTGCACCGCCTGGCGAGACCTGGCCCGGAACGCCGCCGAGTCCCTTGTCGACGGAGTCACCGTTCTGGTCAAGGGGCGCATCACCGAGATCAGGGACAACTCCCTCTACCTGAGCGTCGACGACCTCGGCATCAGCCTGCGCAGGCGCATCGCCTACACCGAGACCAGCCTGCCCAGCCCGATCGCCGCCCGCCCCTACACCCCGCCCCCGGCACCTCCACCGGCCCCCGTACCCCAACCCGCCGCCGGGCAGCCGGGCAGCCCGCCCGCCTGGTGGCAGGAGAAGCGGGCCACCCGCTGGTCCTAGCCCGGCCCCTGCACCGCAGCCGCCGACGGCACCTCCCCCTTCCCCTCGGCCGCTGAATCACCTTCCCCCCTTCGTTCCCTTCGCCCGCCCCTGCGCGGCACCGGCTCGCCTGCCGGTGCCGCGCCCTGCCCGAAAGGCCGGCCACCCGTGCCCGCACACGCCCTGACCGAACGCGCCGCACGCGCCGCACTCTCCGCCCACTTCACCCCCGGCCAACTCGCCGCCGACCTCGCTGAGTACACCCCGGCCGAGGTCTGGGACCTGCGCGTCCGCGCCGACGGCAGCGGGCGCCTGGCCCACTACCGGCCGCAGGCGGAGCTCGCCCAGGCAGAAGGGACCTGCCCGTTCGTCATCCCGTCCGACGAGGAGTGGCCCACCGCCCTCGCCGACCTGGGGCCCGCCTGCCCGCTGGGCCTGTGGGTCCGCGGCCGCGCGCGACTGCCGCAATTGACCGGCAGTGCCGTCGCCGTGACCGGCAACCGGGTCCCCACCGAGCAGGCCGCAACCCGCGCGCACGCCTTCGCCACCGCGCTCGCCGGGGCCGGTCACACCGTCACCGCGACCCTCGCCTTCGGCGTCGACTCCACCGCCCACCAGGCCGCCGCCGAGACGGGCCGGGCCTCTCTCGCCGTCCTGCCGCGCGGCCTGGACGGTGCCCACCCGCACTCCCACGCCCCCCTGCTGCGCTCCATCCTCGACAGCGGCGGCGCGGCCGTCAGCCTCTACCGGCCGGGCACCGCGGCCAGCGGCACGTCGCTGAAGGCCAGCGCCGCCCTGCTCACCGCACTGGCCAGGGCCGTGATCCTCGTCGAGGCCCTGGACCACGCCGTGGCCATGCTTACGGCCGAGACCGCCATCGACCTCCACCGCCCTCTGCTCGCCGCTCCCGCGACCGGCGACGTCCGCTCGAGCGGCAACGCCCGCCTCATCGACAAGCAGCTCGCCGTGAACAGCCCGGATCCCCATCTCGTGCTCGCCCTGCCGCACGCGCGCGTAGCCCGGGCCGGCGACGTCGCGGACGGCGACCTGCTCCTGGCCGCAGTCGGGAAGGACGGGGCCGCCGACTACTTCAGGACCCCCTACATCGCCCACCCCGAGCCGTTCGACCCGTCGTGCGGATGCGGCGTGTGCTGCCTGGTCACGGCGCCCGGCGAGGTGGTGGTGCTGTCCCAGGGCGATCCCTGGGAGTCCTGCGATCCGTGGCCCGCCGACGACCTCCTGCTCATCGTCTCCGCCCAGCGGCTGACCAACCGGTTCCTCGAGGAGTGACCGCTGCCATGTCCCCTACGACGTACACGCCGCCGCTGCCCGGCCTCGGTGCCAACGACACCCTGGACACCGTCATCAACTGGGGCGCGGGCGCCGACTCCACGGCCTACCTCACCAAAATGCTCACCGCCCCCGAGGCCCACGGGATCGACCTCGATCGCACCGCCGTCCTCTACATGGCCACCGGCGCCGAGTGGCCCGAGACCCAGCTCCTGGCCGACGAGTTCATCATCCCGCTGCTGCGCGAGAACGGCGTGCGCTTCGTCCAGCTGGCACGCAACGGGCACCTCCAGTCCGACGGGTTCACGATCCTGGACGACTCCTGCCGCCCCGAACGGCTCTTCGCCCGCGGGCCGTGGACTCTCTGGGACGACCAGGAGTCCGTCGGCACCGTGCCCCAGGTCGCGGGCACCCGCAAGTGCTCGCTGTGGGCGAAGGGTGACGTCGGCGACTGGTGGCTCAAGCAGGTCTTCGGCGGCCGCCCGTTCCGCCAGATCATGGGCTTCAACGCCGACGAGGAAGGCCGCCGCTTCAGCGACCAGATCACCTCGAAGATGGCCGGACGCACCGGGGAGTTCCCGCTCATCGACTGGGGCTGGCACCGGCAGGAGTGCGAGGCCTACCTCCTGAAGCGGTTCGGCGTGCACTGGCCGAAGTCCTACTGCTGGTTCTGCTGCTTCTCCGCCTCCATGGGCGCGCTGCCCGCCCACCTGGAACGCATGCGCTCCCACCCGGACATCGCCGGCAAGGTGCTGCGCCTGGAGTACACGGCGATGAGCCTCAACCCGCACGCGAAGCTGTACGGCCGCAAGAGCCTCCTGGAGCTCTTCGACCCGGCCCAGCCCCGGGACCGGGCGTGCCTGGAGGCGTTCGAGCGCGAGCTTGACATGCCGTGGGCGCTCTACCGCGTGCGCCGCCTGTTCCTGGTGACGGAGGACGGCAGGCGCCGGCCGGTGAAGCGCTCCACCGAGCGTGTCGACATCGGCCGCCCGCACCAGCTCGCCCGGCGGCTGATCTCCGTCTCCGAGCGGCACGGCGTCGACGTCGAGCACGACCCGGTGTACGGGCGTGCCCGGGCCTGGCTCCGCCCGCGCGCACAGGGCTGGCCGATGGCGGAGGAACTCTTCGTCACCGCCCCCGCCCGCGTGATCAACAAGCAGGACCAGAACTTCGAGCAGCACTGGGATGCCCTCGTCTCGGGCTCCACCACCCAGTTCCCCCTGGCCTGAACCGCCCCTCACTGCCGCTCTCGGAAGGACTTCCCGTGCGCGTATCCCTGCTCTCAGCCCCTGATCCTCCCCCTCTCCCGCTTCTCCGCCGTGCGGTACCTGGCCACGCCGTCCGGAGCTGACGTACGGGCCGCCATGCAGGCCGGGCTGCTGGCCTGCATGACGACCCCGGCCCAGGGCAACGTGATCCCGCCCGGCGCCCTGTATGCCTGCGACAACGGCAAGTTCGGCAAGGGCTGGCCCGGCGAGCAGGCCTGGTTCGCGTGGCTGAAGGCGACCGTCGACCGCTACGGGCCCGAGCTCTGCCTGTGGGCCGTCGCCCCTGATGTCCCGATGGACGCCGCGGCCACCCTGGCCGAGTCGCTGCCCTGGCTGGAGCCCATCCGCGTCCTGGGCATCCCGGCCGCGTTCGCCGCCCAGGACGGCAGCGAGCACGGCCTCATCCCCTGGGACTCGATCGACGTGCTGTTCCTTGCCGGCAGCACCGAGTGGAAGACCTCACCGGCCGCCCACCGCCTGGCACTTGAAGCCCGGGAGCGCGGGCTGGCCGTCCACATGGGCCGCGTCAACTCCCGCCGGCGACTGCGCATCGCGCAGGCCTTCGGCTGCACCAGCTGCGACGGCACCTACCTCGCCTTCGGGCCCGACACCAACCTCCCCCGCCTCTTGGCCTGGATGAACGAACTCCACACCACCCCCACCCTGTTCGGAGACGAAGCATGACGACCCGCCTGCGCCACATCGGCGCCGCGATCATGGGCATCCTCGACCCCGTTCCCTCCGCCGTGCCCTCCCCGATGACCGAGGAGGAAGGCGCATGGGTCCGCGCACACGCCTGGACCAAGGGACTACGCAAGATCGACGACGCCTACCCCCACGGCTTCCACCGCTGGTGCTCCTGCGAGCGCGGCATCTGCCTCGGCTGTGCCTCCGGGCACCACGACCGGTGCGTGAGCGCCGACGGCCCCCGCGTCGACGAGCACGCCGACACCATCACCGATGCCCAAGGGTTCGTCGTCGCCGTGATCCGGTACGGCCCGGACCAGCGGCCCTGCCGGTGGGCCTGCCCCTGCACTCACGCGACGCACCCCGAGGAGACTGCCGACACAGGCGGCCCTGAGGAACCCACCGCCCCCCGGCAGGCCGCGGCCGCACCCGGGCCTGCCTCCAGGGCCGAGAGCCAGCTCACCCTCTTCGCCGATCAACAGCCCTATCCCAAGCAGGTCGACCCCGAACGGCAAGCGGGCTGAACACTCCCGGCTGCGCTGTCCGCGCTGCTGCCCCGGCAGTCCCGTCAGAGACACCGGTCACCCCCCTCCCCCTCCACGGAAGGAACGGATCCATGTCGAATCCCAGCCCGCTGTACGTCGACCCGGTCGAGTTCGCGGCGAGTCGGCACCGCATCGTCATCAACCTGTCCGGCGGTAAGGACGGACTCGTCGCCGGAGTCATCGCGATGGACGCAGCCCGGCAGGCCGGCGTGGCCGACCGTGTCTGGACCGCTCACGCCAGTCTGGGGCCGATGGAGTGGCCGGCCGTCACCGTGGACGGGGTCCGCTGGCCGGGCGCCAGCGAACTCGCCGCGCAGCACAGCAAGGCGCTCGGGGTGCCGCCCGAGCGGCACATCGAGGTACGGCGAAGCCGTGAAGTCGACGGCGAACGGGTGCCGTTCGACCTGCTGACCTTCATCGCGGAACGGGGCGACTGGCCCTGGCTCGGCCGGGCCCGCACCTGCACGGGCCCGTGGAAGACGAGGATGGTGTACCAGGCGTTCACCCCGCAGGTCCGCGCGCTCAGGAAGGAGACGGACGGCCCGCTGATGTTCGCCAACGTGCTCGGGTTGCGGGCCGAGGAGAGCCCGGATCGCCGCAACAGGGAGGTGTGGCGCCGTACGACCGACAACTCCGCCCGGGTCGTCGACGAGTGGCTGCCCGCCCATCAGGTGAGCACCGAGGAGGTCTGGGAACGCACGATCGGCGCGGGGCTGCCCTACCACTGGTGCTACGACTCGCACCCCGGAGCCAAGGACCGGCGTGGTTCCAGCCGCTGCTCGTGCTCGGCCTGCACCCTGGCCAACCACCGCGATCTGCTGCTGACCGCCGGGCGCCGACCGCGGCTCGCCGAGCTGTGCGCGCTGGTCGAACGCGTCCGCCAGGTGCCGTTCAACCCGAACATCACCATGGCCGAACTCATCGAACTGTCCCGCCGGCGCGACGCCCCCGACCCCGGCGTCCAGATCGAGGAGAACGCGGACTTCGAGCGGATGGAGCGCGACGTCCACGCCGCCCTGCGCAAGCCGCCCACGTGGGACTCCAAGGCCCGCACCGGCCCGGACGAGCTCCTGCACAGCTCCGCCGGTTGCGACGGCTGCACGTGACCACCCCACCGCCCCCCTTACGGAGGGATACTGCTCATGATGACGACGACTCAGCGCCTCCTCGACCTCGCCGCGGCCGCACCGGCCAGCCACGGCGAGGACCTGGTGCTGCTCCTCAGCGAGGCGAACGACTTGTACCAGCAGGGCCTTCAGGCCCTGCACCGAGAGGTGGCAGCGCGTCTCGGCGGGCTGGCCATCGCCGATCTGATGCTCGCCGCGGATGCGGCCGGTATGCCCTGCGATGTCTCGCAGGACCGTGACGAGGTGATCCTGCTGCTGGCCCTGGTCGAGTGGGAGATGACCCCGGCCGCCATGGCGTACACGGAGATGGCTACGGACGCCGCGCGCCGCGGTATCTGCTTGATCCCCGAGGAGTAGTCCGTGCGCCGTGAGCGCGGCCGTCGGAGAAAACCTTGGGCCGCGGGCTGGACCTCCACCCGAAACTCCTGCCATTATTTGCGTTGTGAGTCGGGCTGGCCGGCTCACTGCTGACAGGACGGACGGTTCTGCCATGACCTCGCGCCGTGAGCCTCGCCTGGCCGACGCCGCCGAGATCGCGGCTGAACAGGGCCTGACGCCCGCGCGGATCACCAGCCTCTACACCGAGCGCGCGGAGAACACGGCTGGCACGACGTTCCCCGAGCCTGCCGACAAGCGCGGCCGCGCACGCCTGTGGGACCACGCCGAGGTCACCGAGTGGTTCGCCCACCGGGCGCCGGCACGACTCGCGGAACACGCACCACCTTCGCTCGCCCCGGAGACGTTGCTGAACGCGGCGGAGGCCTCGAGGTATCTCGGCTACAAGAACTCCAACCAGGTCACGACCTTCGTGCGAGACCACCCCGGGTACTTCCCCGACCCGGATGTCGTCGACGAGAAGGGCACGGCGGAGAACCCCTACCGCCGGAAGCTTTGGAAGGTGGAGACGCTGCAGGCGTGGGCGGCTACCCGACCGGGCCGCGGAAGACGAGCAGGAGCCAAGCAGGCACCGCCCCTGCCCGAGGTCCCGGTCGACGGCGATCCCGAGGAGCTTTTGGGGGCGAGCCAGGCGGCTGCCCTGCTGGGGTACAAGACGGTCGGTTCCTTCTCCAGCAGCCTGTCCCAGGGCAACCTTCCGCTGTTGAAGGACACGGACGGGGTCGCCGTGAACGCCGGGCGTCAGAACGGGCGCCGGCGGTGGACGCGCCGACGCATCCTCGAGCAGGCGGCCCAGCGGTCGCAGAAGTAGAACCCGGCGGTGAGTGGACCTCCGCGCACCGCCCCATAGACGCGGCAGCCGGCTTTGGGAGTTGGTCCCTTGCGGGCCGGGTGTCGCACGATGGCCGGCATGGCGTGGCTCGCCACCACGCCCCGCAGCAGCATCCGCTGCTGCGGACCGGCCATCGCCGATCTTCCAGGACAGCTTCTGTGTCATCCGTCGTGTTCGCGGAGGTCTGGGGGACGTCGCGCAGTCTCGTGGTCGGGGCCGTGGCCCCCGACCACGGCCCCGACCACGAGAGCGTTGTTGGGTCGTGACCCCGGTCGGGGTCTCGTGGTCGGGGTTTGGGTCGGGGGCTGAGGGTTACCTCCTTCCATGACCCGTTCCACATCAGGTAATGCAGCCGCTGATCTGGCCCCGAGCCCCGCTGAACCGCTGCGCTTGCAGGTTCTGACCGCGCTCGCCCTGCACCGCATGGCCACGACAGGCCAGTTGCGTCAGATGCTTCGACCGGACAGCTCCCGCCAGCTGTTTTCCCGCGTGCTGAACAAACTGCGTTCGACGGGCTTCGTCGACCTCACCCCGCTGCGACAAACAGACCGGTCGCGTACGCACGCCTGGTACCTCACCTCTGAGGGAGCGCGCCAGACTCGCGATCTCCCCGCCCTGCGAGGGAGGCCGCCGTACCCCATCACCTCGACCACCGCGGCCTCCTTGAAGACAACGCACACGCTGACCGTCGTACGTTCGCACCTGCCCTTTGCGGCAGACGCGCGCCGACTCGGGCACGAGCACGGCCCGTGGGACTGGACACCTGAGGTAGCGCACCCCATCGGTGAGGGCGAGCAACTCGTCGCCGACGCCGTCATGCACTACACCGTCGTCGACCGCGAACGCCGGCGGAAAATGCGCGCATTCATCGAAGTCGACCGCACCACGATGAGCAGCGAGCGCCTGGCCGTGAAGTTGATCGCTTACGCGAGATTCCTCCACTACGAAGCCCAGCCCGTCGGCCGCCGCAAGCCCGCCTCCATCGCTTCGACGTGGCTGCGCTGGTATCCGGTCTTCCCCCGCGTGCTCGTCGTACTCACCGGCGCCTCTCGGGCGCGGCTGGGGAACCGAATCGGCGATCTGCAAGCCATGGTCGCGCAGCATCCGCTCGTGGCAGCGCTCTCCCGCGAGGCGCCGCTGGGAGCCGCCGTCCTGGAAGACATCGAGGAACAAGGTCCGTCCGCGTCGGTGTGGGTGCCACTGACCGGAGGCGAGCCACGTCCGTGGACCGACCTGTGATCACACAATTCGGCGTTCGTCCCCGCGTGCGGTCAGGTAGACGAATCGGTCGTCCTGGTAGCGTGGCGCCACCCCGAACGGTTCTCCCTCCGTTTTCGCGTCGGTCACTTCGGTCCCGTCGCGCTGGCCGCCGGAGGCATGGACCTCGGAGGCGGCCAGGTGGTCCGCGTACATGGTCATGGCCATGGCGTCGCCGCGGTCCGGGGCGCGGCCGAGGCGGGCGCCCGCACAGTAGGAGGGCGTGGGAAGGGCGCCGACAGGCAAGAGTTTGTACGCCGCTGCCCACGTCAGATAACAGGTGGAGGTGTGCCGGCGTTCGTCGAGGAGCGCGCCGCTCCCGCCACGGCCGCCATGTCGCCTGGATCGCTACGCCGCAGCACGAAGATTTTGACCAGTGCGAGCAGGCTCGGACCGCACAGCAGGGTTGACAGCCACCAGGAGTCCGGAGCGACGTACACGCCGCCCCCCAGCATCGCCAAAGCCACCACCGCGCCAACAATCAGTTCCGCGACGTGACGGCGGTGCGCACGCCGCTGTTGACGTTCTGTTTGTTGCTGCTGCGCTGCCTCGCGCTGGAGATCCAGACGAGCCATTCGCTCACGATGCTCACGGCGCAGTGACGGCTCCATCGCCGACATGGCTACTGCTAGGTGGGCCGCGTCCAGTTCCTTCCACTGCATGGCGACCTGCATGGCCGCATACACGATGGGGTCCTCGTCAGGCACTCGGTCGGCAGGCAGTCGCCCCTCTGTCGTCACTGTTGCGCTCCCCCGCCGCCGCTCGTTATCGGTCCGAACTCTCGTGCGATGTCCTCTGGAGGCGGTCCCAGGCGAAGGAACAGCATCGCCAGGGTCTGGTTGATCGCGGCGGCTGTCGTCTCGGCCATCTGCCTTCGCTCGCCGCCAGACAAATGAGCAAATGCCGCGACGTTAGGCGGCGTTGAGGCCCCCGATGGAGGATCATCGTCGTCGTCGATAAGGAACGCGCTCATTGGGGACGGATAGCTCTGAGCCGCGGGCGGCGTCGGAAGGTCCTCTGCCGCGACGTTAGGCGGCGTTGAGGCCCCCGATGGAGGATCATCGTCGTCGTTGATAAGGAACGCGCTCATTGGGGACGGATAGCTCTGAGCCGCGGGCGGCGTCGGAAGGTCCTCGTCAGGCTCGATGAGGAACCCCTCGCGCTGGAGCCGTGAAGAAAGGTAGTCGGGCCGTTCCCGAAAGCTGTCATCCAGTGCGCCCATGCGGGCCAGTAGCTCGGGACTAATGGGCGGCTCGTCATCGTCACTGTGAAAGCTGATACGAGGCCCGCTCGTTCGCTGCAGGTTCGTATTCTTCCAGGCGCTCAGCTCGCCCCGTTCCATGTCTGTGAGGGCTGCGAGGCTGCCGCCCGGCGGCCCGAAACACAAACCCGCCCCGTCACTGTCCTCACGCACCCAGACTTGGAGATCACCGGGACCGTCGCTGCTGGTCACGCGGCTCACCAGCCCTTTGAGCTCTTGCGCTGATAGGGGCGGTCCCTTGTGCCTCCGAGTCGCCTTGATGATGGCTCTTGCCTCATCAAAGCTGACAAGTGCAAGCGTCGAATCTGGTGATCGGCGCTGCAGTAGCCACCGCCAGAATGCTCGTACGCCCATGCCTCGCCCCCTCACGGCGAAAGGTGCCGAGGGGCCCACTGTAGTGACGTAGCCAGGGCAGGGCAGCAGGAACAATGGTCTGTTCTTCGGCGGGCGCAAAGGATGGTTGGAGGTGGGGCCTCTCCTACAAGCTCTAGGCCACCGCCATCGGGATCCGAACGAGCACCTTCGGGTCGTCGGCCGCGAGGGCCCCAGAGTTCTCCGTAGCGGACCAGATCGCGGCCTTCGAGGCATAGCGGTGGGCGATCTGGACCGGACGTCTTAAGGCGTCTCCAGACGAGAAGATCGCCAAAGTCGCCGGGAATGGGCATCGTGCTGCCAACGGATGCAGCCGACACGTAGCCGGGCTGTCTCGCCACTGCGTCGTCTGGCGAACAGGCAGGTCAGCGTGATCGAGCGGATGAGTTCACCTGGGTAGGTGCAGCCGTCGGCGGCGACAGGTCGCCGGGCTCGACGTTCAGGCCGGCCCCCGTTGGAAGAGCGGGGGCAGCAAGCCATCGCCCGGCCAGGGATCCTGTTCGGCTACCAGGCACGTCAGGAACGCGTGGATCTCGGCCAGAACCGCCGCACGCTCCTTGGGCCCGTACGTGATGAGGTCGTCGGCTCCGGCGTCGAAGGCGCGCACCTGGCTGTGCGGTCCGGTGATGATGAGGGCGCGGGCGATCTCCGGCAGGCCGAGACTGAGGGCGTCGCACTCCCCTGCACGGACGAGCTGTACGAGGTCGGTGATGACGTTTTCCCAGTCACCGACCTCCGGCCAGTCGGCGCCGCCGCCCAGTTCGTGGGTCAGGGTGGCCAGCGGGACGATCTCACCCGGCTGGCGCCCCCGGGTGAGTCGGTCGTGGATCCGGGCGCCGTCGGGCTGCTGCACCTGGGGGTGGAGCAGGGTGTCGGCGGCGACCACGGTGGTGTTGATCTCCTGGGTCCCCGCGTTGGGGTAGTACGGCTCGTGTGCGAAGAGGAGGTAGACGTCCGTAGTGCGCGCTGCGTGGGCGGGCCGGGTCTGCGTCATGGGCGGGTATCCCTTCCGTGGTGCCATGTCGTTGGTGGGCGGGGGTGTTGGCCGCGGCGCTGGTTCGAAGCCGGGCGGAAGCGGGCCCAGGGGGCTTTCGGCGCTGCGGGGCTCGCCGGCCTCGTCGGCGGTCGGCGCGGCGCGGGGGCGCTCGAGTATCTGGGCGACCTGGTCGGCGAGTTGGCCCATCAGCCGCTCCCGGTGTGCAAGACGCATCGATGCAGTGCTGGTGTCCTGGTCCTGGAGCAGGTCGGCGGCGCCCCACAGCAGGGTGTGGCCGATCTCGGCTGAGCGGCGCAGTTCGTAGCGATCGCTGTCGGCGCCGGCCTGGACGATGTAGGTGTGCAGGGCGGCGAGGCGCTGCAGGTAGTGGCAGGCGGCGTCTCCTTCAACGCTGCGGACGTGTGTGCGGGCCCGTTCGTCGAGCAGGTCGGGCAGGTGCTCGGTGAGCAGCGGGGCGAGCAGCATCGCTGGCAGCACGAGGTCGGCGGGGATGCCGCGGCTGAGGGCGAACAGGGCGGCGAAGAAACTGACGGCTCCCATGGCGGCGGCGGAGTACCGCAGGGAGGCGGGGCTCGTGGCGGTCAAGGCGATGCGGTGGGCGGGGCGTCGGGTCAGCCAACGCATGGCCAGCCGCTGCGGAAGCGTGGCGCCCGGGGTGAAGACCCCGATCTGCGAGGGGACCTTGGGCGGGGTGCCGTCGCTGGGAACGCTCCAGCCCAGCCAGCCCCATCCGGTGCGCTCGTACACGAGCGCAGGTTCGCCTGTGCCAGTGCATATGGTCTCGCGGCAGACATGGCCGGAGCGCAGGGCGCGGGAGCGTTCTTCGTCCCATCGTTGCGGATCGCGGGCGAAAGGGCGCAGCGGCTGCTGGGGTCCCGTTCCGAGCGAGTGGAGCGTGTCCGTCATGGGTTGCTCGCTTCCAGATGAAGGTCGGTCGCAGTGAGGGCAGAGGTGCAGGTGGCGCATCGGCCGCCGGCGTCGGGGTGTGCACGACGGGGAGTCGGCCCGGGGCAGGTGCGGCACAGCGGCCAGTCGAGGCAAGCCGGGCAGAGGTCTTCACCGGGTGCGGTGCCGGGCCTGCCGCAGCCCGCGCATTCGACGAGCGCCCGGTAGGTGATCGCCTCGTCGACCGTGCGGGCAGCAGCGGGCTGCGGCGTCCACGGGGTCTCGCCCGGGTCTACGTCGTCGGCGCTGGCAGCCGGAGGCGGGTAGAGCTGAGCGGAGCGCAGCCGGGCGGCGACGATCGCCCCGACGGAGGTACGGATCTGGCTCGGCAACGGGCGGCTGGTGATGACGTGGCGCAGCTGCTCGCCGCTCCAGCCGGCGTCCAGCATCGCGGTCACGACCCGGCCCTGGTCGTACAAGGCCTTCTCCTGCAGCAGCAGTCCAGGATGGGCCGAACCGATCGACAGCAGCAGCCGTGTGCCCGCATCGAGAACCTGCGGCGCCGCCGCGCCCCTTCGCGGCGCGGGCACAGCCGGGCGGCTGCTTGTGCGCTTGTCGTCGGCGCACGGAGGGACGGAGTTGGTGTTCTGCTCGTTGGTCTTCTTACTGCTGGTGTTCTTTGTGCGGCGGCTGGCCAACGTAGGCATATCCAGTACTGGATTTCCCGACTCTGGCTGCGACCTGGTGCTTTGCAGAGCAGGCAAGTCGGTGATGAAGTACGTGGCCGATCCGAGGGTGCCGTCGGGATTCCGGTCGCGATCCCGCTGCAGGTAGCCGCAGCGTGCAAGCTCATCAAGTCCGGTCGTCACCGCGTCCACGCCCTCGCGACCCCGCCGAGCCAGATCCGCGACCGTCATGTGCCAACCCTCGCGATGGGTGCTGATCAGTCCGAACAGGCCCTTCGCTTTGAAGGACATCCTGTGGTCACGGAACATTGAGTTGGCGATCTGCGTGAACTGGTCGCCGGCCATGACGCCGCGGCGGATGCCCATGCCGTATTCGCCCCGGCTGTCGCTGGGCGCCAACGGCGCGTGGACCGCTGTGGCTGCGTCAGCCATGAGGGCGTCGGCGACGGCGGGATGGTCGGTGATGAAGTACGTAGCCGATCCGAGGGTGCCGTCCGTACGGCGCAGGCGTTCACGGATGAGGTAGCCGTGTTTCTCCAGTTCCATGAGTCCGGTGCGCACCGCGTCCCGTCCGTCAGGACCGGAGCGGACCAGGTCGGCGATGGTTACCTGCCAGCCGTCCTGATGGGTGCTGATCAGTCCGAACAGGCCTTTCGCTTTGAAGGACATCCTGCGGTCACGGAACAAGGCATTAGCAACCTGAGTGAAACGGTCCCCGGCCATCGAGCCCCGTCGAATGCGCGCTCCAGGCATCACGCGTCCACACGTGCGCGATGTGCGCGGCAACCGGGGCCTCCCACACCGCTCGGGTGAGTAAGCCGGCAGGCGCCTGCGGTTGAAGGGACGTGCGTGGGATCCATACAGACAGCTCAGCCGTCGACGCCGACCAAAACTGCGGCCACAACCCCCGACCACCGATCACGATCCAGCAACATGCGTCCTGGGCTGCCGTGGTCTGGCGCGTGGTCGGCCCCGACCACGCCCCTTGGCCAAGCCCCAGGCTTACCCGGTTCACCACTTCGAGGCGGCAGCGGCCCCGCTCCACTGGCAGATCGCCACGGGTTCAGCGAGCTGCGTGTCCCGTGGATCACCCCATGCGGTAATCGATCAATGAGCTACTTCATGTACGCCGTCATGGGCGGGACGGTCGACGAGCCTGATGAGCACATGCCGTCAAAGCCCCGTGCCACGATGAACAGCGGTCTGATCCGGCTGCGCATTCGGTCAGCACCGCAGACTGCGCAACCGCGCGCCGGCCATTGCGCACACGCTGCGCACCGGGTCCCGGATCGTGCGCAATCGACGTGCGCGTGTGAGTGCGCAGCCTCCGCCCGGGCTTGGCAGGAGCCGGCTGCGCAGTCGCCTGCCGCTGCGTAGCCCCCGGCGCGGACGCTCGGGCGGACTGCTCGCCAGCGGGCTTCACCCACCCGCGTTGTACCAACGCCATCCGCCTCGATGGCCGTGTGCTCCGGAGTATCGGAGCGGGAGTTCACGGGGTGCGAAATGTCGTGGTCGGGTCTGTGGTCGGGGCGACCACAGACCCGACCACCGGTTTGTGTCCCCTTCGTGATCGTGGTCGGGTCTTCGTGGTCCATGGTCGGGTCGGGGTGGAGAAGTTGTCTCGGGTCAGAAGCAACAGTTCTGACCTGGGAGTTTGAATGTCTCCTGCCATACAGGCAGCACAGGAGCACGCCGCGCCGCCGACCGCCGCGGGGGCGCGGCTGCAGCAGATGCGGCGCCGGGTGCGTCTGGGCCGCCTGGGCGTGTGGGCCGCGGTCGCTGCTGGTCCCGTCGCGCTGGCCGTCGCCGTGGCCACGCCCAGCACCGTGGTCCAGGCGGCCTCCGCGGCAAAGCCGACCTCCGTGAAGTCGACCGTGCCGGCCGATCCGTCCGGGTACGCGGTGGTGTTCCTCGACGCGTGGCTGCGCAGCCGCGCAGGCGCCGAGACCACTGCGCAGGCCCGGCTTGCGCAGTCGATGGCACCGGACGTTGATCTTCCCGAGGTGTCGGATGCGCAGGCCGGGCCGGAGTCGGTCGTGGCGGTGCGCAGTGCGCAGCAGACGGCCACGGCGTGGTCGGTGACCGTGGCCGCGCAGTACGCCGACGGCTCATTGCGCTACTTCGCGGTACCGGTCGTCACCGACTCGCACGGCGCCTCGTTCACCGTCTCCGCCGCCCCTGGGTCGGTGGCCGGCCCTGCACGCGCCAAAGGGGCACAGTCTCCGTACTCGGTGGCCGTCCCGACGGGCAGCGAGATTTCGACCGCCGCCGGAGAGTTCCTTGCCGCGTACCTCGCGGGTGCCGGTGAGGTCGACCGCTACCTCGCGCCCGGCGTGAGCCTGTCCCCCGTCGCTCCCGCCCCGTACCAGACGGTCACGGTCCGGCAGATGCTTGCCGCCAACCAGGAAGCTGCCGCCGAGTCCGTCCCGGCGGACGGGACCCGGGTGCGGGTGATGGCCGAGGTCGAGGCCCGCAACCGGGCGGGGCGGTGGCCGCTGGCGTACGAACTGACACTCACGGCCCGCTCGGGCCGCTGGGAAGTCGCCTCTCTGGAGTCCGGCACCGCGCAGTTGGGGGGTGCCCGGTCATGACCAGTGTGATGCTCGCCGGCGAGCTCGGCGATCTTGGCAACTCGTGGATCTCGATGTTCGAGGGATGGGCAACGAAGGGTCTCCAGGCCGGTCTGCTCGTGATGGTCGTCGTGATCATGATCCAAAAGTTCTCGCTCAAGGCGGGGATCGGCGCCCTGATCCTGATGGTGATCGCGCTCGGACTGTACAACTCGCGTAACGACCTTGCCCGGATGTTCGAGGACGAGGTGAAGAATCCGTCCAAGGGCGCACCCGCCGTTCAGGGCATCGTTGAGGGCGGTTCTCCGGATGCTCGTGAACCCTCCGCAGGGTTCGGGGGTGGGCTGTGAGCGCCGCCGCCGCGTCCGTGCGGATGGGCCGTTTCTACACCGCGGCCCGCCGCCACCCGTGGGTGCTGGGCAAGGTGGCCGACTGGCGTATACCGCTCGGTCCGTACACGCCCGCGCAGATCCTCCTCGCCGTCGTCGGCGGCTTCGTCCTGGTCAAGACCCTCTCCTTGTGGTCATGGCTGGGGCCCGTTCCGATCGCCGCCTGGCTGCTGGGCATCTGGGCGGTACGCCGTCCGAAGATGATGGGCCGCGCCCCGCTCCCGGCCGCCCTGGGCTGGTTGCTGCTTCTCTGGCAGCCGCGCGGGGGCCGGATCGGCGGCCGCGCAGCCCGCGACCGCGCCGCACGATCCCTCATCGGTGGCTTCGTCATCGAGACCAACGCCCCGGCCGCGCCGATCCCTTCGGCTCCGAGGCCGCCAGCCGTCGCCGAACGGACCCCGCGCCAGGCGAAGAGACCGCGGCGGAGCGGTCGTCCAGCGGTGGCCGCCGCTGGGCCGGTACGGCCGGTGTCGGGTGTGCAGCAGTTGCTCGCGCGCGCCGAACAAGGGGGTGCGCGGTGAGGGTGCCGATCCGTCACATCGCCGGGCACCTGGTGTGGTCGACGCACGGCAGCGTGTGGGCCGTCTACCGGCTGCATCCGGGCCCGGATGAGCAGGGCCGCCGCGAGGAGACCGTCCAGGGCAGCTACGTGCCCGCCGCTGTCCGGGAAGAACAGCTCACCAAGATCACACATCTGGTGCGGTCCCTGACCGGGTCGCCGAGGGTGTTCGGCCTGTGCGCCCAGGTCGATCCGGGCGAGGTCGCGCTGCGCATGATCGAGGGCATCGAGCCCGCCGAGGCGGCGCCCGGCCAGTCGCACCCGTGGGTGGAGAACGTCGAAGCCACCCTGGATCTCCTGGACGGACAGGAGATGCACCGCCGCACGCTGTGGCTTGCCGTCCCGCTGCAGAGCGAGGGGGCCGGCCGGCAGATTTCCGCTCAGGTTGGCGCGGTGTGGGCGGAGATCGCCCCGGCGCTGGGCATGCGGCCCACCCCGGTGGCACGCCGGGAAGTGACCGCCTACCAGGAGCAGGCCTCCCGGGTGGAGGCCGCGCTCGCCGGCGGCGTCGCGCTCCGCCCGGCCCGCCCGGCAGAGATCGTGTGGATGGTCCAGCACGCGCTGCACCGCGGTATGGACGAGCCGCTGCTGACCGAGGCCGAGAACAGCGAACTGTACGGCGGGCAGATGCGCGAGGGGGTACTGCACTCCCCCAGCTACGCCGATCTCGGCCAGGTCCGCCTCCAGGAGGGCGGCATCGACCCGACCGTCGACGACGTCGACGAGCTTAAGAACGCCGCCCAGCTCACCCGGTCGGGACGCACAGCGTGGTGGCGGGTGAACACCGGCTCGCCGCTGCGCCGGCGGTGGCTGCAGATCGAGTCCGACGCCGGCACCGGCTACCAGGCGCAGTTGGCGCTCGCCGAGTGCCCGCCCGCCATCAGCGCGGATGCCGCCGACCTGTTCGCACAGCTGGAGACGCTGGATTTCCCCGTCGACTACACCGTCGATCTCACGCTGGTACCGGCGGAGAAGGCCCGGGATCAGGTGCGGCGCAAGCGCACTGAACTCGTCGACCAGGCCGACCAGTACGACGCCCGGCCCACCGGCATGCCCGCCTCGCTCACGGACGCCGCCCGCGACCTGGGCGAGCTGGATGCCCGCCTGTCCCGCACCAGCGTGGAGGTCGAGGTGCAGTCCGTGACCATCCTGACCGTATGGGGGCCGACCGCGGCCATCTGTGACGCCCGCGCCCGGGCGTTGGCCTCGCTGCTTGGCGGCGCCGACTACCGCGCTGTACGCCCGGCCGGACTGCAGGAGGCCCTCTTCCTGCTCGGTCTTCCCGGCACCACGCGGCCGGGAGCCGTCAGGGAATTCACCCAGCACCAGGTGAGCGAGGACTGGGCGTTGAGCGGCGCCTTCACCATCACCGAGGCCGGTGACCCCAACGGCATGTTCCTCGGCCTCGACCTGGACTGCGGCACCACCCGCCCCGTCATGATCAACGTGGCGGACGCGCCCAAGCACGACGCATCCGCGTCTCTGGGCATCGTCGGCGACCTCGGCGCCGGCAAATCCGTCCTGCAGAAACTGATCGCGGAGGCGGTGTGGGCGCGTGGCGGCTGCGCGATCTGCATCGATCGCACCCCCGTCCGGGAATGGGCCGCCTTCGCCCGAACCGCCGCCAAGGGCCGCGTTCAGATCATCGACGCCGCCCGGGCCGAGGTGTCCATCGACCCCTTGCGCATGTTCGATGGGCCCGAGGGCCGCCACTACGCCCTGTCCTACCTGACCCTGCAGCTCGGCATCGGCCCGATGAGCACCAACGGCGAGGTCCTGCACCACGCTGTCGAGCAGGCCGCCGCTGGCGAGCAGCCGTCCATGCGGCGCGTGCTGGAAGTCCTGGAGGAGATGGCCAGGAGCGAGGTGGGCAAGCGGCAGGACGCGGCGTCCACGCTGGCCGGCCTCGTCCGCGTCGTCGCCAGCAATTCCCTGGCGGCGATGGTGTTCGACCCCGCCCTGCCCCCGGTGCGCCTGGACGCGTCCAGCACCTCCGACATGATCGTGATCACCACCGCGGGGCTGAGATTGCCGCCCAAGGCGGCGTTCGCCAATCCGGAGGTGCTGCACCAGCAGCCGCTGGAGGCCCTGATCGGGCGCGCGGTGCTGTATCTGATCGCCGCTATCGCGCGGCAGACCGCGTTCGAGGACCCGGAGCGGTTCACCGCGGTGGTCGCGGACGAGCTGTACTGGCTTACCTCGTCGGCCGAGGGCACCGCGCTCGTCCACGAGATCCTCCACGATGGCCGCAAGCACGGTGCCGGCCTGCTCGCCGCCTCCCACGACGCCGAGGAACTCGGTCCGGACCGCGGGCTGATGGCCTACCGGGCGCTGGCCCGTACCGCCGACCGCAGACGCGCTCGACGTGGCCTGGAGTTCGTCGGGCTCGACCCGAACGATGACGGCCTGCTGCGGCTGGTGACTACCGGTCTGTCCCCCGTCGGCCAACGCGGCCGCGAAGGCGAGTTCCTGCTGGCCTGTCCGCGGCAGAACACGGGCCGCATCAAGGCCGTCATCCCCCGCATCACACGGATCACCGCCTCCATCACCACCACCCCGGGCCGCCGTACGAGCGCGAGCAGCGCGAACGCCTTTACCGAGGCCGCCACGGCTCGACCGAAGGAATACTTCGCATGAGCACGTCGTCTTTTCCCTCATTCCGGCGTGTCGCCCGCACAGCGAGCACCCTGATCGTGGTCGCCCTGCCGGCGGTCCTGCTCGCCCTGGTCATTCAAGCTGGCGTGCCCGAGTCGTGGTGGCCGCAGACCGGGCAGGCCTTCGCCTCCGAGCAGCCTCACGTCGCAGCGGCGCGCACTGATCCGTGCACTCTGATCGCGGGCCCGGCCCAGGAGTATTGCGAGCGCGGCCACCAGGCGACGGCGTCGTCCCTCGCGGACGAGGACGCCCGCAAGGGGGCCAGCGCTGCATGGATGCTGCTTCCTCCGGCGGCGGGACTGGTAGCTGTCGTCATGTGGCTGCGCCGGGGCGCTGCCGGACACGGGCGGCCCTGAATGTGGCGCCCAGACCGCGGCAGGCTCCGCTCGGCCGGCACCGTCGTCCTGCTGGCCGGCGTGTTCGTTCTGGTCAACAGCCAGGTCGTGTACGCGGCGAGCAGCAGCAGTGAGACCGGTGACCTCCTCGCGCCGCTGAACATCCCCTCCTCCGAGGGACTGCCGATCAACGGCTACGAGCTGGGGGCGGACGGGGGCTCCATCGTCGCCTTCAAGACGCAGGCTTTGGCCTTCGCGCTGTCGGGCCTGTTCACGCTGATCCGGCTGCTGGTCGGCCTGGCCGGCTGGTCCGTCGAGGTCGCTTTCCGGTTCCCGCTGCTGAAGATCCTCATCGTCCCGGCTCAGAAGGCGGCAGACGCCTACAACAACGTGGTCGTCGACACCCTCGGCCTCAAGGCGCTGTTGCTGGCGTGGGCGTTTGTTTTTGCCGGGTTCATGATCGTGCGCGGGCGTCTGGGCCGCGGGCTCGGCGAGATCTTCCTGACCCTGCTGATCGCGGCGCTCGCCGCCTCTACCTTCGTGCGGCCCGACTACCTGCTGTCCGAGAACGGGCCACTGGGGCAGACCCAGCAGGTGGCGGCCGAGGTCGCCCAGCAGAGCGTCAACTCCTACGACTGGGGCGGCAAAATCGCCAGCACCGACCCATGCGCGGGCATGGCCGGCAACGCTGAACTCAAATGCCTGGAGCGTGAAGAGGAAGCGCCCGTCTCCGCGGCGGACGTGGCCCGCCCTCTCCAGGACTCGATCACCAATGCGCTGATCGTCAAGCCGTACATGCTGCTCGAGTACGGGCGCATCCTCGACCCCGCCAAGAAGTCCGACCGCCAGGCCTACGCCGTCCATCTGAAATGGGTCGCTGGCGGATACAAGGCCTACACCAGCGACGACGATGACGGAGGTGCGGACTGTTCTTTGATCGCGCCACCGGCGCGGAAGTACTGCGAGGAGCAGAACGCGAAGCAGAAGAAGGCGAAGGATGCCTGCTCGCTGGTCCACGGCCCGGCCAAGGAGTTCTGCGAGAGCGACAAGGAGGAGGCGGGTAACAACTGCGATCTCCTTGACGGCCAGGCCAGAAAGGTCTGCGAAAGCGATGGGCTGCCCGAGCTGACGCCGGGCGGTGATCTGCTGGACTCCACAACCGCGATTGTGTCCGAAGAGGACCAGGAGTTCGCCGCGTTCATGGCGGACATGAAGGAGGCCGGAGACGTCGGGAAGTCGTGCGCTGCCTACGCCGAGCAGCCCACGTGGTGGCGGGTCGGCGGCGCATTCCTGCTGCTGATCGCGGCCCTGTTCATCTGCGGCATGCTCCTGTCCAGCGCGATCGTCCTGCTCGGCACCCAGGGTGTGTGCGCCGCGGCGGCGGCCGCCGGGGGCGTCACCTTCGTCGCGGGCATGCTGCCGGGCCCTGCCCGGCAGTCGGTGTGGAAGTGGTTGTCGATCTGGGGCATTGCGATCATGACCATGGTCGCGGTGTGCGCCTTCGTCCCGTTCTTCGGGATCGCCATCGACGCCACCATCACCAACGGGCCTGACCTGATGGTCGAACGGATCTTGCTGATCGACGTGCTGGCCATCGCGGGTGCGGCCGGGCACCGCCGCCTGCTGTCGGGGATCACGTCCTTCGGGCAGCGCATGGCGATGCGGATGCGCTACGCCAAGGTCGGCGGCACCCACCTGCCCGGCGACACCTCCGAGCTGGGTGCCGCGCTCGCCATGAACTCCCCTGCGGCGATGGGTGGATACGGCGGCGGGCTGCGCGCCTTCACCGGAGGTGGCGGCGGCCGGTTCGGGCTCCTCGGCACCCGCCAGCGGCTGATGGGCGCCCTCACCTCGCTGGTCGACGGGGCGGGGATGCCCGTCGACACCGGGCGGATGTTCGCCGATGCCACGGCGGAAGCTGGGCGGGGCCTCGCTCCGCTGTCCGCCGCGGCGGCCAGCGCCGGGCTCGGTGCGCGGATCGGCGCGAAGGGCGCGCACTGGCTACTGATCGGCAAGCGGCCGGAGGAGCAGCAATTGGCCCAGTGGCAAAAGCCCACCGGCGTCGATGGGGAGGCCGACAGCTCAAACAGCGGCGGCGGCCGGGGCGGCGGGCTCCGTCGTGGTGGTCCGCGGGACCGTTACCGCGATGACGAGGGCCAGGTCGTCGACCGGAACACCGGCGAGGTGCTGCACGACCAGAACACCGACCGCCCCCTGTTGTCCACGCGCGCCCACAACCGGCTGGTCCGTTTCCGCGGCTACCGCATCCTCAACCGGGGCGGCCGAACCGCCTACGGGGCAACCGCGGGTCTGCCGGTAAGTGTGCGCCGCGCCCGCCAGGGCGGTTCGCGCTACACGCAGGACGCCCGCCAGCAGGTTCGGGTGTGGCGCAACACCGTGCGCGAAGACAGCCGGGTCTGGGGCGACGCGGGACGCAGTGCCGCCCAGTGGGTCCGCGAACACGGTGACGACCGCAGCGGGACAGGGCCCTTCCACAGCCGTCGCCTGCCCACCGGGGACCCCACGGCACGGCCGGGTACTTCCGGACCATCGGGCTCCGCACCTACGGGAACGCCGTCCGCGTCCCGGCGGCGGCTGACGGACGCTCCCTCCGAGGTGCGCCGCAAGCTGCGGGAGGCCTTCAACCGTGGGCGCGACGACAGCTCTTCTGACGGTGGTGACGGTTCGTGAGCCGCCGCGGTCGGAAGGCCAAGTGGGTCTTCCTGGTGGTGATGCTGCTGTTCGCGGCCGTGTGCTGCGCCGCACCAGTGGGCAACGCGATCAGCGCGTACCTCGCGCTCACGTCGGCGGCGCAGGACGACGGCGGGATCGCCGAGGGCGGCAGCGCCGCGGACATCCCGCCGCGGATGCTCACCGCGTACAAGGGGGCCGTCCAGCAGGTCAGCCAGCATGTTCCGAAGTGCCGGGGCATGCGCTGGCCGGTCCTCGCCGGGATCGCGAAGGTCGAGTCCAACCACGCCGTCGGCAGGAACATCGCCGACAACGGCGACATCCGCCCGAGAATTTACGGGGTGCTCCTCAACGGCTCCGGCCAGGGCGGCAACACCACCGTCTTCACCGACACCGACAACGGCCGATGGGACGGCACCTCGAGTTCGGAGCGTGCTGTCGGCCCCTTCCAGTTCCTGCCCTCCACCTGGGAAGGCGTCGGCAAGGATGCCAACGGCGACCAGCAGGCGGATCCGCACAACGCCGACGACGCCGCGCTCGGCGCCGCGATCTACCTGTGCGGAAACGGCCGTGACCTGACGCAGCGGTCGCAGCTGAAGGCCGCGATCTTCCAGTTCAACCAGTCGAATGAGTACGTCGCCAACGTGCTGGGCTGGATCGACCAGTACACGGCGGCCGCCAAGGACCCGGACCTGAAGAACGTCACAGGTACGGTCCGCACCGTCATCGAGGCCGCACTCTCCCAGCAGGGTGTCCCCTACTCGTGGGGCGGCGGCAACGCGAACGGCAAGTCGAGGGGCATCTGCTGCTCCCCCAGCGGGAAGAGCGGCGCGGGCATCAACGGCTTCGACTGCTCCGGACTGACCCAGTACGCGTACGCGAGGGTTGGTATCAGCCTTCCGCGCGTCGCGGCCGCCCAGGCAGGTGTCGGCAAGCGGATCCCCGCCAGCCTCGGCACAAGCGCGCTCAAAGCCGGTGACCTCGTCTTCTACGCCACCGCTCCCGGACGCGATCAAACGATCTACCACGTCGGGATCTACGTAGGCAGCGGAAAGATGATCAACGCTCCCCGCCCGGGCGCTGTGGTGCGCCTGGACTCCGTCAACGCAATGTCCGGCTTTGCCGGAGGAGCGCGGCTGCTATGACCACCCTCCCGCGCTCACCGCGCTTGCTGTTGCTGAGCACCCTTGTACTCGCCGTCGCAGGTGTCGCTTTGCTCAGCGTGCCGGACGACCGGGTGCAAGCGAGCCCGGCTCCGGCGACGCACGCGACGTCGGCTCCATCGCCGGCCGCCACGGTTTCTCCGGCCGGCCAGCAAACCGCTGGCGCGGCTCCCTCCGCGACGTCCAAAGCAGCGACCCCATCTCCTGTCACATCTCCTCTGCCGCCGCACGGTGAGGGCGTGGCCGGAGACCCGGCGATCCAAAGGAATCTGGAGGCGGCATGGCCCGCCGACCTTCCCCTAAGCGACGAGCGGGAGTTGCTCAACGCAGGTCGCACTCTTCTCCGCGCGGACGCCACCGGCATCGGCCGCGCCACGTGGCCACAGGTGTTCCCCAACGCAGGCCGCCAGGCGGTAGCCCCGGCGTTCGCCACCGCCCGCTTCCGTATCCAGGCCGCGATCGCCCGCCGCGACACCAGCCCGGACACGGCGGTGGTCCATCTGGTGTGGGCCGGCATGGACCGCGGCGGCACCTTCACTGACCTCCGCATCACCGATCTGCTCTTCACTCGCACCACCGAAAAGGGAAAAACGACGTGGACTCCGCAGCCGCGCATCTGACGAGCCATGCCTCCGAGGGGACGTACGGTCAGGTAATCGGCCTGATCACCAGCCTCCTCGAAGCCGTCGACTGGCTCTACGACCACTGGTACCTGTTCACTCTCGCCGTAGCGATCGGGTGGGGCACGGGTGAGCTGGTGGTGCGTCATCTCGCCAAGCGGGCGCATGCCCAGCGGATGGCTCTGGAACTCACTCCCGCCCGGTACTTCGACCCCGGCCTCGAGGAGATCTTCCGCCGCGGTGTGCAGCTCTCGCGCGCCTCGACGAGCATGCCGTGGTGGGTGCCGCGGCGTTCGAAGACCGTGCAGATCAGGCTGCGCGCGGACGGCAGTGCGCCGCTGCGCTACCGCGTCGAGGGTCCCGCGGGCGGTGAACGGCTGCTGTCCATCACCCCCTTCGGGCCGAACGTCACCGTCGACCGGGCCCGTCCGATCGTGGACAAGCCCCGCGACCACACGGTGCGGGCGGAGTTCATTCTGCGCGGCAAGCTCACCTCCCCCCTGCGGGACGTACCGCTGGAGCCCGACCCTCTGCAGCCCTTGGTCGACGCCGTGTCCGACCTGCGCACCGAACTGGGTGACCTCGCCGAGATACGCCTGGACATCCAGCGCGCCCCCAAGTGGGCGCTGCGCGCGCGCCGGATGCAGCTCATGAGTGCCGCCCGCCGCCGGGAGCGCCGGGAGACCCAGCGCGCGTCCCGAGTGGTGCGCCAGGATGCCGCCGGGATCGAGGACTCCCTCGCCTGGAACCTGCAGTCGCTGCTCACCGGCAAGGACGGATCCGCAGGGCGGCGGCTGGTGATGCCTCCCGTACCGCGCCGCGTGGAGCGTGACGAGGCGCTCGGCAAGCTCGCCGATGACGATCAGCTCGTACGGGTCCAGTTGCTTGTGATGTGCGCGTCGAACATCGAAGGACGCGCCGAGGCCCGTCTGGCCCAACTGCAGGCCGCGTTCGATGTGTTCGGCGGACAGTCGCGGTGGGCGATGCGCGGCTGGCGGCTGGGACCGTGGCGGCTGGGTGCCGATCACTGGCCCACCCGGCGCAGCTGGGAACGCCGCTGGCAGCTGGGGCAGTGCCAGCCGCCCCGCGCGAACTGGGTGCGCCTGGAGGAACTGACGGGACTGCTCAAGCCGCCGACCGTCCACTGCCGGCTTCCGCTGCTCGCCGGTGACCTCCCCGACTTCGAGTTCGGCAATCCCGACCTGCTGCTGCAAGGCATCTACCGGGGACCTGACGGCCGCAAGCGCCTCGTCGCGACCCACACGGCCGAAACGCTGTTCGAGTGCGGAGTGGGCAAGGCCGGCGGCGGCAAGACCGAGAGGGCCCTCGCACAGGCGCTCGGGGTGGCGCACGCCGGCGGAGGGTTGATGTTCATCGACCCACACCGCGACTCCTGGCCCCGGGCCGCGACGTTCCTCGCCCACGACCACCTGATGCCGAGGATCGCGCTGATCGACCTCAACGCGGCAGGACCCTCACCGATGTTGAGCTCGTGGAATCCGATCGCCATGCACCACGGCCCGGCCCCGCACGACGTCGTCGAAGCGGTCACCGACGCCTTCGCGTCCATCCTCGGCTGGGACGATGCCGCCGCTCCCCGGGCGCTGACCATCCTCACGTCGTGCCTGACCGTCCTGGTCGCCGTCAACCAGGCCGCCAGCCGGGCCGGGCGCCGCGAAGACCAGGCCACCCTCTTCCAGGTACGGTCGTTGATCTCCGACGCGGGTTTTAGGGCCGCGGCGCTGTCCGCCGTGGCGGACCTGCTGGACGAAGACACACGGTCGTGGTGGCGGACGGTGTTTCCCACCTTCCCGCCGGACGCGTTCGGCGTGGTCCTCAACCCGCTCGCCCGGCTGGCCGCGAACCCGGTCACCCGCGCCTTCCTCGGGCAGCCGGTCGGCGTCTACAACAGCCGGGCCGCCATGGACAGCGGGATGATCGTGTGGGTGTGCCCGGCCGGCAACGGGCCCACCGACCGGCTGCTGACCTCGCTCATCGCACGGGACCTGCTGCGGGCGGTGCGCTCGCGCAGAGACACGCCCGAAGAGCAACGTCGGCTGTTCCGCCTGTACTTCGACGAGCTGATCACCCTGACCGGGGCGGCCCCGGAGACCATTGCGTCGATGTTCGAGGACTTCCGCAAGTTCCGGGTCACGGTGCACGGGATGACCCAGCTGCTGGGCCGTCTGCCGGCCCCGGTGCGGATGTCGCTGACGCAAAACGCGTCCACGCTCGCGTCCACGGCGGGATCCAAGAGCGCAATCGCGCCGATCACCGCGGAGTGGGGGGACACCCCGAGCGCGGACGAGGTGGCTGTCCTCGACCGGTTCGAGCACTACGCCTCGTTCTCCGTCGACGGCCGCCGTGTCGGACCGGTCCGGATCACGGGCCCGCACCTGGACGAGGTGTTCGCGGACTACGCCCGGCCCGGCAAGGTCGGCGCCCTGGAGCGCGCTGCCCGGGTGACGGCTGGGGCGGCGCCGCTCGACGAGCTCACCGCCAGGGCTGCCGCCCAGCAGGGCCGGGTCGCGAGGTTTCTTGCCGAGCGTGCTCCCGCCACCACAGCTCTCGTCAGTCTGAGCAAGCCGCCTAAGCGGTACACGTGATCGCCGCAATCGTGTGCGGGCGCGAGCTGCGTGCCAGGTCAGATGCCGATTTTCCGCATGGGGGCGTAGCGGAGCTGGATCCGCTTGAGGTTCTTCTGGGCGCCGAACGACACCCGGGCCACCGCATCGAGGCCTTCGCCTTCCACTGCGATCACGGTGCCGATGCCGAAGCGGTCGTGCTCGACAACGTCACCGTCCGCCAGGGCGTCGACGCGGGGACCTGGTGCCCGCCCGCGGTCGTTCTTCTCCTCGGCCCGGTACTCCAGGACCGCCTGGGCGCCGACAGTGAAGGCGACATCGACGGGTTGTGGCGCGTCGGCCGCGACGGACCACCATGCGCTGTCGGGCACCGGCGCGTCGTCGTACGGGCGGGGATCCTCGGGCAGGAACGCGGTGTAGCGCATGGTCGGGGTGGGCTGCTGCCACCAGGCGGGTTTGCTGGACGCCGGTGCAGGCTCGGGTTGTCGAGGCTGCTCGCCGTCGGTGGGGGTGGTGGGCGGGTTGGCCAGCAGGGTCAACAGGCCGGCCGCGGTGGGGCGTCGTTGCGCCTCCTTGTGAAGGCAGGCAGCCAGGGCCGGCCGCAGCACGTGCGGGATGGCGGCGAGGTCGGGAGCGTGGTGCACCACCCGGTGCAGGACTGCGGGTACGGGTCCGTGTCCGAACGGGCCGGTGCCGGCGGCGGCGTAGTAGAGCGTGGCGCCGAGGGAGAAGACGTCGCTGGGCGGGCCGGTTCTTGCGCCGTTTGCCTGTTCAGGCGACATGTAGGCGGGTGTGCCGAGGATGCCGCCGACGGTGGTGAGGGTGGCATCGGTGTCCGTGCGGGCTATCCCGAAGTCGATGATCCGGGGCCCGTCGTCGGTCATGAGGATGTTCGCCGGTTTGAGATCGCGGTGGGTGAGGCCGGCGTCGTGGATGGCTGCCAGCGCTTCGGCCAGGCCCCTCGCAAGCACCAGCAGGGCTGCGGCAGGAAGTGGTCCGCGACGTCGGACGTGCTCAGCGAGGTCGGGGGCGTCGAGGTAGGCGGTCGCGACCCAGGGGGTGGCGGCATCCGGGTCGGCGTCGACGACGGGCGCGGTCCAGTAGCCGCCGATGCGGCGGATGGCGTCGATCTCCCGGCGGAAGCGTTCTCGCACACCGGGGTCGGCGGCCTGGTCGGCAGAGAGTGTCTTGACCGCGACCCGGCGGCCACCGGGCGACTGGGCGAGGTAGACGGTGCCCATGCCGCCGGTGTTGAGGCGCTCCAGAACGAGGAAGGGCCCGAACCGGTCGGGGTTTCCCGTGTTCATTGGCGGATTCACTCCTTGTGCGCGGATGTCGGTGGCCGCGTGGTGCGGCGTTCCAACGTACCTGCCGGAGCGAGCTGGTTCGCAGAAGTAATGGTAGAAGCGTTAAGTCGAATAACTCAAAATGCGCTTTCTATTGTGGTCGTGTACGTCCCGAGATGTACGGGTGAACTCATTTTTCCTGCTGGGAAGTTGCCGGGCATATGCGTAATCTTGCGGCTGCGTAAACGCATAACCGCAGCTTGGATCGGGCCGCGGCTGTGGACTGCCGTACGCGGCATCTGGGGCAGCGGTCTGCCGCACCGCGTCGTACGGGGAGATCACGTGATACGAGCACAACGCCGCCCGGCGGGGCTCACCGCTGTTCGCATCCGGAAGCACGCAACGTCTTTGCTGATCGTGGGAAGCCTTCTCGCACTGGCCGGATGCAGTGACGATGATTCGGGGGCGTCGAACTCCGCCCCCAGCGAGACGTCCAGCACCAGGCAGTCCGCCTCGCCCAGTTCCTCGGAAGGTGCGGAGCAGTCCGCGGTCCTCGCCGTCTACGCCCGGTCCTGGCAGGCCCAGGCCGACGCCTACGCCAGGGCCTCTTCTACTGGCACGGATCTGAGGAAGACCACCACGTTGCGGGCGCTGGGCAGCATCGAGCAGGACCTCAAGGCCATGCGGGAGGCCGGCCAGGTGACGGCCGGGAAGCCGGTCATTCACCCCGGCCATCCCAAGGTGATGGCCGGTGAGATTCCCAGGGCCACCCTCACGGACTGCGTCGACACCGCGAATTGGACGCTGATCGACAAGGCCACCAAGAAGAAGGTGCCGCTGCCGTCGACACGGCTCGTCAAATACGTCAGCACCGCAAAGTTTGAGAAGTGGGGGACGAAGTGGATGGTCACCGAGTTGACCGCTCAAGACCAGAGTTGCTGATACGCCGCTCTGTCCTCCTCGGCGCCGCTCTCGTCCTGGCCGCCGCGGGCAGCGCCCAGGCCGGCGATGGCCCCGGTGTCGATGCCGGCAAGTGCCAGGTCGTCAAGTTCTGCGTGGGGGTGAGCACCGGCGGGAAGGCCGGCGGCGCAACGCCGCAGACAGGCTCCCAGGACAGCAGCGCCGCCAGCGACCTGAAGTGCGGGTACACGAAGATCGCCCCAGAGCCACCGGCCAGTGCCGAGGAACTCTGGAAGGGGGCCGACCCGGCCAAGAACGACCTGTACTTCTACTCGTGTTCCGACGGCGGCCAGAACAACCCGGACGGCTTCGTCGTCGTGCCCACCGGCCAGCAGCCTCAGCAGCAGGTGAATCCTCAGGAGCTGGCCCAGCAGGCCGTGGACTCCATGACGCTGCTGGGACCCGACATCAACATCAACCCGAAGCCCGGCGGGCGGGGACTGGTGGGCATGCCGGTGTGGATGGCCGTCGGCCGGTCGCAGACGACATGGGGGCCCAACACCGCGTCCGCGTCGGCCGGCGGGGTCACCGTGACCGCGACGGCGAGGGTGTCGAAGGTCGTGTGGTCGATGGGCGACGGAACCTCGGTCACCTGCACCACGCCCGGCACCGTCTACAGGACGTCGTACGGGCTGAAGCGGTCACCCGACTGCGGCCACGTGTACACCCAGCCGTCGACGAACACGTCGGGCGGTACGTACCGGGTCTCCGCGACCTCGACCTGGGTCATCGACTGGAACGGCGGCGGGGCGAACGGCCAGCTGACCGAGGTCCGCACCTCCTCCGTGGCGGTGACCATCGTCGAGTCCCAGGCCGTCAACTCCTGAACGCCGCACGAGATCGAAGGGCCAGTCAGGCCGATGGACAGCACCCAGACCTCCTTTGCGCCGCGCGCCGACGCCTCGCGGCAGCCCGACCTGCCCGTCAGCACGGGAACGAAGAAACGATCCGGCCGTGCGTGGTCGGTCCCCGTTCTGCTCGCGCTGATCACGCTGCTCGGTGTGCTCGGCGGCGCGGTCGTCGTGGCGCGGGCCGGGGACCGCACCGACGTCCTCGCCGTCGCACGGGAGGTCCCGGTCGGCCAGCCGGTCACGGCGCAGGACGTGCGGGTCGTGTCATTCGCCGACGACCCCGGCCTGTCCCCCATCCCGGCCGCCGACCGGGCCTCGATCGTGGGCCGGCGCGCGGCCGTCGACCTGCACCCCGGTGACCTGCTCACCCGTTCGCAGCTGAGCGTGCGCGGGCTGGGAGACAGCGCGCAGGTGGTCGGGGTCGAACTCAAGCGGGGCTTTGTCCCCCGCGACGAGCTGCGGCCGGGCGACAAGGTGGCCGCGGTCGTCCTTCCCGCTCAGGGAACGGACACCCCGTCCACGGGCTCCGATTCCGCAGGCAGCGCCGCCCCGGATACGATCGAGGCGACGGTGCAATCGGTCGGCACCCCGGACTCGACCGGCGCCCTGGTCGTGAATCTGGTGGTGGATCCCGCGGACGGGCCGCGGCTGGCGACGAAGGCGGCCGCCAAGCAGATCGCGCTCGTACGGCAGCCCCGCCAGGGCGGGAGCTGATCGTGGCTCTGATCGCATTGGTGTCCGCGAAGTCGGACGGGGTGACCACCTCGGCTGCGGCGCTGGCCCTGGCCAGCCGCAGGCCGGTGCTGCTCGCCGAACTCGACATGGGCGGCGGGACATTGCGCCACGGCCTGTTGCGTGACGTTCCGCGCGGTGCACAGCACGAACGGCTCGACGGGAACATCGGCCTGCACCGGCTGCCGCAGGCCGACTGGGAACGCGCCAGTGATGAGCAGGACTTCACCCCGCAGGTGGCCCAGCATCTGTGGCCGATGGACGACAGTGACTACCGGGTCGCGCTGCCCGGGCTGATCGATCCGCGGCAGGCCGCTTCCCTGACGTCGACGTGGCCGACGCTGCTGAACGTGCTGCAGCTGACGGACCAGCAACTGCGCTGGGACGTGCTTGTCGACGGCGGGCGCATCGTTCTCGAGGGCGGGCGTCTGCACCCGGTGCTCTCCCCCGCTCTGGTCCTGCGCGAGGCTGACCTGGTGCTGCTGGTTGTCCGTATGACCGAGGAATCGCAGGCGCTCGCCTACCCGATGGTGCGGGCGCTGCAGGACGACCTCTCCACGCACGGGTCGGGGGCCCGGGCCCTTGGACTGCTCGTTCTCGGCGAGGGCTACCGTCCCGCCGACGTGGCCCGGAGCCTGGACGCGCCGGTGCTGGCCACGCTTCCGTGGGACGAGCCGGCCGCGGCCTATCTGCGCGCCGGCGGGCGGATGCCCCGCGGAGTGACGCGCTCGAGGCTGATGCGCGGCGCGCGCGACATGATGGCGCCGCTGCGGGAGCACGCCGACCGCAGGCGCCTGCACCTGCAGATGCGGCAGGTCCGGGCGGCCACTCCCGGGGTGGAACGGATCGTCCAGCAGCTCGCCCAGCGGGGAGCACGTCATGGCTGAACGGCTGCCCTTGAACGGCACTCACGGCCAGGGCGTGGCCACCCGGCTGGGGGGCCTGCTGTCCGAGCACGCGGCGCCCCGTACGTCCCCGCCTCCCGCCGCGCCCTCGGCCGCGGGGCCGGGGCCTGTGGCACCCTCGACGGGCCCGCGCCCCGGCCCGCCGGCGGCGGGAGTCGGGCCGGGCGACATCGGCGCGGCGGCAGCCCTGCCGGGGGCGCTTCCTGTGCCCTGGGGGGAGATCACGACGCTGCGGCAGCAGGTCGCCCAGGACGTCGACCAGGTCAAGAAGGAACGGCGCCAGGCCGGCGCCCCGCTGGGTGAGAAGGACCTGGAAGAGGTAGTGCGCGCCCGGGTGCGTTCGCGCGTCGCGGAGTGGGCGCAGACATGGTCCCTGAGGAACGCCCCGCTGTCGGGCGAGGAACTGGAGCGGGTCCGGACCGAGGTCTTCAACCTGATCTTCCTGGCCGGTGCGCTGCAGCGGGTCCTGGACCGGCCGGGTGTGGAGGATGTCCTGGTCGACGGCGACTGGATGTACATCGACTCCCACGGCACACCGCGCGAGCGGGTCCGCTCACCGTTCGCCAGCCGGTCGCAGGCGATCGAGTGGGTCAACCAGATGGCTGCGACGTCCGGGCACGGCGAGCGGCTGCTGTCGTACGCCACCGGGAAGGTCGAGTTCGACCTGCCGGACGGCTCCCGCGTGGCCGCGACACTGCTGACCGACGACGTGACGATCGCGATCCGCCGGCACGTGGCGGAGGCTGCCACGCTCGCCGACCTGGAGCGGTGGGGAGCCGTCGACACGATCGTCGCCGCGTTCTTGTCGACGGCGGTGAAAGCCGGGCTGTCGATCATCATCGCCGGTGACATGGCGACGGGTAAGACGACGCTGATGCGGGCCCTAGGCCGGGAAGTTCCCGCTCACGAACGGCTGGCGACGCTGGAGAGCGAACCAGAGCTGCGGCTGAACCACGACGACCCGGAGAAGCATGCGCATGTGCTGGCCTTCCGGACCCGGGAGGGCAACGGCGAGAAGGACGCCACCGGCCAGGTCACGCTCGCCGACCTGGTGCCCGTTTCCCTGCGCTACAAGGCCACCCGGGTCATGGTCGGCGAGGTCCGCGGCGATGAGGCCGTCGCCATGCTGGAGGCGATGATCGCGGGCGGTGCGGGCTCGATGTGCACGCTGCACGCCAAGGACCCCGAGGCCGTGATCGACCGGCTGATGGTGCCGCTGGCCAGAGCCGGGCTCAGCGAGCAGGCCGCGTACCGGCTCATCGCATCCGCCGTCGACCTGATTGTGTACGTGGACGCGATCGACGAGACCTCCCGCGGCGGCCAGGTGCACCGGTTCGTCTCGCACGTGTGGGAGACGGCCGGCCGCAGCGAAGGCGGCGGGGTCGCGCTGGCGCAGCTGTTCGCGCCCCGTGAGGACCAGGACGAGCCGCGGGCCCTGCCCACCCGGACCCCGATGAACGAGCGCCGGATGCGCAAGCTGGAACGCATGGGGTTCTACCGGCGCTGGCTGGCCGACTACCCGCAAGGGCAGTGGCGGCCGCTGCGCCGGGCGGGAGGTGCCGCGTGAGCCCGTCGTACCTGTCCGCCCTGGGCATGCTGGCCGGCGCGATCGTGGCCCTGGGCCTGGCCGGACTCGTCGCCGCGCTGCGCGGCTGGCGTCCGGCCGTGCGCGGGGCTCGGCCCGGCCGGGTGCGCGGCCGTCTGGTGCGGGCGGTGGGAGAACTGCCGCCCGCCTGGCGGGACAACTACCGCCTGCTGCTGGCTGGTGCCGCGGGTGCGGGCGCTGTGATGTGGGCGGTCACCGGGTGGCCGGTGCACGGGCTGCTGGCGTTCGCGGTGGTGGCCGGGCTGCCTTTCGTGCTGTACCCGGGCGGTTCGGGCCGTGCCGAGGTGGCCCGGCTGGAGGCGATCGCGGAGTGGCTGCAGCAGCTCGCCAGTGTGCGGGCCGGCGGCAAGCCGCTGGAGGCCACGATCGTGGAACTGGACACCGTGCCTGCGCTGTTGCATCGGCCGGTGGGCGCGCTGGCCGACCGGCTGAGTTCCGGGATGCCCGCCCGGTGGTCCTACCGGGCCTTGGCCGATGACCTGGCCAGCCGCATCGGCGACGACATCTGCCAGCTGTTCATGGACCACGTCACCAGCCGCGGCCCGGGACTTGCGCGCGCCCTGTCCGCGCAGGCCTCCCTGATCGCCCGGCAGGCCGCTGATCTGCGGGACATCGACGCCGAGCGCGCCAAAGCCCGCTCCGAAGCACGACGGGTGTCCCTCTTCGCGATCGCCGTGGTCGCCGTGATCCTCGTCAACGGCAGCTACTCCGAACCCTTTGCGACCCCGCTCGGCCAGCTCGGCCTGCTGGTGCTGGGCGTGCTGTTCGCCACCTGCCTGCTGTGGCTGCGGACGATGGCCCAGATGGAGGACGAGCCTCGCACCCTGCTCACCGCCGATGAACGCGCCAAGGAGCAGGAGAGAGAAGGTGAAGCGGCATGAGTCTGTCCGTGCCCGGAATGATGTTGGGAGGACTGACCGCGCTCGCCGGCACCCTCGCCGTGCGCAGCATGCTGGCCCAGCGGACCCCACTGGACCAGGTCCTGCGCCGCACCCACGCCCCGGGCCCGCGCACCGCGTCCACCAGGACCGCGGCGAAGGGACCCGCGCAGTGGGCGGACCGGGTCGGGGCCCGGCTGATGGAGACCGAAATGTTCGTGACCCGGCTGCCCGCCCGGGACCTGAACCTGCTGGAGATGGCGCCCGCCTCCCTGCTGGGCCGCTGCGCTCTGTATGCGCTGGGCGGGTTCCTCATCCCGCAGTGGATCATCTTCCTGCTGCGGTTGGGCGGTCTCACGCTGCCGTTCGTCGTGCCGGCGGCCGCCGGGCTTGGTGTCGCGCTGTTCATGGTGTTCAAGTGCCTGGACGATGTCCGTGCCAAGGCCACCGGTGCCCGTCTTGAGTACCGCTACTACATCGCCTCGGTCCTGGAGCGCGTCGCCCTGGCCCGCAACTCCGACGCCGGCGCGGCCGAGGCCCTGGCTCGGGCCGTGGCCGCGGGCGACGGACGTGCCGCGGTCCGGATCAGGGACACCGTCGAGCATGCCCAGCTGGCCGGGCTCAGCCCCTGGGACGCACTCGGCACTCTCGGCACCGAACTCGGCGTCCCCGACATCGCCCGCCTGTCCGCCAGCTTGTCCCTCGCGGGCGAAGAACAGGCCGCCGTCTACGACCAGCTGGAGTCCCAGGCCGAGGTCGTGCGCAGGGGACTGCTCTCCGACCGCAAGGAGCAGGCCAACGTGGCCACCGAGAAGATGCACGTCCCCTCGCTCGCGATCGTCTTCCTGATGGCTGTCTTCCTGCTGGCACCCGCCCTCGTCCGCATCCTGACGTTCTGACCCGCCCGCACGGTGCCGTCCAGCGCCGTGAGCCTCTGGAGGAAGAGCATGCACACCGTACGAAGCCGCTTCCGTCTCGTGCTGCGGGCAATGCGCCGGCATGGCGCGGTGATCCGCAGTCAGGCCAACGACCGTGGAGCCTCGGCGATGGAGTGGGGGCTGATCCTGGTCGCCGGGGGCACGATGGTCGGCGTCGTGTACGCGGCGGCCAACACCACGGTCGGCGAGAAAGTCACTCAGATTCTGGGCTTTTGAGCATGCCTGCCACACGCACACGCCTGCGGCGGCACCCGGCAGGCCGGCCGTGGTGGCGGGAGGACCGCGGCGCCACCGCCTTGGACATGTCGATGGTCGTCCCGCTCGCGTTTCTGCTGGTGTTCACCCTGATTCAGGGCGGTATCTGGTTCCACGGCCGGTCGGTGGCGCACCATGCTGCCCAGCAGGCCGTGGATGCGCAGCGGGCCTATGACGCCGCACCCGGGGCAGGGCAGGCGGCGGCCGGAGCGTTCCTGGCCCGGATGGGCGGCTCCCTGAACGGCACGGCCGTGAAGGTGAGCGACGACGGCGAGACCGTCTCCGTCGTGGTGGAAGGCAATGTGATCAACCTGGTGCCAGGGTGGAGCGGGCATGTGAGCCAGCGTGTCCAGGCTCCCGTCGAGCGGTTCCGGCCGTGAGGTGGCGTCTGTGGCCGGACCGGCTGGCGCGTGATGACCGCGGTAGTGCCGCGCTCAGTCTCGCGATGTTCGTGCCGGTGGCGCTGGTGCTGATCGGCTTCACCATCGCCTGCGGCCGCGTGGCGCTGGCCGAAGGTGTGGCTGATGCGGCCGCGCGGGACGCGGCGCGTACCGCCTCCCTGGCGAGCGACCCGGCCTCCGGCGAAGCAGAGGCCCGCCAGGCCGCGCAGACCAGTCTGGCCAACTCCGGGATCCACTGTTCCGGCATCAGTGTCGAGCTGGACACCAGCGGGCTGTCCGCACCGGTCGGGCAGGCCGCCCGGGTGACGGCCACCGTGTCGTGCACGGCGCCGCTGAGCGAGCTCGCGCTGCCCGGGATCACCGGATCGAGGACGCTCACCAGCACCAAAACATCCGTCGTGGACACCTGGGCAACCCGGGGCCGCTCATGACCAGATGGCGTCGCCGGCTTCGCATCCCTTCCACTCGCGGGGACCGCGGCAGCATGGAGCTGTTTTACGCAGGCACCGTGCTGATCGCGTTCCTGATCGTGGGCCTGGTCATTGATGGCGGGCTGGCCCTGGACCGGATGTCGGACGCCGACTACGTCGCGCAGGAAGCGGCGCGGGCCGGCGCGCAGCAGATCGACCCGGGCCGGGCCATCACCGGCGAGGCGATCGTGGTCGACCCGGACTCCGCCCAAACCGCAGCCCGCGCCTTCCTCGCCCGTGAAGGCGTCGACGGTGACGTCGCCATCGCCGGGGACGGACAGAGCATCACGGTGACCGTGCGCGACAACTACCGCCCCTACTTCGCGTCCCTGATCGGCGTCGGTGAGATGCCCGTGACGGGACACGGCACCGCTACCTTGCTGCACCAGCCCGGAGGCTGACCCATGCCCCACTCCCCCACGAACGGGCCCCGCCGGGAACGCTCTTGGCCACGGGCCGTCGTCCGCGGACTGTGCGCGTTGACCGCGCTGGCCGCTCTGGTCGCCAGTGTACCTGCGCTGCTTCTCGCCGTCGGCAGCCTGCCGGCGACCGTGCCGAGCCTGGACACTGTGCGCGATGCGCTGCTGAGTCCGGACGATGACGGCTCGGGATTGCTGACCACGATGACCGTGGCGGCGTGGATCGCGTGGCTGTGGCTCGTGATCCCGGTTCTGCTGGAGGTCGTAGCCGTGTTGGCGCGGCGGACGACTCCGCGGCTGCCGGGCATGGTGACCGGTCAGCGTCTGGCCGGGTTCCTGCTGAGCAGCCTTGTACTGGCGTCGCCCGCGGCCGCAGCCAGCGCCGCCACCCCGGCGGTCGCCGCCACCGCAACCCACCTGCCGTCGGTCGGCCCGGCGACGAGCAGCCAGCCGAGCACGCCGGCCAGGGCAATGACGCCGACAGCGACGGCCGAAAGCTCCCGGGAGTTCACCGTGGGGGCGGGGGACATCACCTGGTGGGAATTGGCCGAGCAGCTGCTGGGGGACGGCACGCGCTACGCCGAACTGCAGCGCCTCAACCCCGAAGTGCCCACCACGGCCACGGTGGTGCCGCAGGGCACGACCCTGCGCGTGCCCGGCCACACCGAGGGGCTCAGTGAGGCGGCCGAGGCGGGGTTCCGCACGCAACTCGCCTCGAGCACGCACGACACGCCCGCCGAAGGTCGGGACATGGTCATCGTGAAGGCTGGCGATTCCCTCTCGGAGATCGCGGCTGAGGAGCTCCACGACGGCAGCAGGTGGCCGCAGTTGTTCGAAGCCAGTCGGGGCAGGGAGCAGCCTGACGGCCTGCCGACGATCACAGATCCGGATGTGATCTATCCCGGGCAGCGGGTCACCGTGCCCGGGGCTGCATCCGAGCGACCGGAGCATCCCCGAGCGAACACAGGTGGCGGTTCCGGACCGGAGCACTCCACTCCCCCGGCCCCGGACAACAGCGCGCGGGAGCCGGGTGCCGGAGCAGGAGGTGCCCAGTCAACGGCTCCCAGTGGTTCCGCTGCCACGGGAACGAAGACTCCTACTCCCAGCGAGTCCAGCCGTCCGGCCGAGCAGCCGAGTCAGGGCGCCGAGTATTCCGGGCCTTCGACCGGCACCAGCGCGTCGTCCGTACCGGGATCGGGTGTGCCGTCGGCATCGGATGCGTCTACGGCGTCGACGTCCGAGACGCCCGCGTCGTCGCCTGCGAGTCAAGGGCTGCAGTTGCGGATGGTGCTGGGCGCCGGTGCGCTGCTTGCAGCCGCCGTGACCGGGGCCCTCGCCACGCGCCGCATGCTGCAGCGCCGTCGCCGCAGGCCCGGTGAGACGATCGCGATCGTCTCGGAGACCTCCTCTGCCGAAGCGCAGATGGCGGCCGCCGCCGAGCCCGAGGGATCGGGCCGACTGGATGTGGCCCTGCGGACGATGGCCCACCGGCTGGAAGACCAAGCCGGCCTGCCCCGGCTGCGGGCCGCTCGGATCGGGAGTCGCACGCTGGAGGTTCTGCCCGAGGACCCCGCGCTGCAGCCAGTGGAACCGTTCTCGGCAGGACGTGATGGCTGGTGGGTCCTGCCCGGCGACGCCCAGCTCCTGAACGAGGAGGCCGCCCGCGAAGTGGCGGCACCGTATCCGGGGTTGGTGACGCTCGGCAGCACCGCGAACGGCGAACTCCTGCTGGTGAACCTGGCCTTGTTGCCCGCGCTGCTGCTCGACGGCGATCCGACACGCATCGCGGAAGTGTGCACGTCCCTCGCGGTGGAGATCGGCATGAGCCCGTGGGGAAGTGTGGTCGAGGTCGTCGTCGTCGGCTTCGGTGAGGAACTGCCCCGGCTGCTGCCGACTTCTCGGATCATGCACATGCGGGAGGCCGGGCACGCCCTGCGGGATCTCTCCGAGCGTCTGCTGGAGGTGCACCAGATGCCGGAGACCAGCCACCACCCCTATCTGCTGCTGTGCGCTGCTTCTCTCGACGGGGACACGGCGTGGCAGATCGCCGACGTCATCGACAAGGCCCGGATCCCGGTCACGCTGATCGCACCGGCAGCCGCGGCGGCCGCGCACTTTCCTGATGCCGAGATCCTCAACGCCGACCTCGACGAGCCGCAGCCACTCGACTACGCCGGCACCGAGATCACGGTGCAGCGACTTGAGCGCGCCGCGTACCAGCAGATCGCCACGGCGCTCGCGGTCTCCGGGCAGCCCGCCGCGCCGGCCGAGGGGCCGTGGGAGGAGGTCCCGGACGAGCCAGAGCCCGAGGCGACGACGCCACCGGTTGGAGCGGAAACCGACGAGCAGGACGCTGGCGTCGGCACCTACGTCGACGACCTGTCCTCCGTCGCGCCGGTCGCATCGGCGACGGGGCACGACAGCGAGGTGTTCCCCGCCCTGTTGGCTGCCTCGGCGGACCCGGCCGGACTTCGTCTCCTGCCCACTGAGCCGCCTCAGGGACAAGATGATCCTGAGGACCAGGCGCTCACCGACAACCCGACAGAGGATGAAGCGCCGGCGGCAGTTCCTCGAGTCCCGGAGCCGCACGGCGCCACGGGTGCAGAGGAACCGGAGGCACACGACCTGCACGCCCCGGAGATCCGTGTCCTGGGCCCGGTCGAGGTGGACGGTGTGACCGCGTCAGGGCACGGTCCGCGGATCGCTCAACTCGCCACGTTGCTCTACTTCCGGCCCGGACGCTCCGCCGATGCGCTGTGCGCGGACATGGACCCGCTCGCTCCGTGGAGTTCGAGCACCCTCAACGCCCGCCTGCGTGGCCTGCGCAGTGCCCTGGGCAACGACCCCGCCGGCAACGCGTACGTTCCGCGCCGCCGCGCCGGCGACGACCCCTACCGGCTCTCCCCTGCCGTGCGATGCGACTGGCCGAAGTTCCTTCACCTCGCCGAACGCGCGCTGCCCCAGGGGCCTGCAGGGCTGCCGGATTTGGAGAAGGCCCTGGGGCTGGTCCGGGGACGTCCATTCGGATCGAGACCGCTGCCCTGGGCTGGTCCCTACCAGCAGGAGATGATCACGCGGATCATCGACGTCGCTCACACGGTGGCCACACACCGCACCCCGGCCGGCCCGCACCACGACCTCACTGCAGCCCGGCGGGCCATCGCGACCGGCCTCGACGTTGACAGCAGTGCCGAGCTCCTCTACCGGGACTGGATGCGGGTCGAACATGCGGCCGGGAACCGCTCCGGCCTGCACACCGCGATCACGCAGGTTCAACAGGTCAACAGGTCGCTGGACTGCGATCTCGAGATGGAGACGGAGCAGCTGATCAACGATCTCCTTCACGGGACCGGACCGGGGATGCGCAAGGCTCAGTAGACGGGTACGCAAGCTGCGCGGTGGGCACTACCGGTTGGTGGCTACGTCCCGGGCTGCGTAGGCGAGCAGCTCCCGCACAGCGGCCTCGTTCGACGCGGGAAGCCGAGTCTGCCAGGTCTGCCGCGTCTCCCTCACGGTCTGCGCAACTGCGTGCACGTGCCGGGTGAGATCGTCGTCCAGCGCACACACCTCCCCGCCCTGAGTGCGGCCGGTGACGACGACGGCACCGTGGAACGGGTACAAAGACATGCCGCGCCAGGCACTCGCGAGCGCCCAAGCGGTGAGGTTGCTGTCGAGGCCGATCACTCGCCCACGGCCGTGCATGTGCAGCAGGGCGTCCGGGCGGTACAAGCCTTGATCGACTGCCTCTGACGACCCGACGTGGTTTCCGATCGCGGTGCGCGCGCCGGACTCCGGGAGGTTGAGTGCGGTGACGGTGCCGGCCGGGGCGATGAGTAGGGCTCGCATAGATCCTCCCGAGTCCGAGGGTGGGGGCGCTCGCTGCGCAGGACACCGAAGGCGCAGGTTGGCCGAGGTCTGGGCTGCGCAATGATCAAAACCTGCGCAATGACCTGCTGACCTGGCACTTTCTGCGATTGCGCAGCATGCGAGCCGGGCCATCGTAGGTCATTGCGCAGGTGCCGGGCAGAGGCTTCATGGTCGGGCCTGCGCGTGGTGGTGGGTGAGTGCCTGCCAGCGCCGCTCGAAGTCCTCAACCTGGTCGGCGAGGTAGACGGTGGTGATGGGCTTGTTGTGCTGCGCAGTGATCCCGAGGGCAGCGCACTCCTGCGCAATGGCATCCAGCGACGGGGGGTCGTTGCGCAGACGGTGCTCGGCCCAGAGGTTGTAGATCCGGAACGGCAGCAGGTAGCGGCGCAGATTGGAAGGGCTGACCGGCTTCCCGCCGCGACCGTGCATCCCCTTCGTCGCAAGGAAGAGCGACAGCTGCTCGGCCTCCCGGGTCGAGGACTGCAGTTCCCCGCCGCTGTGCGTCTGGAACTCCGACCACGCGAGGTAGTAGCGATCGACCGTCGTGAGTTCGGCGGCCTCGGTAGCCGGCGCATCCGCGTCCTCGGTCGGCGCGTCGCTGATCTGAGCGCTCACGCGGGGACCCCGGGTGTCCTGGGCTGCGCGGGCGCCCACGCTGGCGGCAATGCCGTCCGGGTCTTCTTCACGCGGCTGAGGTACCCCGGCCGGCTCCCTGGTGGACGAGCCCTCTTCGGGGAACTCTCGCTGCTGGAACGCTGTGACGAACTCCTCCAGGTCTTCGCCCGTGATAGGGCGTTCGCCTGGGCCGGTGTTGTGGTCCCGTTCGTAGACGTATGCGGCAAGGGCGGCGGCGTCAGGGTATGACCCGTGGTCCTGGGCGTACGTGTTCCAGGCGTTGTAGAAGTAGTCGTGCCAGGACAGCTCGTTGTCTGCCTGCGGTGCGTCGACAGGCTCAGCCGCGGGCAGTGGCCCGTAGCGCTGCTTGAGGAGCCGGAGCAGGGGCTGCAGTTGTTCGTCGGTGAGGGGGTTGCCGGCCGCGGTGGTGATGCCGTGATCTTGGAGCCAGTGCGCGAACTGGGCGGCCGTAGGCTCGGTCTGGAAGTTCGCGATCCATGCCTGGTAGGCCTCGGCGAGACCCTCTGCCGTCTCGGCGCCCGCCTGGTCCCGCACGAGGGAGCGGTCCGGCTCCGCGGGTGAGGTCACGAGTTCGGGGTGTACTGCTCCCCTACTGCGCTGCTCCGCGGCTGCTGCGGCCTCAAGTTCGGGCTCCTGTCCGTGGATCGGGGCGGCCGGCGTCCGGTCAGCGGTGAAGGTGAACGCGATCGGCGGCTCGTCGATGCCTGCGGCGGCCAGGCCGGCGGGGGCCGTCTCGGCGAGGGGGACGCCGTAGCGAGCCAGACGGAGCGGCATCAGCGACTCGACCGGGGCCTTGCGTCGCCAGCCGCGGCCGAAGCGGGAGCGGAGGCTGGTTTCGTAGACGAGGCGTTCCTGTTCGAGCCGGATGACCTGCTCGTAGGAGCGGAGCTCCCACAGCTTCATGCGGCGCCACAGGAGGAACGTGGGGATCGGTGAGAGGAGCCAGCGGGTGAGGCGGACTCCTTCCATGTGTTTGTCGGCGGTGATGTCAGCGATCCGGCCGATCGCGTGGCGGGCGGCCTCTACCGCGACGACGAAGAGGACCGGGATGACCGCGTGCATGCCGACGCCCAGCGGGTCGGGCCAGGCCGCTGCGCCGTTGAAGGCGATGGTGGCCGCCGTAAGGAGCCAGGCCGTCTGCCGGAGCAGCGGGAAGGGAATGCGGATCCAGGTTAGGAGGAGGTCCAGGGCCAGAAGGACGCAAATGCCGGCGTCGATGCCGATCGGGAAGACGTTCGCGAAGGTCCCGAAGCCCTTTTGGATCGCCAGCTCACGGACCGCCGCATAGGAACCGGCGAAGCCGATCCCGGCGATGATCACAGCTCCTGCGACCACCACACCGATGAGGACCCGATGCGCTCGGGTCAGCTGGGGTATCACACCATTCCCCGCAGCCACGTCCCACTCCCTATCTACGCCTCGCAACTGAGCAGCTCTCACACTCCCACGATGTGTGGCAGGTTGTTGGGTTCCGGCGGCTGACCGTTGAGGATCGTCAGCGAAAAGTGATCGCTTGGGTGCTCCTCTCGCAGCCCGGCTGCTGCTTTACGCCGTAAACACGCGACCCCCGGCAAGGGCTCCGGGGGTCGGGTGGTGGTCTTTACGGCGTAAAGAACTCATCGGTACAGCTTCATCTGCCGACCGATCTTCGTGAAGGCCTTGGCGGCCCGGCAGTCCGGAGCGTAGAGCGTCACGGGCTGCCCGGCCGTGTATGCCTCGGGGACCTTGACATCGTCTCCGACCGTTTCCAGAACGATGTCGCCGTACGCCTCCCGGAGCTGGTCCTCCATGTCTTTGTAGACCTTGCCTTGCGACTTGTGATCGACGCCTTCACTGATGACCACCCAGTCGATGCCCGTGGGCATGCCGGTGTGGCCGTACGACTTAGCCACGTCGACGATCTTGTCTTCGAGTTCCGTGAGGCCCCGGGCCTCCTTCTCCTGGGACTTGGTACAGCCGACGACTTCGCCACCGGCGATGATCGCTCCTATCGTCGCGAGCTTCACGTCACCGGGGCAGTCGAAGATGATGACGTCGAAGCGCCCTCGGAGTTCCCCGATGAGTCGGTACATCCAGAGTTCCCGGGCGGTCTCCGCCGCGAGCTTGAACTCCAGTTCATCGAGCTTCTTCGACTCAAGGACGACCCACAGATTCGGGATCACTTCCTTGGTCTTGCTGTCCTTGGCTGGTAGGACCGCCTCGGCGAGTGAGCAGATCTTGTCCACCACGTCGTACAGGGTGGGGAGATCCTCATCTCCGTCCGGGTCGTCGTACCCGAGCAACCGAGAAATGTCCCGCTGTTTGTCGAGTCCGATGACGCAGACACGCTTCTTCTTCTTCGCTGCGGCGTAGGCCAGAGCGGCAGCGGTCGTCGACTTCCCGGATCCTGCGGAGCCGTTGGTGCACACGAGCACGCGGGTCTCCAGTCCCGTGTCCTCCGGGAGGTGAGTATCTGTGGTCACGAAGAGTCTCCGTCGTTACGCAGTGAGGGCGGGCTCGGCGTCGTCGGCCGGCTGGTAGTCGGAATGCGTGCCCAGCCAGTCCAAGTACGCGTTGGCGTGTGCGGCGTCGTTGCCGCCGTTACGCGCCATGTGGATCTCGCAGCGCGCGAGTGAGAGTGCGAGTGCGGCCCTCGCCTGTCGTCCCTTGCCCTCATCACCGGGAAGCGCCGGCAGGCTCAGAGATGAGGCACCGACGCCCGCTTCACTGAGCCACTGAGACGCGAGCGCGACAGCTTCATCCGGGTCGATTGAGGTCTGCAGGGCGATGATGTGGAGCCGGGATGCATCCTCACTGAAGTCATGGACAGCTTCCTGGCACGCTGCTCGCCGCGCCTTGGTGGCCTCGTCCAGTTCATCGCGCCCGGTGCCACCCTGCTTGGGGAGGCCCTTCGGTGCGTTCTTCCCGCTGGTGTCTTGTCCCTTGGCGCCGTCCTTCTTCTCGCCGGCGCTCTTCTCTTCGGCGGTCGTCTTCTCGCCGCCGTCGTTCGTGCGCCCCTGCGGCCCCTTGGGCTCAGCATCGCGAGCCGCAGTCAGTGCCTTGACTTCTTCCCAGGCCTTGAGCTGTTGGTCGCGGTCCTTGATCTTCCCGAGGTCGCGAGCCAACTCGATCGTCATGCCGTCGGTGCGCTGTTCCAGGGCTTCGCGGATCTCGGGCTGCACGTGATGCAGCCGTCGTCGTTGCGACACCCATCCAGCCGACTTGCCGAGCACCTTCGCAACGGCGTCGTACGTCCCGAACTCGGCCTTGAGTTCCTCGATGGTCGCAAGCTCCTCGAAGGGCTTGAGTTCTTCACGGGCGAGGTTTTCGGTGGCGGCTGCGACCAAGATGTCCTGGCGCGTCGTCGCCTTCCTGTTCACCAGGACCGGCAACTTCTCCATGCCCGCGAGCCGGGCCGCAGCGAGTCGCCTGTTGCCGCCGATGACGACGAAGCGGGCGTTTCCGATCGCATCCGCGTTCTCCGGGAAGGCCGTGGTGAACACGTCGGCAGGGACAGCGGCGACCGACTGGAGCAGGCCGAAGGACTCGTAGGTGCTGGCGAGGCCTTCAAGCCCCTCAAGCTCTTCACGCGCGTTGCGGGGGTTGTGAGCGAGCTCTTCGATCGCGACTTCGAAACCGTTGCCTGCATTCCCTTGCTCAGATGCACGCCGCTGCCGCTCTTCCTCGGCAAGCCGCGCCGCTTCTCGCGCCTTCCGTCGCGCCGCTACGGACAGCTCGTTTTGCGCCCCGGCCATTCACGCTCCTGGAGTTACTCGATGGGGTTCTCGGGCTGGAGCTTAACGAGGCGAGCGGCCCCTGGCTCGCACTCCCCCGGTCTTTACGCCGTAAAGAGGGGCTCGGCCGAGGTGGTGGCGGGCCCGGCATCCGCCACCGCGACCCTGCCCATCGCGTCAACTCGCCAATCGGCATCCTCCCGTTGAGCGCTAGCCGGCACCGAAGGAGCTGCACCCGCAAGGGGCCCCGCGTGCTGCGAGGCGAACGCTGTGGAGGAGGCTCCCGCTCGCGGCCAGGTCCAGCAGCCTCTTTACGCCGTAAAGATCAGCCGTGAAACACGAAGAGCCCCGCACCCTGGAGGCTGTCCAGGGTGCGGGGCTCTTCGTGGCGCATGCCGGCCTGAGGGCGAGGGTTGGCGGGCAGGACGCGTGGTGGGCTCTCACTCGAAGCCGTCCACGCCGTTCATAGCGTCGTACGTTGCGCAGGCACCGCGCCAGATGGTGCTGGCCCGGTCGTACCCCTCTTGCGCGTTGAGTCGCGACCAGAGGTCGGGGAAGTCGTGCCCCATCACCCCGCTTTGTTCCTGTGCGTCCAGCATGCCGGCGATCTGGACGGGGTCCGTCGGGACGTACGGATCCTGGTAGGTGAGGTGCGGCCGGTACGGCTGAACGGTCACGGTAGAGCCGTCCACATGCTGGGTGTTGTGCATCTGGAGGCGCAGGCTGCAGGCGAACGAGAGCGCCTGGTGCGGGTACGCGAATGGACCCAGCCGAATGTCGGGAAGGCCGGGACGTGCGATGACTACGGCGAGCGTTGGGCTGCTCTCGTCATGCGGTGTCGTGACTGGGCCCAGCTCGCTCGGCGGCGTCCAATGGGCGGGCCTCAGGTTCTTGCTCAACCGGAGCGGATGGTGGGGCTGTCCCAGTCGGGTGACCGCGAGGGCGCCGAGTCGGCGCATGCGGGGCAGCGCGAGCACTGCGGCGATGCGGTCGGGGCGGGCGTGGGTGCCCCATCCACCGACGAGCGGGCCGCCGGAGTTCTCTGCGGCGGCGGCCGCGGCGTACAGGAAGTCATCGTTCTCGGGACCCACCGGATCGTCGACCGTTCGTAATTCGCTCGGCTTGGTCGCGCGCCAGGCGTACAGGTTGACGATGAGCAGGGCGCCGCATCCCCAGCTCCTGGCATAGCGGATGCAGTGACGGCTGGTGGGATCGTCGCTGGTCCCGTCAGCGGTACTGGGGTTCAGCAGCACGAACACGGCGGTGGGGCCGGTGTTCTCCCATTGCCGCGCCAGGAGATAGCGGTACTGGCCGCAATCCGAGATGACCGCGGATCGCCGTATCTCAGGGGCCGCGGTGGGGGTCTGTTCAAGGGATTCCATGGATGTCCGTTCGTACGGTGGCTGTTCGCGAAGGGTTCGTTGCCTGAGCGCGGCCGCTGTGCCGACGTCCCTGATGGGCGTCGAGGTTGGCGGGCGCAACGGGTTGAGGCGGGAGGGCGGAGTCGGCTGGCTCTGGTGGTCCGCCTGTCTGCATCACGGAGCGGGCGCCTCAGTGACCGGCCCGTGTTCTGCGATGAGGACACGCCACCGAATCCAGTTCGAGCCGGTGCATGTCCAGCGCGTTGGGCCGCGGGTCCAGAGGCGTCCCTCACGGTCCCGTACGGCGCGCACGCCGGCGGGGGCCTGGAACGAGCCTGGCCCGTCCGGCCGCCAGGTACGGGCTGCTGAGCTGGTCACGGGACGGGTGTAGTGGCTTCGTGCTGCGCCGCTCCTCCAGCGGACAACAACCGGTCGAGGGTGGGTTCGTCGACGCACAGGGCGTCGGCGATGTCACGTCGGGGCCAGTTCCGTGCGGCGTACTCGCGGGCCAGGGCCATCCAGGCGGCGGGGCGGTCGCCGGGTTCGATGTAGTCGGTGCTGTCGAGCATTGCCGCCTCCCTGAAGGCAGGTTGTCGGTGGGTACGGCCGTGGCCTTGTTCGGCCCGGGCTGTCTGCATGTGTGTGTCCTGTCCGTCTGCTCCCCCGGCGCGACGGCTCGGAAGTCTTTACGCCGTAAAGACGGAGGGGATCGGACTGGTCCACGAGTAGCGCGTAAGAAGAACCGGAGCGGGTGCCGATGCAGAAGGGGCAGAGAAGGGCGGGGCCCACAGCCGCTCCAGGGTTGAGTGGGCGAAGGCGGGGCGTTGCTGCTCGTGCCGCTCACACGGCTGGATTGGATGCGGCAAGCAGGTCGTGTCCGTACGCCTGCATCGACGCCATGCGGAGGTCACGGTCTGGGTTGGCCGGGGCGGTGAGCCAGAGGCGGCGCCAGGTCGGCAGCTGGCCTTCCATCGCGACCTGGTCGAGGCTGTCGTGGTCGTCGCGGTTGCCCGCGGGCCAGTGCTCGAAGAGAACCAGTGGGCCGGGGAAGCAGTCGGCGAGTTCCGTCCAGATCTGGCCCGTGCTGTTGGTCGTGGAGGCTCCGTCTCGGAACTAACGAAAGGCCCCTCAGTCGCCCGAGGGGGCGGTTGAGGGGCCTCATGGGTTCGCGTCAGTCGTCGCTCAGCTCGGTGTCGAAGTACTCCTCGGCTGCGAGGGTTCGCAGGAAGGAGCCGACGAGGCGGCGGGTGACCGCTCCGGGAGTCTCGTTGAGTTCGGCCCAGGTGGTCTCCGTGGCCTGTTCGTAGGTGTCCCGGTCGTAGCGGTTTCGCATCACGGAGGTCCCCCGGAAGTTCTGCGGGACGCTGGTGTAGGGGCCGCGGCCGCGGAGCCTGGTGACGCCCAGGGCGAGGGCCCAGTTGCCCATGTAGCCGGCGTCTGCTGCAGCCTGGCGCACGAGTGCGAGGAAGCGGCGGGTGTTGCCCACCACAGCGGGATCGTAGATGAAGTGGTCCTCGGTCTCCTCGTGGAGCCGCTCGGAGAGGCGGCTAGAGAAGAGCCGGAGGCCTCCGTCCTCGAAAACCTGCAGTTCGATCGCGTTTTCGTCGTGGTAGCTGCCCGGGTTCCTGGTGAAGATGCGGCCCTCGCCGAGGTTGTTGCTGGCCCGGGCCGCCCCTCCGCTGCGTCGGTAGCCATTGCCCGCATCGATGAGCTTCGGCCTGACCTCAAGGCCCTCCAGACGGGCGTTGATCTCGGAGGTGTAGGCCTTGTTGATGAACTCGGCGAGTTGCATGTTCCACTTCGGTCCCCCGGTGAGGTCCAGGAGCATGTCCCGCGGGGCAGCGAGAGGCTGGGCGACGAGGAACATGTGGGACTGCTTCCCGACGTCGTGCATCGGGTCGTTGTCGATCTCCTGCTTGAGCAGGGCGAGTGCATCCTGTTCAGCATTCCGGCGTCGTTCGTGAAGCCGGACGACTTCGGAGTCCAGGAGGATCCGCTTGGTCTTGTCGCCGCGCCCGAAGTAGCGCCCGTCGACCATGTGCGGGGCGAGCGGGCTGGCCGGGATGTGGATGACGAGGTATCCCTTGGCGGGATCAGCCTCCGACTTGATGGGGTCGGTGAGGATCACCAGGGGAGGGTCGGGGATGGAGTGGGCGACCTGCTCGACCTTCTCCGGCAGCCCCTGCAGGGGCTGCGGGGCGAGGCTGAAGGTGCTGTTCTGCTTGTCCTCTGCGAGCCCGACGATCATCGTGCCGCCGTCGATGGCGAAGGATGACAGGTCGCGCGCCAACTCCTTGTTGTCGCCCTTCGTGGCGAGCTGTTCCTTGGCGTCGAAGTAGTGCTTCTCCTCGATGAGACCGCCGGTGATCGCGGCCTGGAGGTCGGTCTCGGTCTTCGGGGTCCAGCGGGGGTTGCTCGGGGACAGGTAGATCGAGATCACGCGCGGATCCTCACTGTGCATTCAAACGGGCGTCCCCGACTCGGAACGCCCGCACCAAGGCTAGGACCATCGTCACAACCTGCGCATACCGATTTCCGTGCTTCCTTCGCTCCCGCCTCAGGGAGGGTCAGGGAGACGGTGGTTCGTCGACCTCACTGGGTCGGGCGGCGATCCGGCTGAAACTCGGCTGACGATGATCCGGCAGATCTCCGGGGTGGGTATCAACGGTGCCTCCGCAGGAGGTCACGTGAAGAGGGCGAAGGGCTGCGGTCTTTACGGCGTAAAGACCGCAGGGGAGTCAGGCTTCGGGCCCTGTCGCCCTGGCAGTGCTGAGAGGCGGTACGGCGTCGTGCAGTCGACCATCCAGGCGGCGTCCGGCCTTCTTCTTGCCGACGCGGACCATCTCGACACGATGGCCGAGCTCGTCCACCGGATCGCCCACCAGGGCGTGGCCGCGCTGGTTCCCGCCGATGGCGATACGGCCGGACGGTGCCCACTCTCCCCATTGCTTGAAGAAGTAGGCCGTGCCCGCCGCTTCGCACTGATCCCGGAGGACGCGGGCCCCGGCCGGGTTCATCGGTCGGGCCTTCGCACCGGATTCGCCGCCGACGATGACCCAGTGGATGCCTGCGCCGGTGGTGACGTCGGCCAGGTAGGGCTGCAGATCGATCTGCTCCACGAGTGGCTCGCAGGAGAGGAACCGGATGGGCGCGTTGATCTTGAGGAGGGCGGGGATTCGCTCTTCGGCGTAGCGCTGGTTTTCCACGCTGGCGCCGATCCACACGTGGTCCGGCCATGCATCGCCCCACGGTGCCATGGCGGCGATGTTCTCCGGCCGCTTCGTCAGAAGCTGCCAGCGTAGCCAGGGGGTCTGCTCGATGAGGTGCCAGAGCCTGGCGCGTGCTTCGGTGACCTGGGGGTGGTCCTCGAATACGTCGGCCATGGACGCGCAGAAGACGCGTGTGGGGGTGCCTGTCTGTTGCGCCGTCCGGTTCCACTTGAGGGGTGTGCGCCAGTATGCGTCGGAGAGCATCCGGCGCTCGCCACGGAGGTGGAACACGTCGTGCCCCCAGCGCCGGGCAGTGTCGGCCGCGTAGCAGTTTCGGCAGGCGGGTGAGATCCGTGAGCATCCCCACCAGGGGTTGAAGGTGGCGTCCGTCCATTCGATGCCAGTGTTGTCACCCATGGGGCTGTTCTCCTGCGCGGCTAGGGGCCTTGGTGGTCTCGGTGTTGAGGGTGTGCCTGAGGTAGGAGGGGCGTAGGCGGCCTCCGCGAGGCGCCATGTGGCGGGTTCGGTGGCCGGGGGCTATGACTGCTGGTTGAGATATTCGAGGGCGCGCTGCAGCAGCGGGCGGTGCGCGGCGTAGAGGGTGCGTCCGGCTGCGGCGACCGCTGCCTCGAGCTGGTCGAGGGAGCCGAACGGGAACCAGTTCACGTCCGCTGCGTCGTCACCGGCCGTTGCGGTGACCTGTCCAGGCAGCTGGAAGAGCGCGCTGGTGGACGCAACCCAGGCGTGGTCGGTCGTGCGCCAGTCGTCGACGACCTGGCGGCCGAGGATGGTGGGTTGCTGGTCGGTGAGGTCGATACCGGTTTCCTCGCGCAGCTCGCGCACCAGGGCGGCCGGGGCCGTCTCGCCCGGGTCGACCATGCCGCCCGGGATGGCCTCCACCCCGATGTCGTCGCGAGTGATCAGCAGCACCCATCGCTGCGCATTGGTCGTCCCGGCGACCACGATCGGGTCGGCGGCTTGGTTTTCGCCCCATCGGCCGAGGTGTCGGCCGGCGCGACCGGTGCGACCGTGCGGGTGCAGCGGCCTCCGCTGCTCATCGAGCTCGAAGTGCACCAGGGCGTCGGCCTGGCGCTGCTCCCAGTCGGGCACCATGTCCGGCGTGGCGTGCGGCTCGGCCCAGCCGGGCACGTGCCGGGTCAGCGCCAGTGGCCTCAGCTCGGGCGGCGTGATCGTCACCGGTGCGTATCCCGGCCAGCTCACCGACCAGCAGCGCCGATCCTCGGGCACGGTCACGCCGGGGTGATCGACCGGGGCGTAGCTGTCCGCGTCGAGGGCCACGACGTCATTGGTGCAGTGGTTCTTGTTCATGGTTCCTCCCGGTAGAGGGGTTCAGAAGCAGGCACTTGAGCCGATTGGCTCTGCGCCCGGTCATGCGGGCGGGATGGGGGGAGGGCATCCGGGGCGGCCGGGCTCGGAGGTCGACGGCCGCCCCGGGCCGACAGGGGGTTATGCGCGGGCGGGAGTGTTTCGGCGGCGGCGGCCTCCGTGCTGCGGGTGGAGGGTTCGCTCGGCGTCGGCGATCCGCTGCCGGGCCCGCTCTTGGGCGTCGAAGCGGGCCTCGAAGGGGGCGCACTGCGTGCAGGATGCCTCGTGGCGGGCCCAGTGACAGCCGAAGCCTTCGACCGTGCCGTGTGGAGCCGGAACGTTGTGCAGGGCGGCGAGGCGGTAGAGGTCGATGGGCGCGATCTCGGTGCGCAGCCGGATGTCGCCGGCGGAGAGGCCGTCGGCCATGAGGTCGAGGGCGAGGGCCTGGGCTGCGGTGAGGGCCGGCGGAGTGGCGGGGCCGGACGGTATAGCCATCAGGACGTCCTTCAGTCACAGGGGCGCGGGCAGGCCGCAGCGGGCCTGCCCACGCGGGGTACGGGGGTTCAGTGGGTGGTCGTTCCGCTGGTGGGGACGAGGCGCAGGGCCGGGCGCTGCGAGGGCGCGGGGGTGGCGAACGCCTCGTGCTCCGGGTCCTCGCGCTGGACGGTGAGCACGACCAGGTGCAGGGGCGTGGTCGGCTGGTCGGGCAGCGCGAGGTAGCCGGTGACCTTGAGTGGGGCTCCGGGCGAGAGCGCGGCGACCTCCGGTGCGCCGACGGGGTCGGACAGATAGCAGGGGAGGACGGCTTCGCGGACGTCGTGTTCCGGCGGGGTGAGCTCGTGGCCGTCGTGGCCGTCGTCGCCGTCGGGTGCGAGCAGGAGCCGGAATCGGGCTTCGTCTCCGTGGAGGACGGCGGGTTCGGCGAGCGCGCCGCTGAGGGTGAGCTCAGGAGTCTTCATCGGGGCGCTCCTTCTCCTGGGCGAGGGGGTCTTGGTCCTGGGCGCGCTTGTCGCCGACGGCTGCGGTGAGGGCGGCGCGTAAGGCGGCCGCGGTGAGCTGGTAGCCGGCGATCGGGTAGAGGGCGCAGGCGTACGCGATGTGGATCACGCGGGGCCTCCTGTCTCGCCGGAGGCAGCGGGGCGTTCGTAGGCGTGGATCAGGTCGCTGATCTCCGACGGGTCGTCGGTCACGCCGACCTCTTCGCCGCTCTCGTGCCACACGTGGGTGAGGCCGTCGGGGTCGTAGAGGGTCACGTAGGAGGCGTAGCGCTCGACGAACGGTGTGACCTCTTCGTCGGTGGGGTCGGTGAGAAGGGTGGGGTGGAGGACGTCGATCGCGTGGACGTCCAGCCACATGGCGCCGTCCGGGGTCTGGGGGAGGCGGAGGTGGCCGGAGACGCGGAGCAGGTCTCCCCGCTCGCGTTCGGTCAGGACGTAGGCGGCCAGGGCCGGGTTCTCCACGACGCAGGGCAGCACGGCCTCGTCGACGCGGTCCTCGTCGGCAGCCAGATGGATGCGGAAGCGGGCGGTGTCATCCCGTGTGCCGGGCAGCGTCTCCTCGTCGAGGAAGCCCTCCAGGACCACGGCGTCGTCCGCTGCGGCCATCGGCTTGCCTCCGTGCGTCGGCTGAAGGCTCGCTTCGGCGCCGGGGTCCGTGTTGGTGCTTCGGCGCGGGGCGCGATGGCCTTGCCCGCCTCGGGACTTCTTGACGGCGTACATGGCCTCGTCCGCGCGCTTCAGCGCGGTGGATGCGGACGGCTGCTCCAGGTCGGCGATCGCGACGATGCCGATGGAGGCGGTGACGGCGAGGGGGCCGTCGGGCCACGGCACGGGTTGTGCGAGCTCGTGCGCCAGGTCCGCGGTAAATACCTCCACATCGTGGTCGTTGAGGGTGATGGTGGCGACGAACTCGTCTCCGCCGAGGCGCGCGCACTCGGTGTGCGGTCCGCCGTGTTCGGCAGTGAACTGTTCCAGGCGTGCGCCGACGGCCCGCAGGACGGCGTCACCGGCGGGGTGGCCGAAGGTGTCGTTGACCGGCTTGAAGCCGTCCAGGTCGAGCATGAGCAGGTGGCTGGCCTGGCGGCGGCGGATCAGCTGGTCGGCGCGGCGCATCCACGGCTGCCTGGTCCACAGGCGGCTGACCGGGTCGCGGCGCGCGGCGCGCAGCTTACGGCCCAGGAGTCCGGCGGTCAGGGCCCAGCCCGCAGCGGGGAGAGTGACGGTGATGGCTTCGGCGATCACTCGGTCACCTCGTCCGAGTCGATGGCGCGGACGACGACGAACGCGTCGTCGGTGAGGGAGAAGTGGACGTGGGCGCCGTTCCCGAGGCGTATGGCGGCCATATTGGCGGCGGCGGCGGAGCGCGACTGGCCTCCGCCGTAGGAGTCGAGGCGCCGGGCTCGGCGGCCGCCGCACGTCTTGCACCCGGGCGCGCTGGAGGTGACAGCGACCTGTCCGGGGTGGGTGGTTGCGGTGTTGGTGTGCGCTGTGGTCATCTCGTGTGACCTCCTTCGTTGGGGGAGCGGGGCGCGCCCAAGTGCTTGCAGGCCAGAGGGTGCGCCCCGCGCATGTGCCGTTCAGGGGTGGCCAGTTGGTGTCCGGTGCGGCGCGGCGGATGCATCTCGCCGGTCCGGGTGCCGTCTCGTCTTTACGGCGTAAAGACGAGAGGTTCAGATGGCGGCGGCCGCTGCCAGGAAGGCGTGGTCGGTGGCGACACCGCGATCGTGTCGGGCGTCCTTCTCGGCCGAGCTGACCGTCGCCAGGTCCTCGCCGCGCGGTTTCACGGCGTACGTCGCAGCGATGGCCTTCCCGGCCAGCCGCAGTAGGGCTGTGTCGCGGGTCAGGACGCGCAGCTCGTACAGGGCGAGCGTCATGTCGCTGCGGGAACTGTCGCTGACGCAGTTCGCGGACGACATCTCCGCGGGGCTCGGGTTCTCGTGCCGGGCGAGCTCCCAGCGGGCGTAGAGGTTCCCGCGGTGCACGGCGAGCCGGTGCGCGAACCGGGCCGCCGTGGTGCGCAATTTGTCCTTGCGGGCGGTGTGCCACGGGATGAGGACGGGGAGGACCGAGCCGAGCAGAGCGCCCATCAGCCCGATGCGAGCAGCCAGTACGACGACCATCACCGCTCCCGGTCGGCTCCGGCCAGGCCGTGGCTGTGGCGGCCGTCGCACCACGGCTCGTCGGGCGTGCCGCCGAGGTAGACGCTCTGCAAGTCCGCCGCATGGCTGACCTTGACCCACAGCGGGCCCGGGCAGCCGTAGGTGCAGACCTCCCTGAGGCGAGCCTGCCAGTGGTGGTCGTACGGGTCACCGTCGTCCATCCAGCGCACCGTGATCTCGCGGTCGGCCACGGCGAAGGTGCCGGTGGCGAAGCCGCGTTCACACTCGTTGTGCCAGGCGAACACGGCGGCCAGGTCCTCGCCGAAGGTGCGCCGTACGTCGGCGAGCGGGTCGGGATCGGCGTTGGCCGCTCGGCGCAGCAGCAGGCCGAGCAGGTCGAGTTCGTCGGCGTAGGTCGCGTACTCGAAGCCCTCGTCGATCAGCTGCTCGGGGGTGGGGACGCCGGACGCCTGACGGGTGACGGCGTCGGGCGGCACCTGCTTGGCCTTCGTGCGCCTCTCCTGCCGGGCTAGGCATTCCTCCACCGGGACGCGGAAGACGATCGCGACGGTGGTCATCCCCCAGTGCCGGGCACGCCGGAGCAGGTAGGCGCGCACGTCGGGCTCACTGTTCGTGCTGTCCGCCAGGACAGGCAACTTTCGGGTGAGGCGGGCGTCCAGGAATTCACGGAACACGACACTCGCGATCGGAGTCGCGGTCTGGTCGCCAGGCGACCCGGTGGCCTGCCAGCGGAAGTTGTCCAGTTCGAGCCGCCAGGAGGCCGGGAACGCCCGTGCGACGCGGCTCTTGCCGCTGCCGGCGGCGCCGATCAGCGCGATCAGGAACGGGCCGTCGGGCAAGGAGAGCGGGGCGAGCACGAACTCTCTCTGGGAACGCACGCGGTCCTCCAAAAAGGGCGAGGGAGGCGCACGGAGGACGGGCGGCCGAAGCTGGCTGCACCTCGTGCGCAAAGTCAGGTGGCGGCAGTCGCCGAAGAGGACGCGGAGGTGGTCCGCGGTCCAGGGGGGGCCGTCCGGGTCTGGCCGGTCCTCCGCACCGCCCGATCCGGGATGGATCGGGGCGGCACGGGGAGCCGTCAGTTGCGGGGGACGCTGGTGTCGGTGGGAATGGGGCTGCGCAGCAGATCGACGCGGATGGCGGTGCGGGCGGTCTGCCCGGCCAGCCTGAGGAGCCTCTTCGCGTTGTCCGCGACGGGCTTGCGGTAGATGAGCCGGGCCGTGAACTGGCTGGATTGCCGGGCCAGTTCACCCGCCTGCACGGCGAGGTTTCCGAGTTGCTCCTCGGCGGCGTTCAGGTCGACGGGCTCTCGGCTGTCCGTGAGGGGCGGGATCGACTCGAATTGGTCGAGCAGGCTCCGCATCAGCTTCTTCATGGCGTGACCGGCCTCGGTGAGATCTGCGCACGACAGCCAGTGGTCGATGTCGCGGTGGCCTGCCAGGTCGACCGTGAACACGGCGGTCGGGGCCACCCAGTCCCAGTCGACCCAGGCTTGCAGGACGATGCGGTTCGCTGCCGGATCGGGGGTGGCGCACATGGCGCGGCCGGTCTGGGTGCGCAGCACTGCGCTGCATCCGTCGGCATCCCGCTCGGGTATCCAGGCTTCCCCGAAGCGCAGGCGCAGCAGGGAGGCGAGGCGTTCAACCGGATCGGGAGCGAGGCTGAGATCGAGGTCCTTCATCGGCGGCCGCCCTTGCGAGTGGCGAGCCACGTGGTGACCGCGGCGGCGCCGACGCCGATGACCCGGTGGAGCGCGGCATCGAGTTCGATCCACGCGGTGCCGGGCCCGTTGATCTCCTTCTTCGGGGTGCCGTCCTGGTCCAGGCGGACGGCCTGGCAGTGCTCGATGTAGCCGGTCTTGCCCGCCTTCTTCGCGAGCCACAGGAAGAGGGCGCCGCGGTCGATCGCGGCGTGGGTGACTCCGTTGATGGCGGCCCCGGCCAGAAGGGCGGAGGCCGAGACGCGATAGCCGAACGCCCGGGTGAGGGCGGCGGCCGCGCCGGTCTGGATCGCGGTGTACGTCGCGACGTGCAGCGCGACGGCGCGGCGGCCCCGTGCGGTGGCGGTCATGGTCGGCTCGTCCGCCCGGCCCGCGTCCTCGGCTTCGACGGGGCAGCCGTCGCGGTAGACGAGCTGGGGGCCGTAGAGGCGTTTACAGCAGGCGCTTTCACTTCTCTGCGCCCAGTGGTCGCAGAAGGGGTGCATCTCGCCGAAGGCGGCGAGGAGGCTACCGAAGAGCGCCAGGCGCTCAATGGCGCAGGTTTCGGGCATGGTCGGGTGTGCTCCTCAACTCATGGAGCTGGTACAGGGGTTGTGGGACCGGACCGAGGTCGTACCGCAGGTGGCTGCTGGCCACGTTGGGGCGCGGCGGATCAGTTGACGGCTGGCAGGGCCGGTCGGGGCAGACGAACCCAGTGCGCGGACTGTGGGTCAGTGGTCTCGTGGCGGCCGCGTGCGAGGGGTTCACGGATCAACTCCGGGGTCGGAGCGGTTCTTTACGCCGTAAAGAGTCCCGGTGCCGCAGCTGTGTGCGCTGGGGACGATCCGCCCTACCGGGCCTCCGCACCGCCCCGGCCTGCGAGAGGCCGAGACAGCACAGGGGGCCGGCAGGCTCAGACCGCGACCGGCGTGTCCTTCAGCTCGCGGCTGACGTGCTGCTCCAGCAGGTCGCGCACCTGCTCCAGGGACGTGACGGGGACCGGCACCGCCCCGGTCGCGGGGGCGACGAAGGAGTACTGGTGGATGGGGTGCTTTCCGCTCTCGTCCTTCTCGTAGTACACGTACGCGCCGTCAGCGAGACGGAACATGGCGCTCGTGCCGTCGACGCCCATCCACAGGTTCTCGTTATCCAGCAGGGCGTGAGCGGGGTCGACCTTCCCGGAGTAGAAGGCGGCCTGGTTGGCGGCACCGGCCCGGGCGCCCTCGGTCAGGAGGTCGATGACGTCCTGGGTGTTGCTGGGCAGTGCGTCCTCCGGCTCCTCCAGGTTCCGCTCGGAGGCCGTGGAGGACTTGGCGCGGGTGAGTGCGCGCACCGACGCCCTGAAGGAGTCGAGGATCTGCATGACGCCGGCGGCGAGGCCGAGACCGAGACCGCCTCCGAGCGCCCCGGCCCAGCCACTGGGCACGCCCGGCGCGTTGGAGCCCACCCAGCCTCCGGTGCACGCGGCGGCTGCCAAGAGGACGAACTCGAGGCCCGCCACGGCGATCGCTCCGATGTGGGCGGCAGCTGCCGAGGCAACTCGTTTGTTCCTGGACATGAGGATCTGCTCCTTATGGAGTCGGGAGTGGGTTGGAAACACGGGTAGGCCACCTGATCTGGGATCTGGCGGCCGCTGAGAGGTGTTGCGGTACGGAGCCCGGACGCCAGTTGATCCGGCGACGGGATGCGAAGACGAGTAGGGGCCCATGGAGGTACCGCACCCTGGGCCCCCGACCACGCGGGCGACCATCAGCCCCGACCACCGGTCACGATGAGGCAACGCGTTGCCTGTGCTACCGCGGTCAGGTCCATGGTCGGGCCGACCACGGCGGTCGACGGGTCAGTCCGCTGATGCCCGGCCCAGGGCGTCCGCGCAGGCGCGGGGTCCTGGCGGCGGGAGCGGCTCATTTCAGCCGGTCTCCGCCAGCTGCGGTGTGAACTCGCGCCTGGAGGCTGTCGGTGGCCGTGCCGGCGCCTTGCGCACTGGCGGGTTCGGGACGGAGCAATGCCAACACCCCGTCCAACTCGTCGGGTTTCACGAGGACGTCGCGCGCCTTGGAGCCCTCGCTGGGCCCGACGATGCCCCGGGACTCCATCAGGTCCATCAGCCGGCCCGCCTTCGCGAACCCGACCCGCAGCTTGCGCTGGAGCATGGAGGTCGAGCCGAACTGCGTGGAGACGACAAGTTCGGCCGCCTCGCACAGCAGGTCCAGGTCGTCGCCGATGTCCTCGTCGATCTCCTTCTTCGGCTTGGTGCCCACGACGTCGTCCCGGAAGTCGGGTGCCATCTTGTCCTTGCAGTGCTCGACGACGGCCGCGATCTCGTCCTCGGTCACGAAGGCGCCCTGCATACGGGCAGGCGTGTTCGCCCCCATCGGCAGGTACAGGCCGTCGCCCTTGCCGATCAGCTTCTCGGCGCCGGGCTGGTCGAGGATGACCCGCGAGTCGGTGAGGGAGGCGGTGGCGAAGGCGAGCCTGGAGGGCACGTTCGCCTTGATCAGACCGGTCACAACGTCCACCGACGGCCGCTGGGTGGCGAGCACCAGGTGGATGCCGGCCGCGCGCGCGAGCTGCGTGATGCGCACGATCGCGTCCTCGACGTCCCGCGGGGCGACCATCATCAGGTCGGCGAGCTCGTCGACGATCACGAGCAGGTACGGGTACGGCTGGAGTTCCCGCTCGCTGCCCGTCGGCGCCTTCACCTTGCCGCTTCGAACGGCTGCGTTGAAGTCGTCGATGTGCCGGAAGCCGAACGCCGCGAGGTCGTCGTAGCGAAGGTCCATCTCCCGTACGACCCACTGGAGGGCCTCGGCGGCCCGCTTGGGGTTGGTGATGATCGGCGTGATCAGGTGCGGGATGCCCTCGTAGGCGGTCAGCTCGACCCGCTTGGGGTCGATCAGGACCATGCGTACGTCCTCGGGGGTCGCGCGGACCATGATGGAAGTGATCAAGCAGTTGATGCACGAGGACTTGCCGGACCCGGTGGCTCCGGCGACCAGGATGTGTGGCATCTTCGCCAGGTTGGCCATGACGTAGCCGCCCTCGACGTCCTTGCCGAGCGCGACCAGCAGCGGGTGATCGTCCTCGGCGGCGGCCGCGAGGCGCAGCACGTCCCCGAGGTTGACCATCTCCCGGTCGGTGTTGGGGATTTCGATGCCGACCGCGGACTTGCCGGGGATCGGGCTGATGATCCGCACGTCCGGACTGGCGACCGCGTAAGCGATGTTCTTCGTCAGCGCGGTGATCCGCTCGACCTTCACGGCGGGTCCGAGCTCGACCTCGTAGCGGGTCACCGTCGGCCCGCGGGTGAAGCCGGTGACGGCGACGTCGACCTTGAACTCGGTGAAGAGGTTCGTCAGCGAGGCGACCACGGCGTCGTTGACGGCGCTGCGCGCCTTGCCGGGGCCGCCGCGCGTGAGGAGGTCGAGCGCCGGCAGGGAGTAGGTCTTGTCGCCCGACAGTTGGAGTTGCTCCGTACGCGCGGGCAGGTCGCGCTCCTCGCCAGCGGGCGGCGTCTTGGTGAGGTCGGGGACGGCCCGGGGGGACGGCGCCACCCTGGTCGGTTGGGCGGCGGCGGGCGCTAACGTTGCGGCGGCCTTGAGGTTCCCGCGCTGTGGGAGTGCCGTCTGAACGCCGCCGGAGTCGTTGGCCTCTCCGGTGGACCCGCTGCGGCTGGATCGCGTGGGCACCGCCTCGCGCCTCTGCTCCGCAGGTCGCTCGTCGTTGCCGGGAACGTCGGCCGCTTGCCCCGGGACGACGCCGAGGTGCGCTCCGAGCGCCCGCAGCCGCTGCGGGATGGCGTTGACCGGGGTGGCCGTGACCACGAGCAGCCCGAAGACGATGAGCAGCACCAGCAGCGGTATGGCCAGCACGTCGCCCATGCTGTAGGTAAGAGGCGTTGCGGCGCCCCAGCCGATCAGGCCGCCGGCGTCCCGTATGGCCTGCATGCTTTCGCTGCGGGCCGGAGAGCCGCAGGCGATGTGGATCAGCCCGAGCAGGCCGATGACCAGGACGGACAGTCCGATGACGACACGGCCGTCGCCCTCGGGCTTCTCCTTGTGCCGGATGAAGCGCACGGCAATGGCCCCGAGCAGTACGGGCACCAGCAGGTCGAGGCGGCCGAAGAGACCGGTCACCAGGATCTCGACGAGCTCGCCGACCGGCCCTTTCAGATCGGCCCAGGTGCCCACGGCGGTGATCAGCGCGCCACCGAGCAGGAGCAGCGCGACGCCGTCCTTGCGGTGGGCCGGATCGAGGTTCCTGGCGCTGCGCCCCATACTGCGGAAGAGCCAGTACACGATCCTGGTGCTGGGCGCTGTCTTTGCCGCAGGCCTCTTGGCGGCGGGCCGCTTGGCTGGCGCCCGTTTCGCCGCGGCCCTCTTGGCGGGAGCCCTTTGTGCCGGGGCCCCTTTCGCGGCGGTCGTCTTGGCCGGTGACCTCTTCGCGGCCGGCTTCTTGGCGGGGGTCTTCTTCACGGCGGGCTCCAGGGAGGTTGGTCAGTCAGGCGGTACAGGGGCAGGTGGGTGACGAGGCGGGGTAGAGCAGTCGTCTTCCGGCGTCGTCACCTGGCCCGGGCCTTCTGCTGTCAGGCGAGCGCGGTCACGATGAGCGCGATGACCGCGATGACGATGAGGACGACAGCGGCCAGGGAGAGGCGGATGGCAAGCCCCAGACCCTGGAATTTGGGCAACGCGATCTGGGAGAGGACCCGGAGGCGGTCCGCGCGGCGGTCGTCGCTCATCTCGGCGCGGATCTGTTGGGTGTCGCACCTGGCCCAGTAGGGGAAGCTCGCGCGGTCCGCGCCGTGCAGCCGGGGCGTGACGACGAGCAGCAGGAGGACGGTGGAGACGGCCAGGACGAGGACCGCGAGTCCGCCCGTGACGAGGCACAGCAGGGGGACCTTGTCGGCCGAGCCCACCAGGCCCGCAATGACCGCGCCGTTGAAGGCAAGGAGGAACGAGGTCTTGTTGTCGGTGCGGCCGATCTCCGAGGCCACGGTGGCGAGCGCGTCGTTGAGGTTCTGGTCGACGAGCGAGTGCTGAGTGGGCGCCGGGGTCGGCAGGGGCAGTCCCAGGCTCAGGGCAAGCGCATAGCGGGCCGCGAAGTCGTGGGCCTGATCGTGGATGAACTCGGCGGCCTTGCGGAGACTGCCCCGCAGCGCCTGCAGCTCGTTCTCGGCGGCGCGCAGGGCGACGGACTGGGGTAACGGCGTGGTCACCGGGTCCTCGGAGCGGCTGGTCATCAGGACTCCTCAGGGGGTCGGAGTGTGAGCGGGGGGCGTTTGTGGTGGCATCGCGCGGCACCCTGTTGTGGGCTGATGCGACTGCTGTGGGGGCGTTCAGCGGATGCGGTGGGCTGGCGTGCAGCGGCGGCAGAGGAAGCGACACTTCTCGCTGAACGGGTCGGTGGTGCAGGTGCCGAGTTCGGTGAGTGCGCCGCACTCGGCGCAGGTCGGGCCGAGGAGTTTGCGGAGTTCCTCAAGGTGGTCAGCAAGGTTGGCGCGCTCGTCGGGGAGCAGTTCGGCGATGATCCGCTGGGCGGTTTCGCGGTTCCCGGTGCGTACGGCGGCCAGGGCCGCGTGCCCCGCGGCTTCCGGGGCGGTGAGCGCGGCGTCAAAGGCGTGGCCGGTTTCGTCCTGGGACGGGTCCGCGGCGGTGGCCGTGGAGAGCGTGGTGTCGGTGGCGACGGTCATACGTCGTCCCCGGCAGCGTCCGCGTGCTCCAGGACGAGGGTGGCGTAGGTGGAGTCGTCGCCCGCCACGAGGCGAACCGCCTTGGAGAGCTCGATCCACCCCCCGGCCCGTCCCAAGTGGTAGGGGCATGGCTGTTCCAACGCCTCGCAGGCGGGGCACAGTTCGGGGTCGGTGTGGTGCTTGGGCAGTCCGTCCTTGAGCTGCTGGAGGCGGTCGCGCAACTCCAGGTATTCGCGGATGAGCGCGTCGACAGCGTCGGCGGCGTCGCCGTCGACACCGGCGAGGATGCGCTGGCCGTCGCGTGCAGAGTCGAGCACGTACGACTCGTTGTTGGGGCCGATGAGCATGGTCGAGAAGTCCCTTCCGGACGGGATGTCCGGCCTCCCCTGCTCTTCGCCCGTGCCGGTCGTAGGCCGGGGCGGGCGACGGGGCGGCCGCATCGGGGTGATGAGGGGGCAGCGCGCGTTGGCTGTTCCGGCTCCCTGCCCGCCCCCGGCCCCGTGGGTGCGGGGGCGAGGGCGGGCAGGCAGACGTCAGTTCGGCGACGGCGGCAGGTACGGGAGGGGGTAGGGCAGGAACTGGGGCGGCTCGGTCCGCGGCATTCGGATCTCCGTGCGGACCTGAACGTCGGGAGGGGGCGGCGCTTCGTTGTGCACGTCAACGTGGACGAACGCGAGTGGCGGGAAACGCAGTCCGTGGAGCGCCAGGCTGGACAGCGCGGCCCATGCAAGGAGGCCGACCGCAGTTGCGACCGGGCGGCCGGGCCCGGGAGTTCCGATCAACACCATGATCACGGTGGCGGCACCCCACACCGTCCAGGTGAATCGGGCGGGGCCGTTGTGGAGGGCGCCGAGGACGAACGCAGCCAGTCCGAGGGCCTTCCAGATGCTGTAGGTGGCGCCAGCGGTGATGGGCAGCCCCTGCGTGTGGGCGACGAGGTAGCGGCGTACGGGGTCGTCGATGGTGGCGCACGCCGCGTCCAGGGTCGTGGCCAGGCCGGGCCTGCTGGGCAGGAACTGGCCCAGCAGCCAGGCTCCGAGGAGAGTGACGGCGGCGCAGAAGGCTACGTGGCGGACGGTTTCGTGCCGCCACAGTCGCGTCAGCTTCGTGCGGGCCTGGCCGGTCCGGTGGCTGATCCAGCCGCGGGCCCGGTGTAAGGAGGGCCACCGGAGCGTGTGCTCGTGGCCGTTCCCAGCAGCGGAGTTGGTGGTCATGGCGGGTTCGCCTCTCTTCACGAAGGCAGGACGGTGGACAGCACCGCGCCCCGCCAGCGAGGGAGCAGCCGACGGGGCGCGAGGGAGTAGGGCTGGTGGAGCGGTGTGGCTGTTCCGGCTCCCTGCCCGCCCCCGGGCCCCGCCGTGGGGTTCGGGAGTGGACAGGCAGACATCAGCGTGAGCACGTCGTGGGCGGGCGGCGTCCGACGGTCACTGCGTGCCGTCGGTGATCTGGTTGTTGGTCCGCCCGAACCCGCGGGTTTCGGTGTGCAGTTCGGTGTGCTGCACGTAGACGGTGCCGGTGTACTGGTTGACCGTCTGGTCAGGCAGCTCAGAGGCGACGTCCCGGAAGGCCCGCCCGATCATCCGGGCAGCGACGCCGATCGCGATGAACACTCCGGCGGCGCCGATCCCGCTGATGGCCATCGTGGCCGGGCTGACGCTGGACAGCTTCCACAGGACCAGGGAGATCGCGCCGCCGACCGGGAGCGACCCCCAGGAGTAGACGATCACGAGGACGGCGTGGTCAGTGGCCTTCTGGGACATGGGGGGCCGTCCGTGCTGGGCAAAGGGCACAGCGTTCCCCACAGTGGGTTGGGCCGGCGGGGGAACGATGTCCTTGTAGTGGGTCGCGGCGGGGGTGCTGCTGCTGTATCCCTCGGCGATCAGCCTGGCCGACTCGAAGTGCTCCTGAGCCGTCAACTCCCGCCCGTGCTCGGAGTAGTTGTGCATGGGTGTGCTCCTTGGTGTGAAGCCGAAGGCGTAGATAGACGCAGGAGGCGGCCCGCTATACGTGGCGGGCCGCCTCCCTGCCGGGCTCTTGTTACTTGGCAGAGACGTTGTTGACGGTCTCGCTGAAACCGGCCGCCCCGTTGCCGAACATGTCCTGGATCTTGTCGACGGTTTCCGTGCCAGCGGGCGTCATCATCAGGAGGATCCAGAACACCGAGACGACGGCGACTTCCCGCTTGCGGAAGCTGCTGTCCTTCTTCATCCAGATGCCGATGCCGATGGCGACGAGCAGGGCGAGGCCGGATGCGGTGAGAGAGAACACCATGGTTGGGCTCCAACTTCTTTGATGGGGATGGGGTCAGGCGTCGAGGCGCTCGAGGGTGTGCCAGTCACGGTCGATCTGGGTGAGCTTGCCGAGCCGCTCCAGACGCTTTGTGGCGTTGGCGACGTTGGGCGGCTTCAGATCCGTGACCTTGGCGATCTCGCCGTTGCGGCGGGCCCCGCGGTCGACGGCGTGCCAGACGAGCTCGGATCGGCTGGGCGGCACCAGGTCGTCCAGGTCGTCGTCGTCCACGTCCGTGTCCACACCGGCCGGCATGGCCGGGGCGGGGGCGAGGTCGACGACGGTGGTGTTCTTGCCGCGCTCCTCCTGCTCCCGCTGGACCAGGTCGCGCAGGAACTCCTCCTCCTCACCGGCGTCCATGTGCCGGTACTCGTCCCGCCGCAGGTATGCGATGCCAGCGGGGCTCATGTCGGCGATGGCGTCGGCTTCGGAGGGGGTGAGGGTCGGCTGGGGCAGTTCGCGGGCGATGCGCACCGGGTTCGGGTGGAACATCGTGCGGGACTGGGTGTACTGGTCGGAGCCGTCGGCGATGTAGCCCAGGCCGCCGGTGCCGGCGCCGTTTGGGAAGGTCTCCGGGATCGGTTCCAGGCGGAACCTCGGTGTCCTGGATCCGAGCGACATCACGTCGACGTCCGCGCGTGCAGTCCGGAAGAGGGCGATGTTGCCGGACTGGAGCATGTCGCGGATGGCGTTGGCGTGCTTGTTGGTGCCGATGGAGTCGAGATTGGGGATCTGCACGTAGACCCGGGCTCCGATGCCAGCGGACCGTGTCTGGCGGCCGAGGTTGGACGCGGACGCCAGGAGCGGGTTGACGTGGTCCTTGACCGGGTCCATCACCATCTCGTTGAACTCGTCCCAGGTGACCTGCATCGGGGCGAACGGCTCGCCGGGGACGAAGAAGCTGCGGCCGTCCATGACGTAGCCGTCGGCGTCCTGCCACTGCATCTTCATTTGGGTCGAGAAGCGGAACTTGCCGACGTCGACGGCGGCCTGGCCCATGAGCATGGCGCCGTAGTGGCTCTTGACCATCCAGTCGAGCACGTGGGTCCAGGAGGCGAAGCCGGCGCCGTACTTGCCGTCGGCCAGCCACCCGACGATCCCATTGATCATCTGGGCGATCAGGAGGGTCTCTTCCAGCGAGCTCTTACCCGAGCCGGTGGTGCCGGAGGAGAAGGAGTGCACGGCGGACATGCCCTGATGGCCTGTGAGTCCGTATTTCCCTTCGTTGGGGATCATCAGGCGCCAGCGGGCGGGGTCGCCGTAGATGTCCTTGCCGACCGTGACGTAGCCCTGCTCGTCCATGACGAGCGCGTCCAGGTCGAGGGGGACACCGTCCTGCAGCGGGTTCGTGGACATCTCGTTGACCTCGATGCGGCGGGCGTCGATCACTCGCAGGTGGAGGTGGGAGACGGCGTCCTCTCCGTCCATGTCGAGGGCCTGGGCGATGGCGAGGGGCTGCACGTCGGCAACCGAGGAGCCCCGGCGCGGCATCAGCAGCTTGAAGCGGCGGCCGAACTCGGTCTCCTCTGCGTCGTACAGCTCACTGCCGTGGTAGGGGCTGTACTCCTCCCACACGGCCGCGAGGTCGTCCATGTCCAGCTCGGAGGTCCTGTTTTGCAGTTTGACGGTGAGCTTGGCGCGGGAGGCGGCCATGTCGTCGGGACGGTAGATGTTGACCGCCCGTGGCGGGACTTCGAACGCGATCGAGACGGAGTCCTGGCCGACGCCGAGGGCGGGCTTGGCGGTGGTGGAGACGATGATCGCGGTCAGCCGGTCCTCGTCCAGGTGGACGTCGGTGAGCTTGGACGCGGCCAGCGGGCCCTGGTCGCAGGCGATCCACTCGTTCCACCGGGCCAGGTACCAGTCGAGGCCGGCCGGGTCCCCGGCCGCCGCGGGCGTTCCCCGGTCAGGCAGGGACCACATCCGCGCGCCCCAGGTCGCCGCGGTGGAGGCGACGAGGAGGCGGGCCCACCAGGGAACGTCGATGTAGCTGCTGGCGGGTATCACCGCGAGGGGGCCGGCCCGCAGCGCCATCTCGGCCGGGGTGTAGCGGCGCCACCAGGCGCGCTCCCAGTTGGGAAGCCCCTTGGCCCAGATGGCGCGCAGTGCCGCGGACCGCTTGCGGTAGGCGTCGGCTTTCGCGGCGCGGACCAGGGCGGCACGGTTGTCGTGGTGGCGCCAGCCGTCGGCGATCCCGATGGTCGGCACGAGCATGCCGTCGGAGCCGACGGCCGGGCTGTAGGTGTGGTCGAGGTTCAGGCGGCGGCGCATCCGGCGGACTCGGCGCCGGTAGCCGCGCTGGCTGCTGCGGCTCATCCACTCCCACGGCTCGCCCTGTCCGGGCAGCCAGCGCCACGGGCCCGGGTTCATGCCGAGGGCGGCCCAGCCGGCGGCGACGCCGGTGGAACCGAGGGTGGTGAGCAGCAGCGGGTCACCGGACAGCCAGCCGGAGGCGATGCCAAGGCCGGAGCCGACGTACAGGCCGGGGTTGTGCATCCGGGCCATCTGCGCGCGCAGTCCGGTCAGCTCCTGGGGAGCGGTGTCTTCCGTCTCTTCCTGGGTGGGTGTGGTCGTGGCCATCCGGTTCTTCTCCGTTTTCAGCGAAGACGAAGGGCGGGACCGCATGGTGCGGTCCCGCCCTTCGAGGAGGGGGTGGTGTCTGGTGCCTAGCGGGGCTGGATGAAGCTCGCCTGGGCCATCTGCACGGTGTGGGTGCGGTTGGCGTCCCTCATCCGGCCGTGCTCCGCTTCGGTCGCCTCGGCCAGGCCTTGGGCGTTGGCCTGCAGGGAGTCGGCGCGGCCGACGATGCCGGCGACGTCGTTCGCCATGGCATTCGACAGCGTGAAGACCTCCATGTAGCCGGCGGTGGTCGGCTCATCGACGTCCAGCTTGCCCATCGCCTCGGACAGGTACCGGGCCGAGTCGGCTCGGTCCTTGTACCGCTTCTCCAGCCGCTCGACGGCCCGCTTGGTCATGGCGGCCCGCACCCCGTACGCCGTCGCCCTGGCCAGGATGGCCGCGACGGTGACGAACGAGCCAACAGCCTTGCCTACGCTCACGGTCAGGCTCCCTTCGTCTCGTAGACCTCGGTGTGTGCGGAGGTGTCCTCGGAGTCGACCGCGTCGCTGATGTACGCGTCGCGTTCGGCGACCTTCTCCATGTCCTTGGCGATGTTGTGGTAGACGCCCTGCCCGGCGATCAGCAGGGCCTTGGCCCTCACCACGGCGTCGTCCTGGGCGGCCGTGTTCGTCTTCAGGTCGGTGAGGTGGGAGCCCATTGCCTGGTAGTCCTCCCGGCAGCGGGTGACCCAGGCCTGGAGGGACTTGCCGAAGCCCGTCGCCTCCATCTCCGCGAGGAGCGTGTCGCCGCGGCCGACTTCCCGGTCGGCGCGGTCCTTGATCCGGTCGCAGACCTGCTGGTCCTCCTTGCACATCAGGGAGAGCTCGTCGCTCTCCTCCTCGACGGACTCGTACGTCACCTCTGCTGCCATACGCCCAACTCCTTCACCGGCGGCAGCCGGTTCACGGTCTCGGATCCGTCCCGACGCGGTGCCTTCGGGCGCCGTTGCCGGGCTTTCGGGTTCGGCTGCCGGGCTTTCGGGCCCGGCTGCCGAGTCTTCGGGTGCCGCCGCGGCGGCTTCCGGCTCGGCCGGGGCCGGCGCGGGTTCCGTTTCGGCTGCGCGGGAGGGCTCCTCGGAGCTCTTCGGGTCCGCGGTGTCCTTGGTTTCGGCGGCGGCGGGCTCGGGTTCGGCCGCCACGTCCGTGGTTTCGGGCCCGGCCGGAGCCGCTTCGGGACCTGGTGAGGCCTCCGGGGCGGGAGCCGCTGGCTCCTTGACCGGCGCCTCTGCGGCCTCATCTGGCGCCGTTTCAGGGCCTGTTGAGGCCTCCGGGGCACCTGGGGAGCCGTCGCCGCCTGCGGGAGGCTCTGCGACCCCCTCAGGCGGCTTCACGGCGCCTTCCGGCTTCGGGGGCTCGGTCGCCTCCTTGGGCCTCTCCAGTGAGACGCCCTTGCCGTCACCGCTGTCGGTGCCGGCCGTCGGCGGTGCCGCCGGCATCGGTGGCACGTCCGGCGGGTGGGAAGGCGGCAGCGGCACAAGCACCGGGGCCGGATCGTCATGGCCGGCGGCCTTGCGGCGCTTGCGGTACTCGCGCAGCGCGCCCCGGCCGGTGTCCTGGCCCCACGCCACGCCCCGCGCGGCCCACCTGCCGGCGCGGCGCCCCATCGGGGTGGCCACGCGCTCGACGCGGGTGTGTCCGCGGTAGCCCGAGCGGAACGCCTCCGGCAGCGAGAGCACCGGATCGCGCTCCGAGGCCGGCGGTTCCTTCCAGGGCGAGAGGCCCGCCTTGCGGTCGGCCGGCGCAGAGACCCCGTGCTTGTCGGCGATCTTCTGCACGGCCTTCTCGTGCCGCGTCCGTTCCCTCAGGATGTCCCGCTGCGCCGGGGACAGTCCGATCTTTGCCTGCTCGCTCTGCGCGCCCGCCGTGTACACGAGCCATGCGCACGCGAGAAGCAGCAATTCCATCGCTTTCCCCTCACGGTCTGCGACCGGGGGAGTGAACTCGAGCCCTCGTGCGCGTACGTACGCGTGTAGGGCCGGGTCGAGTTCATCTCTCCCCCGGGTGAATGAATGGGTGAACGATCACCGTGTGTGACGAACAGTGATCTGCTGGAGGGTGTCGCTCACCTCGCGCCAGGCGCGGTTGGCGACCACCGGATCGACCCGCTGCAGCACGCCGCGCAACCGGTCCAGACGCTTGGTCGCGCCCTCCTTGGGCGACCGTTTGTCGGCTCGTTTGATCTCGCTGGTCCAGTACGCGGATCCGTGTGCCGAGTGGCGGTCGGTGGTCCGCTGGAGGAGGTCGACGACCTCGCGCCAGACGCGGTCGGCGACGGCCGGCTCGGCGTCCTTCAGCAGTCCGCGGAGCCGGTCCACCCGTCGGGTCGCGCCCGCTTTGGGTGACCGCGCGTCCGCCCGTCTTATCTGTTTTGTCCAGTACGCGGTTCCGCCCACGTTCCTGTGTCCCTCCGTTCGATCGTTGGTTCAAAATGGGTCAACACGGCCGGGTCGGCTCGCGGTCCGCGATCCCGGTCACCCGGCCGCTGTTTGTGCTGGTCACCACCCGATTCACCTTCCTGACAGGCAGGTTGGGTGAGAGGGTGGGACCCGGCGCTTCGGCGCCTTCACCGTGTCCCCGAGGTGTTGACGTCATCTCGGGGGCCGGTGGAACCGTCGAAGCAGCGCGTTTGTGCAGGTCACTGCTCCGGGCGGTAGCCCTCGCGGAGCAGGTCGACCGCCTCCTGGCGGTACTTCGAGGCGGTGTCGGTGGACGACACCGCGGTCTCGCGCTGGATGTCGGCGAGCAGCACCTGGTTGGCGTCGCCGCCAGCCGCGAGGATCATCCGGGCGACCCTGCGGACCGCGCGCTCACGCGGGGTGAGCTTCGCTGCGTCCTCGATTTCGACCGCGTGCCGCTCGATTTCGGCGGTGGCCAGACGCGTTTCGGCTACGCGCCGATCGGCTTCGGCAGCACGCTCGCGGGCGTCCTGCGCGTTGGCCTCGGCGACGGCCTTGCGCTCCTCTTCCTCCGCCGCGCACCGGGCGGCTTCGACAGCGCGGCGGCGCGTTTCGGCGGCGTCCAGTTCGACTCCGGCGGCGCGGCGATCGGCTTCGGCAGCACGCTCCCGCTCCTCGGCCTCCAGGCGAAGGGCCTCCGCCTCGCGGGCCTGGGCCTCGGCGACCAGAGCCGAGCCGAGCGCCTTCTCCTCCAGCTCGGCCGCCCGGTCAGCGGCGCTGGCCTGGGCGCGGGCACGCGCACGGGCCTCGGCCGTCTGGCCTTCCACCCGGGCGCGGACCGCTTCCAGAGCGCCATCGGCCTCCAGACGCTCGGCCTCGGCCTCCTTCAGCGCCACCTCCCGGCGCGTCTCCGCCGCCAGGCGCCGGCGCTCGGCTTCCTCCGCCCGCTCCTCCGCCTCGCGTTCCTGCTGGTCAGGAAGCGCGAGCGCCTCGGCAACGGTGTAGCCGTAGGCGGCCATCTTCATCGGCAGCCGCTCGTCCTCGCTCGCCTTGCTCAGGTCGCCCTGGTGCTTGCGCTTGAGCCACTGCTCGTAGGCGAGGAGGTCCTGCTGACGCCGGATCATCTCCGGGTAGGAGGCGATCCCGTACAGGCGCATGCGGCGGTAGAAGCGGGGGGTTGCCAGAGGGCTGAGGATCCAGCGGTGCAGGGGGATCCCGTCGGCCGCGGTGCCCGCCTGGAGCCGCGCCTTCTTGATGAACAGCCGCCGGGCAGCTTCCACTCCGATCACGAACAGCAGCGGCATGACACCGTGACTGGCCGATTTCACCAGGTCAGCGCCGATGCTGCCCTGCGAGCTGGCGTTGAACCAGATCGTGGCGGCCGTCATGGCGTGCGCGGCCATACGCAGCACCGGCCACGGGGTGTTCTTGTAGATGAGGTACAGGTCCAGCGCGAGGAACGCGATGATGCTCGCGTCCACGCCGACCGGGAACCACGGCGCCAGGCGCTCGCTGAAGCCCCAGCTCAGCGCGACCTTCGCGAGAGTGCTGTAGGACATCGCGAAGCCGATGATGCCGACCGCCGTGCCGCCGCTCGCGGCGAGGAACAACAGGGCGGTCATCAGCCAGTCGCGGCCGGGCTTGATCGGCCGCTGCGGTGCCGTCTGCGAAACGAACTCCTGCGTATCCGAAACGGCGGTCGGCGGGTGCGAAACGGTGGTCTCGGGTGCCGTCGTGTGCGGCACTTCAGTGATCGTCATGGGGGCCTCCGGAAGGGGCGGTTCAGGGTGTGCGCGAAGCGGCGGAGGCCGCTCCCGAAATGCGGACGGCTGCTCCCGAAACGCCGGTCGGTGGAGCCGAAACAGGCCCTGAGGGGAACGACGCCCACCCGGACTCGGCCGTACTGCATGGCCTGCCACCCGCGAAGCTGGTGGCGGTTCCGGGAAGTCCTGCGAGGCGGGCACGAAACTGCCCGCGCCTCCGGCAGGGTGGGCACGAAACTCAGGGCGCAACGGGGAACTACACGCCGGGCCCGGTACGAAGGGGGATGGCCGTACCGGGCCCGGCAGCACGATGGTCGACCTCCCACGAGGGAGGCCGACCGTGGAGCGCGGGATCGGGGGAGGGTCCCTGCAACTCCCTGCCGTTCCCGGCGGCTTGGATCGCCGGGAACGACAGGCAACTCAGGGGAGGGAGCCGACGGGTGGTCACCCGGCTCGCCACAGGCCGTCCTTGCCGCGGATGTAGCGCACCATCGAGAAGGTCGGGCCGAGTTCGTTCTCGCCCCTCACTTCGATCGTGGTGACGTCGCCGCTGGCACCTCGGCCCAGGGTGCCGCCGAGCACCATGGCCCGGCGGCGCAGTTGGTCGTTAGTGAGTCCTTGGTCGCTGTTGGCTTCGGCCCAGTACTGCTGCTCGGGTGTGGGGGTTCGCCCGGCGGACCGGAGGCTGCCGAAGAGCTGCTGGAAGAACGGCTGCTTCGGGTTGGCGGCCAGCACGAGCGCGGTGCCGCCGAACAGCACCATGAAGAGAAGAAGCACGATCGGCATCACAAATGCCCTTCCATGGTCGGATCTGCATGGAGTCGCGATCAGAGGAGGGCCGCCCAGGTCGAGGCGTACTCGTCGATCTCAGCCTCGGTGACCGAGAGCTTCACTGCGGCGGCCCTGAGGTTCGAGCAGAGCTGGAGGAAGTCCTCGGGCGGCTCGACCTCCTGACGGCGCATCGCCGCGCACCGTCCGGTCGCCATGGCTGCGAGCAGCCGGGCGTGGTGCCGGTGTGCGCCCTTGGTGTCCAGGCCGTGCTCATCCGGGGCGGCCGTCGGGTACAACTGGCTGTCCGCGATCGGCTGGCTGACGACCCTGATGAGGGCGGGCTCGGTGGCGGCCATGCTCGTGATGACGCAGTCTCGGCGGGCGGCCTGCTCGGTTCCGAACGCCGCGATCGGCCGGTCCCGGTGGAGCACCAGGTGCACCTGGCTGCGATCCGGCCACGGCACCTGCACGGGCAGCAGATAGAGCGAATACGGCATCGGCCCAGGCATCTCGGAGCAGCTGCGGTCCTGGCACCAGCCCTCCGGGGGAGCGCCGTCGGTATGGGCCTGGCGCACGGCGGCCTCGCTCCAGCGGTGCACGGACCGGATCTGCCCCTGGTGGACGTAGACGTGCACGTAGGGTTCCGTGCCGTCCTCGCTCTCGGCGCCGGCCGGCTGTGACTCCGGTTCGACGGGGGCGGTGGGGGACGTGCTGTAGGGCTCGCCGCTGTGCAGCCGCTTCACGTCGAGACCGAGGCCCTGGGCGTGGCGGACGAGTGAGGCGGCGATGTCGAGGATGGCTTCCCGCTGCCGGGCGTCCGGCTGAGTGAGCGTCGCCGCGATCTCCGCACCGGCCTTCCGGGCGTCCGCCAGGTCCTCGGCCGTGCGCGCGGCGCCCTTCCTCTCGTTCCGCGCGATCTCCAACTTCTTGCGGAGGTCGGCGAGTTCGGTTTCGAGGCCGGGGATCCTCTCGGCCTCCGTCACCGCCTCCTGGAGCCGGCGGTGGGTGCTGCTCGTGATGACACGGAGCATGTGCTCCCCCTTATACCTGTGGCCGTGCCGTCCGGGCTGTCCGGCTCTCTTCGACCCCGTCCGTGCCGGCGCCGGGCCGGGACGGACGGGGGAGGCAGCCGTCAGACCGACGGGTGGTCGGCGGGAGCGTCGGCGCGGTCGGGGTCTGGGGCCAAGGCGAACCGGTGCATCGCCGCGGCCGCGCTGGTCTTCCCGCGACCAGCCGTGCCACTGATCAGACGCTGGGTGTCCACGAGGTGGATGGGGAGCGACGCCAGTTGGGTACGGACCGCGCCCTGGAGGGCGGCCGTGTCGGTGGGCCGGTGCGGGGCGATGACCCGTCCGTCGGGGAGCAGCTCGCCGGTGTCCTCGAAGACGAGGGACCCGTTGCACAGCAGGCTCCATCCCTGTTCCGGGCGACTGGCGATGACGCGGGCAGCGTCACGGTCGGGGCTGCCGGCGGGCGGGCAGGGCGGGGTGTGGTTGCACCGGGTGTTCGCGACCATCGAGATCTCCCTGGGGATGTCGGAGGAGTACGGGTTCGGGAGCGGCCGCGCCAAGGTCTGGCGCGGCCTGGTCCCTGCGTTCTCCGCCGCCACCGGGCCAACGAGGGGCTGGTCCGGTGGCGCCCGGGCAGCGCAGGGCTGCAGGTGGCGAGGCCGTCAGGCGCTGGCCTGCCGGGCGCGGTTGCGGGCGGCGCGCCGCTTCATCTGGCGGCGCTCGTCCTCGCTGAGCCCGCCCCAGACGCCGTGGTCCTGGCCGGACTCGAACGCCCACTGAAGGCACTGGTCCATGACCGGGCAGCGACGGCACACGGCCTTCGCCTCCTCGATCTGCAGCAGCGCCGGGCCGGTGTTGCCGATCGGAAAGAACAAATCGGGGTCTTCCTCGCGGCAGACCGCGTTGTGCCGCCAGTCGACGCCGGCCTCGGAGGCGGGCATGTGGGCAGCGGACAGACCGACGAGGTCCTGGACGTTCTTCATGGGGCCCTCCGTTGAAATCGCAGACTCAGGCAGCCCCAGGAACGTGGAGTCCCTGAGGCTGTTGGGGGATGGGGAGCGGGCGGGCGGTGATCTCCGGCGCAGTCGGACGCGAGGGGCTGCGCCCGAAGGAGCTGACCTTCCGCGCGCCCGCCCTCCCGTACGGCGGCGGTGCTACTCAGCTCGGCTGACGCGGCACCTGATCATCTTTTCGAAGGACGGCTCCGTCGACGGCTCGACGGACCAGCCGTCCGTGACCGCGGCGAGGATGCCCAGGCCCCGGCCCGACTCCGCCTCGTCGCTGTCCAGCGCGGCGTCACCGCGGTGCGGCTGCCCCGGGACGGTGTCGTGGACGATCACCTCAATGCCCGGCGAGCCAGCCAGTGCGGCGTACACCTCGACGACCAGGGGGACATCCGCGTTCGGGGCGCTCGCCCGCACCGCGTTGCCCACCAGCTCGGAGACCACGAGCTCCGCGGACTCCGCGAGGCTCAGGTCCGCGCCGTACGAAGCCGGCATCGACCGGGTCAGCCGGCGCACACTACTGACGGCCTCGCGGGACGCCGTCAGATCAGCGCGGAACCCGCGCTCGCGCTCGCTCACCATCAGCCCCGGCACCGGGTTGGGCGGCAACGGCATCTCGTCCACGGCCACGGCGTGCAGAGTGCCGGTGCCGTAGACGGTGGCGGTCACCGCGTCCCACCCCTCTGGTCCAACTCCTTGGCGCGGCGCAGCGCCTCGTCCTCCTGGCTCGGATTGCCGTCCCCCTGCGCACTGATCGGCCTGGGGGATGTCATCATGTTCTCCAACAAGGTCGTGTTCCTCTCGCGATGAACGACAAGCGACCGACAACGGCCCCGGGATGCACCCCGGGGCCGTTCTCGTTTTTCGGTTGTTCTCGGGCTGGGTTGGCCTTCCCTGGCGGAGGCCAACCCAGCGGGGGCTGCTGACCTGATGAGGCCCTGCTGCCCCCTGCCATCGCCGCACGTCACACGGGCGGCGATCACAGGTAACGCAGGAGCGGACAGTGGGGACAGAGCTGCGACGGTCGGAAGTTGTCGGCCATCACCTAGAAGGCATGCACCCCGACAGGCTGGGTCTCGTACAGGTCAATCGCCTCGCCGAGTGCCTTCCACAGCCGGTCATTGCTGCCCCACATCGGATCGATGAGGGTGACCTGCCGGACGGCGTACAGGAGACCTCGGCCCACCGGGCCCAGGTGCCCCCACTCGCCGTGAAGCGTCGCCACCGACTTGGACGCGCCGATCTCGGTGCCGTCGACGCCATCGATCCGCTCTACGGCCTGGCCGCCCAGCTCATCGCCGTCGCGCACGGACCGAACCAGAAGTGTCAGGCCGTGCACGTCGGCGACCCGGGCGAGAGCCCCGTACAGGTCCATGTCGAAAACGAACCCGAACACGGCGGCCCGCCGCTCCCGATGGCTATCGCCGTCCTGCTCGATCCCACCCGGCATCGCCGTGTGGATCAGATAGCCAGCCCGGTTCGTGCGGGCCAGCACTTCGTCTTGCGGCAGCTCGGGGTCGAGAGACTCCACGTAGTCGGCCATCAGCTCGCACAGCTCGGGCCACGACTCGGCCCGGCGCCACGCCCGGCGGTCGGCGCGCTCCTGGCGCCAGCGGGCCGACATCACCCGCGGCCGCGGGCAAGCGTCGGGGGTCAGGGTGCTTTGCATGAACCAGTCCTCCTTAGACGGGAAAGCTGGGTTGGCCTCCCCTGGCGGAGGCCAACCCAGCGGGGGCCGGTGACCTGATGAGGCCCTGCTGCCCCCTGCCTTCGCCGCACGTCACACGGGCGGCGAAGGCAGGTAACGCAGGTCCCACGGTGCTCGGCGATCAGACGAGGAGGCTCTCGCGCCGCTCGTAGCGGTCCAGCGCCAACTCGAGGTGATACAGGATCGGTTCGGCCGCCTCGCAGTACTGCTCGTTCTGGCAGGCCTCACAGGAATCCAGATGCTTGGCGGCGACCCGGATGCAGTCCATGTAGTCGATGACCGCCTGTTCCGCGACCGTCGGCCCCGACGTGGGGATCAGCTCCAGCCGCGTGACCGTGATGTCCTTGCCGGCCAGGCCCGTGAGGCGGTCCGTGAGCCGCTTGGCCAGCGCGTCCTTCGCCACCGGGTGCTTGACCGTGACCCTGCCGCTCGATCCGCGGTAGGTGCTCTTCCTCGCGGCCGGGAAGGTGACGGCGAGGCCGAAGTCGTACGTGCCGGGTTCGACGTTTTCCATGGAGCCCCTCCGTGTCAGCGCGAGACGTGGACCGGTTCCAGCGGGACGCTGGTGTGGTTGTCCGGGGAGTCGGTGCCCGCCGGGCGCTGCTCACGGACTCGGTCGGTACGCCGGACCGCGGGCCCCACCCGGCGCCAGTCCGACGCCCGCCGACCGGCGAGACGACGATCACGGCGACGCTCCCAGGCCTGCTCTTCCTGCTGCTCGCGGACCTGCTGACGTTCCACGTCCTGGCGGGTCTGCTCCGTCCAAGCCTTCCGCTCCGCCAACTCGTAGCCCATCAGGCAGAACTGGCCCTTCCTGCAGTCGGCACAGGCGACACGATGACGGGCGACCGCATGCAGCGCGCGCTCCAGCGCCTCCAACCCCGCCCGGCCGGCCTCGCGTTGGGCCAGAACCCGGGGCATCCGACACTTCTTACCGCCAGAGCAGATCTTGCAGCTGGCCTGGTGCCGAGCGATCGCCTGCCGCGCTCGCTCAAGCGGCAACGTCTGGCCGGTGTAGGGCAAACGGTGAAGCGCCTGCCCCGCCGGAGTCGCCGGCTTGTGGAACTGCTGCGTACTCCGGCGGGCACCAGCCTCCAGGGCGCCCTCGACCAGAGCGGCACCCCACTCCTCGACGGTCATGTCGAAGACGATGCGCCGCGCGCTCCCCGAGCACCGCTTCCCGGGCTGCGGGTAGTGCGGCGTCAGGAGGTTGCGTTGGATCGAGTGCCAGGCCTCGCACTCCGGGCAACGCAGAGACGGAACCTCGCCTTCACGGAGGTTGACGTTCTGGGGCCGGACGTCGCTGAGCCGGTACGGGGGGAGCTTGCTGACACGCAAGGCGGGCTCCTTGGCGGGGGAGTGACATGGGCTGCGTTCCCTGCCAACCAGGAGCCGTACAGCGGGAGTTCGCTGGTCGGATCGTGGAGGACAGGCAGCGCAACTGCTGTCGGGCTGCCCTGCTCAAACCCGTCGGGGGACATCGTGTCGACTCTGTGGTCGGTCACCCCGGCGCCGCATGTAAGCGATGGCGAGCAGGCTGCGCTATTCGAATGGCGAGATCAACTAGTTGAAGTAGATTGACTAGTCAATGCCCGATGAGATGATGCTGACACCCTCGGCAACTGATCGTCAAGAGGAAAACCGAGATCGGATAGATTGACTACTCATTACGCCCACCTGTAGATCTGTCTTATGGCAGTCAGCGGGAGGCCTCGAGCCCTCTACCAGCGCATCGCGGACAAGATCCGTACCGAGATCGCCCACGGCACGCTCGGACCAGGCGCACGTCTGCCGACCGAAGCAGAGATCGCGGCCGAGTGGGAGACCACTCGGTCGACTGCTGTTCAAGGGCTGAAAGTCCTGGTGAACGAGGGGCTGATCATCAGTGACCGTCCGCGCGGATACTTTGTCCGCAGCCGTCGTCCCATGGTCTACCGCCCCCAGGCGGAGTTCTCGAAACGTCCGCTGTCTCCCGAGATGGACGCCTTCCTCTCCCAGATGACGGAGGACGGCCGGGAAGCCAGCCAGGACATCGAAGTACGAGTCATCACGCCCAGCCCAGAGATCCGCGATCGGCTCCGGCTGCGCGAAGGCGAGCTCGTAGCTGTCAGGCGTCGTGTGCGGTTCGTTGACAACGTCCCGTACAACACAAACGACTCCCACTACCCGCTGTCCCGGGTTCAGGACACCGAGATCATGAACCCCGACGACATCGCCCGCGGAGCCAACACCGTGCTCGCCGAGCTTGGTTACGAGCAAGTCCGCGCCTTGGACGAAATCCAAATCCGCATGCCAACCCCTGAGGAAGCGGACCGACTCCAGCTCGGCCCGGGGACACCGGTCGCCGTTCACGTCTGCACCGGTTACACCGAGGACGGCACGCCGGTGCGCGCCGTCGTCAACGTGCTGCCAGGAGATCGCCACGTCATCACTTACGAGCGGAGCCGACCCTCGCTCGGCTCCGACCCGGTGATCCGCCCCGCCGCCCAGGAAGACCTGGAGACCATCGTCGACCTCTGGAATCACGCCGCTTCCTGGCTGCGAGATCGGGGTAGCGACCAGTGGCAGTATCCACCCCGCGCAGAACGCATCCAGGAGAACATCGCCGCCGGCGAGTGCTGGATCGTCGAAGACGACGGCCTGCCCATCGCCACCGTTACGGTGGACGACCACGCGGACTCCGACTTCTGGAGACCCGAAGAGGCTGCCGAACCGGCCCTTTATGTACACCGCATGGCCGTGCGCCGCGACGTCAGCGGTTTGGAACTCGGCTCCGCCATGCTCGACTGGGCAAGCCAGCGTGCCGCCGATCAAGGCAAGCGGTGGCTGCGTCTTGATGCGTGGAGGGATAACGGGGGCCTCCACGACTACTACAGCTCCCGCGGTTTCACTCATGTGCGAACTGTCGAAGTCTCTGGCCGCCAAAGCGGAGCCCTCTTCCAACGCCCGGCAGGTGAGGAACGTGGGATCGGCCCCACGCTGACGCCTGCCAGTTGATGCAGAGCCCTGCTGCTCGAGGAAGCAAGGCCTGCCCTCACACGACGCCGGGAGGCACGGAGTGACGAGGCGCAGCGTGACAGCACCATTGCCCAAGTGCCAGGAACGACCGTTGAGTCGACCTTGCAGGCACGTCCTCGGCATGCAGCCCTCCGACCGATCGCTGAATGATTGGTTCCGTCACCAAATAGCTTCCGGTTCATGGACTGTGAGCGAGATGCCCCCGCGTAGCAGTGGCGTGGACCTAGCGTGGCAATACGGCCTCGATTGCCTGGCCAAGCAACCGTTTGGGGGTGTGTAGTGATCGCTGTGGATCAGTGGACAGGCGAAGAGGGGCTGCTGCTGCGGTCGGTGAAACGCCAGTCCGTCCGTGCCTTCGCCGCCGACCTTGGCATCAGCCCACGGACGGTCTCCAACTGGCGGAAGGACCCAACTCGCGAGTGCCGTCCCCAAATGGCACAGATTCTCGACACGGCTCTTGCCCAGTGCACGCCGGAAGAGCAGGAAGCGTTCCGCTTCCGGCTGGCGGCACAACGTGGGGAGCCTGTTAGTGCCCAAGGGATTGAGCTCGCCCAGCCAGCGCCCTGCACCGTCGTCTCGTACAAGTTTCTGCCGGTATACCTGGGGGAGCGACTCAGTTCGCTCTACGCTGCCGGCGCGGCCCGGCCGTCGGGCCCCGGAGGCCTTGAGCAGAGAGTCCTGCCCGGGGAGCACCGGACGGCACACACCTCCACAGTCCACGTCTTCGCGTGCGGGATCGCCCTGGCGCTCCTGGAAGAGCACCACCGCGTCAATTCGCTGACCGAGTTGGCGCTGTGGCGTTACAGGTCATACCTGATGAATCGGGCCTGGGCCGGTCAACGCATTACGCGCCTGTTGGAGCAGCACAGCCCTGTCGGCAAGGCCGTCGATCCGTCGCCGGACCCCGAGTACGTCCTGTCCGTGTACGAGCTCCGTGATCACTCATGGACGAAGACAGGACTCGACCCTGCCCTGCACTTGTTGACGACTCCGTCAGTCCTCGTCAACCGGCAAGACCCGCACAACATCAGGCCTCTCGGCGCCGGTGTTGAAGACGCGAAATTCCGCGAAGGCTGGGCGCACCCGGAAGCCGTGGCCTTCGACGGCGGTGCGTCGAAGGGAGTGGCCGGCTGGTCCGGAGTGTCCTATCACCCGCAACCGGACGAGCGTGCCCTGACGACGAGCCAGATCGTTGCCCTGGAGTTGGACGTCCAGGCGCTCTGGGCTCTGTCGTCCCACATCCTGCGCATGATCGAAGAAGGGCAGGACCCAGTGATGCCCCCGGCGTACGGGTGGCGTTTCCTGCGCGGCGCGTATGTCCGGCTGACGACGGCAAGGCCAACGGAAACCGCCCAGCATCGGGTAATGCGCGAAGCCATCCTGGCCACCAGTGAACTTCCTGATCGGCTGCGCGCTGCCCAGGAAGCATTGCGAGACAGCAACCCATAACCAGACAAATGGAAGGCGGACTGGGTGAACCCTCGTTCGACAGCACTGCTGGTCATCGACGCGCAGCAGGGCTTCGTCAACCAGCACAGCCGTGGTGTTCTGCCCGCGATCGCGCGGCTCGTTGAGGGCTGGCGAGCAGCTGGCGCCCCCGTGGTGTTCACCCGCTTCCACAACAAACCAGGTTCGCCGTACGAAACGATCACCGGGTGGACTCGGCTGCGCTCTCCCGAGGAGCAGGCCCTCGCCGCCGACCTCGTCCCGTTCACCGATTCCGCGGCCGCCGTCATCGACAAGGACCAGGCGTCCGTTTTCACGCCCGAGGGATCCCAACTCATTCGGGATGCGGGATGGACTGACCTGGTGCTGTGCGGAATTGACACGGACGCGTGCGTGTACGACTCGGCCCGAGACGCCTATCACCATGGGCTCCGGCCGTGGCTCGTCACTGACGCCTGCGCCTCCACCGGAGGGCCGCAGTACCACGACGCAGCGCTGCTGATGGCCGCCCGAAACATCGGTGCGAACCACCTGGTCACCAGCGACGTCGTCTTGTCACGGATCAGCGAAACACCGGGGGCTCAGTCGTGAATACACGGTCATGCGACACAGACGTCCTCGTGGTCGGCGCCGGCCCGGCCGGGGTGGCGGCCGCGGTCATGGCAGCCAGCCTCAACCTGCGGACCATGGTCGTCGAGGCCAGCTCGGTGGGCGGCAAGCTGCACCGGATCGGCGCCCTGGAGAACGTCCCCGGCAACTGGTCGACCGGCCCCCAGCTCGCCGATGCCCTGGCCGCGGACCTTGCACGCCTGGAGAAGGCCGGGCGATGCACAGTGGTCCAGGCCCTCGCCGCGGAGGTGAGCGGGCACGAATACCGTGCCGAACTCGCCCTCGGCGACGGACGTGTCCTCACCGCGAACTTCATCGTCGTCGCCACCGGCGTGACCGATCTGGCCCCGGCAGACGCAGGGTGGATTACCGCTTCCGCCGAGTTCTCCGCTCCACCGCTCTGGCGCGCCACTCCGCAGGATCTCACCGCGCGAACCTACGTCCTCGGCGCTGATCGTCCGCTCGGAACCTGGCTGCGAGCGCACCAGGATGTGACGACGACACTGCACGTGCTGTGCCCACCGGCCGACGCATACAAGGCAGCCGAAGTCGAGGCCGACGGCCGCATACGGCTCGTGCCCATCTCACACGCAGCAATTACCAAGCCCACGTACGGAGGCGGCTGGACGGTCGAGGTGGAAGGCAGCGATGGGACCAAGACCACCTACGCCGCCACGTCAGTACTCAACAACCTCGGCAACAAACCGGCAGCTGTGGCTGGGCTCGTGTCCGGAAATGACGGCTACTGCCCGCCCGACAAGCAGCACCGGCGCATCCGGATCGCCGGCGACCTCAGGTCTGCGCGCTACCAGCGCATCACCACCGCACAGGGATCGGGCGCCGAGGCCGTGCTCGCCTACTACTACGACATCACGCTGTCGCACGCAGGCGGGATTCGATGACCCTCCCGAAGTGCTGGGCACCACGATCCCGCCATCAGCGGTCAGTTCGCCCCAGCGGCGAACGGAGCCACCAGGTGCACCTGCATGCGTTCGCGCAGTTCAGGCTCCTGCCCGGTGGTACCGAGTGGGCGAAGGGCGTCCAGAGCAGCGTGAAGCGTGGCCGAGTCACGGCGCCAACGTTTCGGAGCAATCAACTTGAGTCTCGGTGCCTCGGAAGGGGCCATAACCTGACTCATACAGTCGATCGCCGGCACCAACCCGAGGTTGTGGGTGAAGAGCAAAACGGGCTTACTCGCGATGAGCGAGCGGAGCTCAAGGCGCGCTACGGGGCCGAGGAGGTGCACGCGGCTGCCGAGACGTTTAGCCCGGCCGATGACGACGAGGCCGTCGAGCTGGCTGGCAAGCGTGTCCCAGTCGTAGGAGTCACCCTCGAACGCCGTGCGGTAGTGGAGAAGTTCAACGCCGTCTGGCAGGTCCTCGGCGATGCGCTCCAGCAAGCGCGGCCAGTTCGAGTCATTGACCGTCTTGGGGCTGGCACTGACATAAACGCGGACCGGAGTGCCAGGACAGCGCTCCGCAGCGATGCGGTTCATGGCCGCGACATATCGGCGTCGCTGCTCAGGGCGAGCGAAGGTCTCCACGTCAAGAGGATCGTCCTGCCAGGGCTTCTTCGTCGCATGCATACCGTTCATCATGCCCGCACGACGCCACTGGTGTGGAGCGGGGCAGGCCATCGGCTGGTTCTGGCGCTCCGTCAGGAGACGCAATCCCATTGGCGACACGAACGGTACCGGGGTGTCGCCGAGGGATCGCCGAGGGGTACCGTGTCCGTGAATAAGATCCATACGAACATGGTTAAGCCCCGCGAGGTGGTGCTCCGGGGCACGGCCGCAGACCTATCCAGGGAAGGTCTCGACATGGAGCAGGGTACCCGTACCCTCCGACAGACACACTCCAAGGCACCCGCCGTGGCAGCGATGACCCGTGCGTCGCTCCGGCTGGGTGCCTTCTCTGTCTTCCCGCGCCAGTCCGGCTGCGGATGCACCTCCGCCCCGGAAGGGGGCGAGATGTCGTAGTCGTCTGTGGCGGCGCCCGTTGATCGGGACTTCGAGCCGCCGGGACGCCCGGCCACCCAGGTGATTAGCGGTCACCTCGGCTACGGCATCCCATCTGCCACCGGGCGGGCTTAGCGGGCCCTCCCGAAGGTTCTGCTCTTCCGGTTAGCGGCCGGTCGAACAGTTCGAACTTGGTTCTGCAGCGAACCACGAAGCGCCGAAGAGGCCTTCGCTATGCCCACCTCGATATCGAAGCGAGGCACGACCCAATGTTGCAGCATCGTGCTGCCCTTTGTCAGCCCATCCATGCCCGGATGGCGCATTTTGTGCCGTCTATCCGGTCACAGTTTCCCCTTCAGGTGGCCTTTCCGCCGTGCCAGCGGACTGTTGCTGCCGCATGTGCGCGGTTCGCCGGGGTGTCCGGGTGAGCGCCGCGGCAGTGCCCGCCGCCCACCGACGGTTGCCGAGACGTCGTTGGCTGCACGCAGTGCCAGAGGTGGCGGGGCCAGCTGCGAAGCGCGGTCCGGGGCATTCCCTGGCACTCGGCCTGGATGCTCGTTCTCGCTTGGCGGCCGCTGTACGGACGCTGTTGGACAGTCCGGGCCTTGAGGAGGCGGCGGACCCGGTGCGGCTGGCGGTGGTGGTGCTGGCTTCCCGTACGCCGTCCGAGACCGGCGTTGTGGAGATCCGGGCTCGTGAGCTGGGCCGGTGGCTGGGCCTGTCGGTGTCCAGGGTTCGGCATGCGGTCGTGCCGGGTCTGCGTCGTTCCGGTGTGGTGGATGTCGAGACGCTGGCAGGCGAGTTCGGCGAGGACTGGGGGCTGACTTGCCGTGTGCTTCCGATGTGGGAGGCCCAGGACAAGGTCGGGCATCCGTTGCGGTTGATGAAGCCGGAGCTCGCTACCCTGCTGCGGCTGTTGGAGGCATTGATGGCGCCGGGCTGGGCGCACCGTGACGGGCGGGTGACGCCGGCCGGGCTGCTGGGTGCCCGTACGGGGCATGGTGCGGCGGCGGATCGGCTCGCCTTGCTGCTGCTGGTGCTGGAGGCGGGGGAGACGGGGCGGGTGCGGCTGTGTGGTGGCCGGGTAGACAAGCGCTACGGCCGACCGGTGGCGACTTTGGCCCGGCTGCTGGGGCGCTCGCTGTCGCAGGCGGAGCGGGTGTTGGAGAGGCTGGAGGGCGTCGGATTGGTGGAGCGCCCGCGGCGGCAGACGGTGTCCGGCATGCGCCATGTGGCGAGGCTGGTGGTGCCGGCGGTTGCCGCAGCGCACCGCGGCCGTCAGGGAAGCGCGGGTGTTGCTGATGACCATGTTGTTGGAGACCTCGCAGGTACGGCATGGCCTGGTGAGGGCTCCACGCCTCCGAAGAAGCCACAGGCCAGCGAGGTTCACGAGGCTGACGGGACTGGCGACGGAGACCTCGCGACGACGACATCCCTTCACACTGATCACTCTTCTGTGGCTGATGCGTCTTCTGAAGTTACTGGTGGTCTGGGGTTTTCCGGCTATGCCGATTCGGGGTCCTGTGATCGGCCGGAGTACGCGTGCGCGCACGAGGACCAGGCCGTGAAGGCCTCGGTTGCTGTGTCTCAGCGCGCGCTCGGTGGGGATAGCCCGCTGCGCGGGGAAAACCAGGGAGAGAGTCCAGGCGGGGGGTTGCCGACGGGGGGTTCGGGGAGCCGGTCGCGGCTGACAGTCGTGGATAGGGCTCGTGGACAGCAGCAGCAACAGCAGCGGGTTGCGAACCTTGGTGATCTTCGTTTGCAGATCGCTTTGGCTCCGGTGGCCTACCTGTGGGGTCAGCTCCGTCGCGGTCAGCAGGCCGTCGCCGTTCGCGCTGTTGAGCGGGCCCTTGGGGACCTGTCCGGGATCGTGGAAGCGAAGGCAGCGCCGGGCGTGCTCGCGGCCCGGCTCGCCGACCGGCTTAAGGAGGTCGGGGGCGAGGCCCTGGTACGAGATCCGATGGGCTGGCTACTCGGTCGGGGCCTGGTCCAGCGCCCTGCCTGCCCAGACCTGAGGTGCGACGACGGCATCCGCCTGGACTCCGGTACCGGCTGCCCGACCTGCGCAAACATCGTCCACATCCGGCGCGCACTACGGGCTCAGGTCGCATCTCGGGTGGAGGCCGAGATGCAGGGCAGCGATCCGGCCGCGCGCCGTGCCGAGACCGAGCGACGCCTGCGTGACGAAACCGCCCTTGATGAGCAGCGGGCGCAGGTCCGTCGGGCCCGGACCGCGCGCGAGGTCGAACAACGTCAGCAGGCGATCGCGCGGCGCCGTGCCCTCGAGGAAGGCGCGGAGCTGGCCCGGAGGCAAGCGCCGTGTGCAGACTGCGGGTTGCCCGGATCAGCGGGGTTGTGCCCGGGGTGCTCCTACCGGCGGCGTACCGAGGAGCTGGTGCGGGAGGCGATCGACCTGGCGGTCGCCGCGCGGGTTGACCTCCTGGACGCGGACGCCGTCGACGAGCTCACGCAGCAGTGCGAGGCGGACACCCGTGCCCTGCTGCATTTGGCGTGCGAGCGGGCCTGCGGTCCGGACGCCGATCCGGCGTGGGCAGCGTTCACGGCGCCGGAGGTGGCGCAGCAGATCCGGGACGAGCGGCGCGCGGCCGCGCTGCGTCGGCTGCTCGGGTCACAGGAGGCGGTAGCGGAGGCCGACGCGGCGTACGAGGCGTGTCTTCGGCTCCGGGGCAGAGGGTCCGAGTCCGCTGCTGAGGAGGCCGCGGACGCGGCGGGCCGCCGTACTGCCGAATTGCTCCTGCGCCAGCGCCTGGGTGAACTGCATGCTGCCCGCCGGCGCGCGGCTGCGGCACCTTTTGCCGCAGGCAGGGTGCTGGCCGATGCGGCGGCGTAACCCGTTACGCGCGTCTCGTGGCCGATGCCGACGCTTGGGAGTTGTTAGCCCCTGCCGCCAGCGCCAAGCTCCCGCCCTGGCTCCACGAACGTCGCGAATACCTTCGACCCGATCGCGCTGGCGCGAGGGACCTGCGGGCTAGGCCAGCGTCGATCTCCCGCAGTTGGTCCCGCAGTATGTAGCCTCGCCCGCCGCAGGCCTCCGGTCTGCTGGGTGGCGCTCGGCACCGTAGCGCGCGCCCCCGGCGTGCCACCGATGCCCGGCTCTGTGAGGAACGTGTGCCCTCGCGCAAAGCGTCCACGGAAATGAGAACCAAGGGGTGGGCGCGTCATGGCTAGGTTGCAGCATTTCACGGGACTGGACTGGCTGAGGTGGGCACTGCGGTTGGGCGCGGGCGGCTGGTTGGCCTACACCCTTGCAGTCCATGGAGTGGCCGAGGCCGACCCCGTGTCCTCGGTTCTCTCGCTCGCGATCGTCTTGCTCTCGCCGTTGATCCAGGAGCCCGCGGCTAAGCGGACCTTGGATGACATCCTGCCCGAGCTCCGCAAGGACATCAGGGCGTACTGGATAGATGAGCGCGACTGGCGTGACCTGACTCGCCAAGTACTCATGCCCGTCACGTTGACCAATGTGTCCCTCAGTCCGCCAGCCGCTCTGCCGATGTGCGCCAGCTTGTGGTCTTTCCAGGAGTACGGCGAGAAGGTGGCCCACCTGCTCGCCGCGGGAGGCATATCAAGCCGAGCCATGATTTTCGGTGACGCGGGGGCAGGGAAAACGACCTTCGCCGTCATGCTCTCCAGCGAACTGGCCAAAGGGGAGACGTACATCCCGTTGTACCTTTCCTTGGCCTCCTGGAGCCCGAAGGACGAGGAATTCCCGGACTGGTTCGAGCGGCAGGCACTCACCGAGCACCGCAGGCTCCGGGAAATCATGCCCACGCCCCGGCCTCTGCTGCGGGAACTCCTGATCAGCAACAAAGTACTCCTCATCCTGGACGGCCTCGACGAACTGCGGGACGGCCAGGCGCAGGACGCGGCCCTCAAGAAGATCCAGCGCTGCATCTCTGCCGACCTGCCCGTCGTGCTGCTTACCCGTACCGATCCCACCCTGCCGTTGCTGCCCGGAGCGCAACACCTGCGGCTGGAGCTACTGGAGAGCCACCAGGTCATCAACTACCTGGACACTCTGACCGCAGAAGTCGTCTCGGACGCGCTGGTCCCCCAAGAGCACCGCGACGCCTGGCTGGAGGTCCGCAACGAGTTCGCCAGCGGCACGTTGCCCGCCCTGAACCACCTGCTGAGCCGACCGCTGTACCTGGACCTGCTGGTGCGAACTGGGCTGAGGGACACCTCGCTGCCCGGCCGGTTGCTGCACGCCGTCCGGCAGGCGAGCGACGGGATCGAGGAGGGAAAGAAGGTCCTGTACGCCTCGTTCGTGGACGATGTGCTCGATCACCGGTTCCACGATGCCCCCCGACGGGCCCGCAAAGCGCGGCGGTTGGCCATCCGCATGGCCACGGAAATGTCGAAACCGCCCACAGCCCGGACGATGGCGTGGTGGCGCTTGTACAAGCGGGTGCCGCCGGTCGTGTTCGGGGCCGCGATGGCGCCCCTCTCTGCTCCCGCCTACCAGCTGTGCCTGTTCATGCCGGCAGGCCTGACACGAGGCTTCGCCCTGGGCGTGATCACCGGAGTCGTCCTGGGCATGTGTCGGGGGGTGGACACCAGTAGTCCCGCCTGCATCAAGGCCGCGGTGGCCAGCACCAGCGCGGCCGTCATGGCTGTCGGAACCGTCTGGGTCGGCTGGCGGATCGCCGCCGTAGACACGGTGGAGATCGCGCCCGTGGTCGGTCTGGTCTTCGGGGCCCGGCTCCACCTCGCCGCCGGTTCGTGGCGTCATGTCACTGCGCTCATCGCCGGCGCAGGTGCCGTCAGTGCGCTGATGACCTGCGGCACAGCTGCCGTGTGGGCACCTGGCGCCGATCCGCCGCGCAGCCTCTTTGGCGTCTTCATGGCGGTGAGCATGGGGCTAGGCGTGGCCACGGCATCCGCGCGGCTGCTGACCGACCCGCATGCCGATCTGCATCCGGCCACTGCCACGTTCCGGTGGCAGGGGAACCCGCTGCCACATCTTGTCGCCGCGGGCACCGCGGCCGCAGCCGTAGGCGCGGCGGGAGGATTCGTCGGAGGCTTGTCCCACGGGCTGTCCCACGGGCTCCATGTCGCAAAATTCTTCGGCGTGGTGGGCGGCCTTGGCATCGGCCTCGCTGGCGGAATCATCCGGTGGCTGAATCAGCCGGGGACCGAAGAAATGACCGCCACACCACAGCGGCTGTATCGCCATGACCGTGCGCTCGCCGCGCTGAGCGTGCTCGGCGTTGCGGCGGGCGCTACCGCCGCGCTGGCGGTGATGGATGCCTTCTTCCGACACTTCCTACACTCGCTCAGCGGCAGTTCCTTCACCCCCAGCCCGGTGCACGGCATCCTCTTCGGCGCCACCCTCGGGGTGATCGTCGCTGCCTTCAACACCGCGTGGCCCAACTACGTGGTCTGCATGATCTGGTTCACGGCCCGCTACCGCATGCCGTGGGCACTCCTGCGCTACCTCGACATATTGCACACCTGCGGCATCCTGCGACAGAAAGGGTCCTACTACAGCTTTCAGGCGGAAGGTCTCCAACGGCATCTAGACCAGTGATGGCTAGGCGAGTGCCTAGCTGTGCAGCGCTCATCATGGCGTCCGTCGGCCCGGTGCACGGCCGATCGTCACCCCTCCAGCCCAAGCTGTTCCCCCTGCTGAGGGACGGACGGCGCAGCCGAGTAGACAGCAGCCCCGCCGCGCCGGGCAGGGTGCTACCCGCGGCTGTCGGTGTGCTGGCGTCGCACCGCGGTTCGTGACGAGCCCGGGAAGAAGTCGGGGTGGCACCCGGTCGGACGAACACCGGTGACCTGGGGGCATCGCCCACGTTGTCCTACCGTGCCCGCCAGGCGAGCGTGCCCCTGGGGGCTCTTCGGGAGGTAGTGGTGAGGCGAGCAGTGCCGCCGGCCGTCCGTGAGCGGGCCCGCGCCAGGAGTTGCCCGAACTGCCGGGCCGCGCCGGGGGAGAAGTGCGCGCCCGATCGGGCCGGCCGCTCCCAGCTGCACCGCGGGCGGATCTCCGATGCCCGGCGCGCACTGGAGCCCATGCCGCCCCACCGGATCCTGCCGCCGGAAGCGGACCGCATCTACATGGAGCTGGACCCGGCCGACGCTGACACGCTGGTGGTGTCGTGGCACAAGGACGTCCTGGAGGCCTTGGTGGCTTCCCCGTACGAAGCGGCCGTCCTGTTGTGGCTGGCCCTGCAGGAGGCGGAGGTACTCCAACCCGGCGGCCCGAAGATGAACAACTTCGGGCTGGCACTGATCCTCATGCCGCTCGACTTCTTGACCGTCGGCGAGGTTCACGAAGCCGTCGAGCGACTCACCGCACGAGGATTCCTCGAGCGAGCAGGCCAGGACAGTGTCTACATCGACCCGGTCGCGATTCGCGTGATCGACCGGCGTGAGTTGCCCGCCCAGTTCCGCATGGACTGGAACGCAGCGAAGGCCAGCGCGCCGAACCCCGGGCCGCCTCCTGAGGCAGCTGCGGAGACATCCACCGGGTGACGGACGGACGTTCCGGGCGTCACGAGGACATGCTCGATTTTCATCGGAGTGGAGGGTCATGCCGAAGAAGCGGAAGAAGGACCGGAAGGCGCGCACGCGGCGCGTACCAGGTCAGGCCGCGACGGTCGCTGAAGTCGAGGAACTCCTCGACGACGGGGAGTGGGACGAACTCGAGGCCGATGAAGAGCGCGACATTTTCCACTGGTTCACTCAGGACTACCCCACACCTGCCGATGCGGTGCAAGCAGCATGCGCGGGGGAGGAGGTGGAGTGGCACGGTCGCGTCGAGGGCGGCCTGATGCGGCACCGCGTACTCGGCGGCGAAAACCCGGTCGTTGAGCAGGCCGTCTTCATGGACGGCTTCCTCGCCTCAGCCTCCTGCTGCGGCTGGCTCCAGGCCCAGGACACCGCGAAGGCGGAGCGTGGAATCCTTACCACCCTCGCTGAACTGCACGAAATCTGCCGACCCGTTCTGGAAGCGGAGATCCGTACGATCCGCGCTGACTATAGGGCGCAAGAGCTGCACCCTTTCGCCGAGGAAGCAGTTGATGACCTGCTGGGCTTTCCCAGGTTCGGCCTGCGCGTCACCTATCCCGCTCGGGAGCTGACCGACTGGGAGCAGACCCGCGATCCGGCTACCTGGAACATGGCGCAGTGCTTCTCTTCCTTCCTGGGATACGACGAGCAGATTCCAGAACTCGGCAGGGACGCACTGGTCGCCAGGCTCCAGCTCAACGGTGTGCCGGCGATCCGATGCGTGCGGTGCGGCGTGCCCCTCACCAATCAGCATCCCCGGTGGAACGGGGTATGGACCTGCCCGATCGCGGAGATCGGCACGCTGTGCGAGGTCTCGTCCGACGCCTACGACCACGACGGCACCTACATGTTCACCGACCGCGACTTCGGCCACCCCCACCAGCCCGAACACAGTCTGCTGACCTGACGTCGCTCGGCTGCCCGGGCGTGCGGGCCGCCGAGCGGATCACGCCGTTGGCACCGCCACGAGCCAAGCCACTGACCACGAAGCGCGGAGGGAATCCCACATGACGGCCGTGTCGTTGCCGGACGGGTCGCAGGACCAGCATGAGCGCATCCACAGCGTGATCGGCGGCGGCTGGTTGCGCGTGCCCCCGCCGATGACGGGACTGCTGCTGATGGCGCTGGCCAGCAGGAGGGAGCCTGTGACACGGGAGGACTTGCGTCCCTTCCTACGGAACAGCGCCAACCCCTCAGGTGACTGGAAGGCCTCCTGCTGGGACGACGGACACGAGCGCGACGCCGAGGAACTGGCGGATCTGGAGGCAGCGCGGACGACCGCTGCTCGATACGCAGCCCACTACGAGCTGCCGCCGGTGTGCACCCTCAGCGACATGCTGACTCTCCTGATCGCCGCCGGGCTCGTGCGCGAGCTTCCCGGCGCGGACGGTCAGCTCCGTCTCGCCGCGGCATTTCCGCTGCCGGGACCTCACGAGGTCTTTCCTTTGGACGCCGAGGAGCAGGCGGCGCAGGGCTGGCTGCGGCGACACAATGCCTACCACGGCGACGCAGCCGGGATCATCGCCCTGTTCGATCCGTCCGGAGTGCGAGGGCAGGAGATCACCACGAGCCTTGACCGTCTGGCGCGGGTGATCGACGGGCACCCGCACGATGCACGCGAGGCCGTGCGACTCCTCCTGGAACAACAGGACTTCACGACTGCCGCGGACATCTCCGCGCTGCCCTCGCACAAAGTCTTCCGGCTGCGCTGCGACTGGCCCGGGTTCGACGCGCACCGGATGCGCGTCCGGCGCGGGAGGGAAGGCCAGCTCTCTGTCACCACCGCTGCCGAGAGGGGCGACAGCGCCTGACAAAGCCCTCGGGCGTCGACACGGAGTGGGAGGACAGGGGACCAGGGCTCAATGTGGGCGAGCTGCGCCCCGCAGCCGTCCAGCAGCACTCCGCACCAGAAGGTGTCGTGCCTATGGGCCCGGCGGAACACGTCCAGTTCGATCGCCTCGACCGGCAGTACAACCGGCACGTCCGAGTGATCGTCTCCGATCACAGCCGTCTGCACCAGCCGGGTGTCCCGCACCACGACGACCCCCAATCGCCCCAGGTCAACCCGCGATAGACCGGCGCGCGGCGCGGCCGACAGGGAATGTGGGGGGCGGGCTCATTGCTGTCGTCGCCGAGGCGCTGTCCACCTGCTCCGAGAGACCTCCCTTGCGCTTTGCGCACACCCTGTGCCACTCTCTAGGTGTGCGCAAAGCGCACATCCAATCTGCGGGTGGAACCAATGCCGCCCGCACACCACCGTGGACCGACCAGGGAGACCGATCATGGCACTGTTCAAGGACATGACGAGGCGATGCGGATGGCTGTCACGTCATCGAGGCGACGCGCCCGGAGACCGAGCGCATCATCGCCCAGGCGCAGGCTGAACGGAAGGCCGCCGAGAACGACGACGAGTAGGGCGCTCCCAGCACCCTCCCGCGAGGCGCGCCCCACTGCGGCCTCCGTGCAACCCCCGTCCACAGCGGCCCCTTCCCTTCCACCGGCAGGGGCCGTACCGCCGTCCAGCAAGGACAGACTGTGTCTGTGTATGTGAATAAGACCAGCGGCCATTCCGCAGAGATCGTCTGGGATCCGAAGAACGATGATCCCCAGGGCCACATCGCTAGGGCCTTCGAGAGCGACCAACTCGCGTACGCGCTGGAAGCCCTCGGCGATCCCGACGAGGTGGGGCTGAAGGGTCTGTCTCCGGAGACGGCACTGCACGCCACAGCGCTCACCGCCCAACTGACCGCCCTCCTGGAACGGCGCTCAGCCATCCAGGTCGTCCTGCTGCGCGACGTCCATAAGTACTCGTGGCGGCGGATCGCCGCTTCGGTCCTCGACGACGCTGAAAAGCAGTCGTCGGTCCGGCGGATGTACGACTCCGGCCGGCGCCACCTGGGCCGCTGAGCACCCTTCGCCCCTGCCAACCCACCAACGAGGAAAGGGAAAAGCATGTCCGAGGAGACGTCACCTGAGGTGATGGAGGCTCTGCGCCGAGCGGCCCTCGAGCAGGAGGAGGCCGAGCGACAACTGGCCGAGGAGATTGCGCGGCTGGCCCGAGAGGGCAAGTAACCCCCTGCCGCTGGCAGGTCCGGTGATGACGGGCCCACGCCGGATCTCCTGGCGTGGGCCCGCCTCATTGAGTCCGTGGGTTCCGCGAACGGGGACCCCTGGGCCCGGATTACCTGAGCCAGTGGAGTTAGTCACCTGCGAGGGCGGCGCAGGTTCTCCTGCGACGTCAGCAGGGCCAGGACCGCGTGCTCGCGGTGGTACTCGCGCCATCGCTCGGCCAGTTGGCGGTCGGCGAACTGCCCTCGGCCCGGGTTGCTCGACGTTGTCAGTTCGATCGCGTCCCAGCCGCCGGCGTCTGCGGCGAAGGCCGCGGCGAGGTCCGCGAACGACGGGCCCCGGTAGTAACTGACGTGGGTGTCGGTGATGTCCAGCGTTCTGCCGGATTCGTCCGAGACCAGGGTGTTGGCTGCTGCCCGGGCCGTGAAGTAGGCGGTCACGTTGGCCTCGGCTTCGACGCGCATCGCGGCACACACCTGCTGGCGGTAGCTCGGAGGCTTCAGGCAGGCCAGGTAGGAGAAGTCGATCCGGGAGCCGTCGGTACGGATCACCTCGAAGCCGGGGTAGGGGCCCGTGAGTGGCGGCGCGATCGCGAAGGCCTCCACGCCCACGCCGATCTTCTCGTCGGCTTCTTCGTGCATGTCGAGAAGGTCCAGCAGGAGCAGGTGGTCCTTCTCCTTGTCCACGATGCTGCCCACGCTGTATCCGTACAGCACATCGCGGACAGCTTCCTGCGCGGCCTTCTTCGACGGGTACTCCTGGGATCCGATCCTGAACTTGGGCAACGAGACCTCTCCCTCTCCTCTTCCGTGTGTGGCAGTGCTGCCCGCCCGCGCTCGGGTCTATTCGGTCTCGACGAGCTGCCCCGATGGGTTGACCCGGCACTGGAAAAGGTGGAAGGGGCCGCCGCGTTCGGACAGAGGGGTGGGGTGGTCGGTGAGCTGCAGTACCCGCTGACGGTAGCGCCAGCCCGTTCCGTACTGAGCCCGTCGCACCCCGGCCGGGTTGGTCTCCCATTCAGCCAGGTGCTGGACAAGGGCCTCAAGCGTCTCCCCGTCCCGGGGCGTCATGGCCGGGGAGTCGGGTGCCTCCCTCAGGACGGCGACGATGGTGTGCGCGGTCTGGGCGCTGAGCCAGGTAGCCGGGTCCGCGTCGGCGGCACCGGTCCGCAGTCGCACCAGGGTGTTCTCCAGCGGGTCGGCCGTCCACGGCTTGCTGCTGGCGAGGGCCGGCTCGCCAGTCAGCCAGTCCAGGAGGACGCCGCACTCGTGGCCGTTGAGTCCGACTCCCTCCACGCCTGCGAACAGGGCGTGGAAGATGCGCAGCAGGACGTCGCGGCGGCGGGGCTGCTGTCGACGCTGGACCAGGCAGTGCCAGCACAGCCAGCCGATCGGCATGTAGGGGAGGTCCTCTGTGAACGGCGGGCGGCCGATCAACTCGCCCGTAGCGTAGGCATCGCCGCACAGTGCGCACGTGCCCGGCGCGCTCGCGCTCTTGACCGACCGGGGCCGGGGCAGCCGGCCAATGCCGCCCGGCCGGTCGACCCGGGT
>NZ_JBEXEA010000031.1:0-99386 GCF_040606035.1 Streptomyces sp. NPDC005483
GAAGCCTTTGCTCATGACAGGGCCTGCTTTCGCTGGACCTTCAGGTAGATCAGTCCGAAGACCAGGGCGGCGACCACCAGCAGGTTGCCGACGGCCGCGCCGGGGCCGAAGGCGGGCAGCAGGTTGCCGAAGCCGAGCTGGTAGGACCAGGTGGCGAAGGTGGTGGAGGAGTCCGCGGGACCGCCCTTGGTCATGATCCAGATGATGTCGAAGACCTTGAGCGTGTAGACCAGGCCCAGCAGCAGGGTGATCGCGGAGACCGGGCGCAGCAGCGGGAAGGTGATCCGCCAAAAGCGCTGCCAGGCGTTCGCCCCGTCCAGGGCGGCGGCCTCGTACAGCGAGGCGGGAATGGACTGCAGGCCGCTGTAGAGGACGACCAGGTTGAAGGGGACGCCGATCCAGATGTTCGCGATGATCACCGAGGCGAGCGACCAGGACGGCGAGGTCAGCCAGTTCACCGGCCCTATCCCCACCGCGTGCAGGACGGCGTTGACGATGCCCGAATCGCTGTTGAGCATCCACGACCAGGTGGAGGCCGACACGATCAGCGGCAGCAGCCACGGCACCAGGAACAGGGCCCGCAGGGTGGCCGAGAGCCGGAAGTTCTGGTGGAAGAAGACCGCCAGCGCCAGACCGATCGCGTACTGGAAGAGCAGGCACACGGCAGTGAAGACGGCGGTGTGCCACAGGGCCGGGGCGAAGGTCGGGTCCTCGAAGACCTTCCGGTAGTTCGCCAGGCCCGTGAACGGCGCATCGCCCCGCACGAACGAGCGCACCGTGTAATTGCGCAGGCTCAGATCAAGGTTGCGGTACAGGGGATAGGCGTAGAAGAGAGCGAGGTAGAGAGTGACCGGGGCGAGGAACGCCCAGGCGGCCCACTGCGGGGAGGCGGGACGGCGGCGCCGCTCCTCGGGGGCGGCGCCTTCAAAGTCCTCTCGCGGGCGCGGTACTTGTGTCGTCTGGCTCATCAACTGGCCCTGTGGTGTGCTCACTTGACGGCGGACTGCGCGTCGGCCATCGCGTCCTTCGGGGACTTGGAGCCGCTGAGTGCGGACTGGACGGCCTTCCACATCTGCTCGGAGATCTTGGGGTACTTGGTGCCCAGGTCGTCACTGGTGCGTCCCTTGGCGGCCTTGACCGCGTCGACCCACGGCTTCAGCTCGGCGTTCGCGGCCACCTGCTTGTCCTGGACCTCGGTGGTGGGGGCGACGTAGGACAGGGTGGTGTCGGTGTCGTACAGGTTCTGCGTGCTGGTCAGGCAGGTCGCCAGCTTCTGGGCGGTGGTGTAGCGGCCGGTGTCGTCCTGGACCGGGAGGGTGACGAACTCGCCGCCGGTCGGTGCGGCCGCGCTGCCGCCGGAGGCGCCGGGGATCGGGAGCACGCCGTACTCGAAGCCGGCCTTCTTGGCGTTGGCGAGCTGCCAGGTGCCGTTCTCCGCGAAGGCGTAGTCGCCGGTGGCGAACTCCTGCCAGCTGGTCGTCTGGGTGTTGTTGATCACCGAGTTGGGGGCGTAACCGCTCCCCAGCCAGTTCTTCCAGAGGGAGAGCGCCGACACGCCCTGGGCGGAGTCGAGTTGGGTCAGCTTGGCATCCGCGCCCCAGAACCAGGGCAGGAACTGGAAGCTGCCCTCCTCGGTGCCGATCGCGGAGAACGTGATGCCTTTCTTGCCGGCCTTCTTCACCTTCTCCAGGGCCGCCGTCAGCGAGGCCCAGTCCTTGACCGAGGCAATGTCCACGCCGGCTTCCTTCAGGACCTTCTTGTTGTAGTAGAGGGCCAGGGTGTTGGCGCCGATCGGGGTGCCGTAGGTCTTGCCGCCCGACTGACCGGCCGCGAGGAGGTTGGGATCGACCTTCGAGGTGTCCAGCTTGTTGTCGTCGGTCGTGGTGAGCACGCCCGCCTCGGCCAGGGTCGAGACGACCGGGTTGTCGACGATGAGGATGTCCGGGGAGTTGCCCTGCTGGGCTGCCAGCAGGGCCTTGTTGGTCAGGTCGCTGGTGTCGAAGCCGGTCCGCTTGACCTTCACGCCCGCCTGGGTGCCGCACTTGTCCAGCAGCTTCGTCCACGCCGAGCCCTTGGCGAACTGCGGGTAGGGGTCCCAGACGGTGTACGTCTTGCTGTCGGCGCCCTCGGAGCCGCTGCTGCCGGAGCCTGAGCCGCAGGCGGTGACGGCGGTGGCGACGGCCAGGGAGATCAGGACCGCGGCGGTCGGACGGCGTCGTCTGGAGAAGCTGTTCATGGCAGGTTCCTTCGGTTTGTGGCATGCGGGTGCCGCGGCGGTGGGTCGCGCGGAGAAAAGGGCACCGCGAACACGCCGTCGGGTACCGGGTGTTCGGGCGGGAAGCGGTGGGACGGGTGCTCGGGACGACTGATCAGGTCTGCGGGACCCCCGCGGGCCCGGTGCTGGCCCGCAGCGAGATCGGTGGGATGAGGAGGTGCTGCCGGGGCGGCGCGTCGGCGTGGTCCAGCCGCTCCACGAGCAGGTCGACGGCGAGCCGGCCCATCTCGGCCGCCGGTACGTCCGCCGCGGTGAGCTGCGGGGTCACGGTCTCCGCCCAGCGGTTGGCGACGACCCCGGTGACGGAGAAGTCGCGCGGTACATGGCGGCCCGCGTGGGCGAGCCCCCGGTAGAGACCGCCGAGTGCGGCCTCGTTCAGCGTGACCAGGGCCGTGGTGGCCGGGTCGTCGTGCAGGATTCGTTCCAGGCAGGCCTGGCCCGCGGCGGCGTCGTCCGCGCAGCAGTAGGTGCGGACGGTGAGCCCGCGTTCGGCCGCGGCCTTGGTGAAGCCGTCCAGGCCGCGGTGCGCGGACTCGTAGCCGGTCCTCAGGAGTTGTTCGGGCCGGTTGACGAAGGCGACCCGCCGGTGGCCGAGGTCCGCGAGGTGATGGACGCAGGCCGCTGCCAGCGCGGTGTGGTCAAGGGCGACGTACCAGCTGTCCTCCGGATGGGCGGTGCGGCCGATGGCCACCGAGGGGAAGCCGAGCGCGGCCAGGTGATCGGCCCGGTCGTCCTCCAGCCGGATCTCCATCAGGATCGCGCCGTCGACCCGTCGCTCCCCCAGCAGCCGCTGGAAGGAACGGTCGCTGTCGACGCCGCTGGGCGACAGCAGCACGTCGTAGTCGTAGGCCGCGGCGGCCTCCACCACGCTGCCGATGAAGTCCAGCTGCATGCCCGTGTAGTGGTTCCCGGCGGGCGGGAAGACCAGACCGAGGGTGCTGGTCCGGCCGTTGGCCAGGGCTCGCGCACTGGCGCTGGGCTGGTAGCCCAGTTCGTCGACGATCCGCTGGATCTTCCGGCGCGTGTCCTCGGACACGGGGCGCTTGCCGCTCAGCGCGTAGGACACGGTGCTGCGCGAGACACCGGCCCGCCGGGCGATCTCACCGATGTTCACGGCGACTCCTTGGGACGGGCGACCGGCTGTCGAACCGGTTCGCGTGGACTGAACGTAGAAACTGCCCGGACACCTGTCAATACCCCTGCCGTAATCCTTGACGAGGCCCGAGAGGGAAGCGAGATCCCTGTGTCGAAGGGATTGCTGGCCGGATGTCCCGGTGCTAGCTTCGCCGAACCGGTTCGGCGCGGTCGCCCATCGCGGCTCTCTCGCCGCGCGCCGCCGCAGAGCCGCCCCGCCCCCCTCCCCTACACACACCACCTCCCCCTGCACCCGCCTGGATCGAATCGGTTCGACGGCGACCTGAGGCGGTCCGACCCGCACCCGTTACTCGACGATTGAGGACGTATCCATGTCATCCGCTGACAGATCCACGCGCCGCCGGGCGCCGGCCTCCATGGCGCTGGCCCTCGGCGCGGGCCTGCTGGCCGCGCCCGCCGTGCCCGCGCACGCGGTCGAGACGCCCGGGCCCGCCGCCCGCTACACGTTCGACCAGGACGACCTGGCCTCCGGAAGGATCACGGACAGTTCCGGCAACGGTCTGACGGCGAGCCTGGTGAACGCCGCGACGGCCCAGTCCGTGGCGGGCCCGGACGGCGGCAAGGCACTGGCCCTGCCCGGCGGGGCCCCCACCTCCGACGGTGCCTACGTCCGACTGCCCCGCGAAGTGGTCGGCGACGCGAGCGACCTGACCGTCTCCGCCGTGGTGAAGTGGAGCGGCGACAAGTCGTCCTGGCAACGGATCTTCGATCTGGGCACCGACACCAGCAGGTACCTCTTCAGCACCCCGTACAACGGCAACGGGCTGTTCCAGACCTCCGTGACCACCGGCGGAGGCGGCGCGGAGAACCAGATCCGCGGCTACGCGCCGCTGCCCGCGGACGCGTGGCGGACGGTCACCGTCACCCTCGACACCTCCGCGGGCCGGCTCACCACCTACCTCGACGGGGTGGCGGTGTCCTCCGCCGCGACCGCCATCAAGGCCAAGGATCTGCTGAGCGGTTCGGCGACCGCCGCGGGCTACATAGGCAAGTCCCTCTACCCCGACCCGCTGCTCAAGGGCGCCGTCGACGACTTCGCCGTGTGGCACTCGGCGCTCAGTGCCGAGCAGGTGGCCGGCCTGGTCGGGACCGTGCCGACCCTCCAGGACCTGTCGCAGACCTCCTTCGACGTCCGTACGACCGACGGGACCGCCCCGACCCTCCCGGCCACCGTCCGCTCCACCTTCTCCGACGGCTACGACCGCGACACACCCGTCGTCTGGGACGCGGTGCCGCCCGAGAAGTACGCCCAGCCCGGGACCTTCACGGTGGCCGGCACGGCGGCCGGACGCGGCGTGAAGGCGAACGTCACCGTGGTCCGCGAAGGACAGCTCACCGTCGATCTCGGCTCGGACACCGGCGCGTTCCACGGCGGCGCCTCCGGCACCCTCTACGGCGTGTACGGACCGGACGTCCCCACCAACAACCTGATCGAGGGCATGGGCCTGCGCACGGTCTCCACCAAGGCCCAGGACGGCCCGCAGCACCCCGGTGCCGACGCGCTGGACGTGGTGAAGCCGCTCGCCGACTCCACCGACGGCGATGTGTACATCTACATGACCGACATCCACCGCGGCTTCCCGTACGAGTGGCCCGGCAGCACCCCGCAGGAGAAGCTCAAGCTCTACGAGGAGAAGATCGCCAAGCAGGTCGACCAGGTCCTCAAGCTGCCGAAGCAGTACCAGGACAACATCGTCTTCGTGCCGTTCAACGAGCCCGAGGGCAACATGTTCGGCACCGGTGAGTGGAGCTACGACAAGGTCAGCTGGCTGAACGACCCGGACGACTACTTCGCCGCCTGGGACTCCGCGTACCAGCTCATCAAGGGCAAGATGCCCGACGCCCGGATCGCCGGCCCCAACACCAGCGTCCTCTACGACCAGGTGAAGGGCTTCCTCACCCACGCCCTGGCCGCTGGCACCCTCCCGGACGTGATCACCTGGCACGAGCTGAGCCACCCGGAGGCGGTGCGCGCGAGCGTCGCCAAGTACCGGGTGTGGGAGAAGGACCTGTTCAAGGGGACCTCTCGTGAGGGCACCCAACTGCCCGTCAACATCAACGAGTACGCCTTCAACTACCACACCTCCGTCCCCGGCCAGATGATCCAGTGGGTCTCCGCGATCGAGGAGTCCAAGGTGGACGCCGACATCGCCTACTGGAACATCGACGGCAACCTCTCCGACTCCGCGGTGCAGTCGAACCGCGGCAACGGCCAGTGGTGGCTGCTCAATTCGTACGCCTCGATGAGCGGGCACACCGTGACCGTGACCCCGCCGTTCCCGGGCGAGAACTACACGATGCAGGGTGTGGCCACGCTGGACCAGAAGAAGAAGCAGGCCCGGCTGCTCTTCGGTGGCTCCACCGGCAAGGGGCACATCACCTTCGCGGGCGTCCCGAAGAAGCTCTTCGGGAAGAACGTGCACGCCTGGGTGCGGGAGATCGAGTGGAGCGGACAGGTCGGCGACAACTCCGGCCCCAAGCTGCTCACCGAGACGAACCTGAAGGTCGCGGACGACGGCTCGGTCACGGTCGACTTCGGTGACGGCGCGCTGCCGAAGCTGAAGGAGTCCTCGGCGTACGAGATCGTCCTCAGCCCGGCGGGCAAGGCGGCGAAGACCCAGTCCCCGCCGGTGCGTTGGCAGGGTTCCTACGAGGCGGAGGACGCCGCGCACACCGGGTCCGGCTACTCGAAGAACGGCCCGGAGGGCTCCACCTCCGACGTGTCGAAGTTCTACACCTCCGGCGGCTACGACGTGGGCGGGCTGCGCACCGGCTCGGACGTCACGCTCGACTTCCCCGTGGACGTGCCCGAGGACGGCACGTACGACCTGAGCGTCTTCGCCAACTCCCTCAACACCTTCGACAAGGTGAAGGAGCAGGGCCCCACCAATGTCTTCCTGCGCGTGGACGGCCAGGCCGCCGGCGAGCAGGAGCTGTACATGCCGCTCGGCTACAAGTGGGTGGTGTGGGACCACACCGACACCAAGGTGAAGCTCACCAAGGGCAAGCACACCCTGACGCTCGCCGCCAAGAGCCTCGACGGCAAGCGGGTCACGAAGGGTGACGCGATCGTCGACCGCCTCACCCTGTCCCTGCCGAGCGCCTCGGCCAACACGCAGGTGTACGAAGGTGAGTTGGCCTGGCTGGGCGGTGGAGCACAGGCCGTCTACAACGTGCCGGGCTCGGGGTCGGGCGGGGCCCGGCTCACCAAGGGCCAGAGCGCCACGTTCTGGGTCTACTCCCCCGCCGACCGTGAGGCAACCCTCGACGTCGACACCCTCGGCGGCAGCGGCGCCCGGCTCACCGTCAACGGACACGACGTCCTGCGCCTGGCCAAGGACCGCAGCCGCGTCGCGATCTCCCTCTCCGGCGGCGTCAACAAGGTGACGGTGACGGGCGGTTCGTCCACGACCCTCGTCGACCGTCTCACGGTCACGCCGACCGAGGGCGCGCTCAAGACGCGTACCTACGAGGCACAGGACGCGGTACTCGCGGGCTCGGCCACGCTCACCCCGCTGTCACTCGCCACCGACGGTACGGCGATCACCGGTGTCGGCGGCGACCCGGGCAACGGCAACACCGCCACGTTCACGGTCACCGCGGACAAGGCCGGCCTGTACGCGCTGCGCATCCGGTACTCCAACCCCGAGCAGTCCGAGGCCACCCACTACAACCCGGACCCGCTCGCCCGACACGCGGACCTCTCCGTCAACGGCGGCGCGATCCAGCGGGTCGGCTTCCCGCACACCTTCCACGAGAACAACTTCTGGGAGCTGACCGTGCCGGTCACCCTGAAGAAGGGGAAGAACACGATCGCCTTCCGCTCCGAGGAGCTGCCGAACTTCGACGGCACGACGTACGCCTCGGACACGTTCCCCGGAGTGCTGCTGCGCTCCCGGTACGCGCCGCTGATCGACCGGATCGCCGTGGCGCCGTACGCGCGGGAGGTGCGGTGAGGTGATGCCGGACCGGCGGCGTCGTGAGGCGCCGCCGGTCCCTCCGCCGCGGTGGGCTACCGGACGAGCCGCCAGTCCTGTCGACGTCGTACTGGAGTGGCTGCCTCCCGGGCGGGAGGCGTCGGTCAGTCGGTGGTGGCCGGGGGCGCGTGCGCCGAGTCGCGCGAGCCGGAGGCCGGACGCCGTCCGCCCGTCGGCGGGGGTGCCGTCGAGGCGCGTACGACGAGCTCGACCGGTGGGTCGCCCGCCGGTGCCGGCTCGGCATCCGGTTTTTCGATGGCCTGCACCAGGAGCCGGAGGCCTTCGTGGGCGACGGCGTCGAAGGGCTGGCGCACGGTGGTCAGTGGCGGGGTGACGTAGGCGGAGACGGGGATGTCGTCGAAGCCGACGACACTCACGTCCTCCGGCACGCGCAGTCCCGCTTCCAGGAGGGCGCGGATCAGGCCGACGGCCATGTCGTCGTTGGCGGCGAACACCGCGGTGACGTCACCGGCGGCGGCGAGTTCGTGGCCCGCCGTGTAGCCGGAGGTGGCCGACCAGTCGCCCTCGATGACGGGCGGCTGTCTCCTGTCGCGGGCCGCGAGCGCCGCCCGCCAGCCCTGGAGACGGTCCCGGGCGGCGAACCACCTTTGCGGACCGGCCAGGTGATGGACCGTCATGTGACCGAGGTCCAGCAGGTGTTCGGTGGCGGCTCGGGCCAGTGACTCGGCGCCGACGCCCGCGGCCACGGCTCGTGGACCGCCGAAGGCGGCGGGCGCCCCGAGGACCAGGACCGGGACGTCGACGCTGAGCGACACCGAACCCTCGTCGATCGGTTCGGACAGGACGATGCCGTCCACGCCCTGTTCGAGGAGTGACTCCGCGGCCCCGGCGACGCCCGCCGGATCACCCTCCAGCGTGTTGACGACCCGGAGCGCGTATCCCGCGTCCCGGGCGGCCCGCTCGATGCCGATGAGCAGGGAGGCGGGTCCGTACAGGGCGGTGCCGAGGGTGACCACGCCGATCGAACGGGTGCGTCCCGAGGCCAGGGCCCGGGCGGCGCCGTTCAGCCGGTAACCGAGTTCCTCCGCGGCTCGGAGCACTCGCCCGCGCACGTCCTCGGACACGTACCGCTCGCCGTTGAACACCCGGGAGACGGTCTTCTGCGAGACGCCGGCCAGCCGGGCCACATCCACGGCACGGGCCGCGCCAGGGCTCGCGCCCTGTCCTCCCACTGGCGTCATTGACGTCTCCCGATGTCCGGCGGCTCAGATCCTAGCCAGTGCGGTCGGTCGGGGGCTTGTCCGCCCTCTATGACTGCGCAGTCATATCTACGCAGTCGGCCGGGACGTGTCAAGGGTTCGCGCAGGATCGGGAAGGGGGCGGCGGGGGCGAGCGGGGGTCGCTCACGCTCGGGCGACAAGGTTCGGCGCCTGACGCCGATCACGCGCGGGCTGCTCGGCGGGGCGGTGGCGCCGAGGAGGAGCTGACGAGGTGGTCCCTCAACTCACTTGCCACTACGGGTGGTTGGGACGGGGTATGTGAGTCTGCCGCGGTCACCGTCGTGGTCGAGGAAGGCCGAGGGCTCCCCCGGCCCCATAACGGCCGTTCGACACCCGCCGCGCCGAACCGCCACCCGGGGCAGCACGGCCAGGATGATCTCCGGCCCAGCCCGGTCACCCGTGTGCGAGGCCGTAGATCATCAGGCCGAGGGTGAAGTCGAACCGGTCGTGGCCCTCGCCGGCCGTGAGTTCGGCGGCGTGGCGGGTGGTGTGGGGGAAGCTCTCGGCGGGCAGGGCGGTGAACCGGCGCAGCAGTTCGTCGCGGTCGAGGACCCACTCGGAATCCTCGTGTGCCGACCGCCGGCGCGCGATCGACGTCTCGAGGGTGTACGCGGCCACGTACAGCAGGAGGGCGTCGACGGCCCAGGCGGCGGACTGCGGGGCGACACCGCCGGCGAGCAGGATGCCCAGCATCCCCTCGCTGACCCGGACGATCTCGAGGTCGGTGGGGGCCATGGCGAGCGCGGCGCGGGAGATACCGGGGTATTTCAGGTACTGGTCGCGGATCTGTGCGCACACACTCCGGATCTGCTCCCGCCAGGCCGCGGGGTCGGGTTCGGGCAGGACGAGTTCGGAGCACAGCCGTCCGATGAGCAGTTCGTCGAGGTCCGCCTTGTTGACGACGTGGGCGTAGAGCGAGGCGGGCCCGGTCTCGAGTGCGCCGGCCAGTCGGCGCATGGTCAGGGCCTCGTAGCCCTCGGTGGCGATGAGGCCCAGAGCGGTGTCGACGACCTGCTCCACGGTGATCGGGACCGTGCGGCGCCGCGGCCTGGGGTCGGTGCCGGTCTCGGGATTCGGCGGCCGGTGACGGGCCGCGCGTCGCTCTCTCGGGTTCACCGGAACATCATAACTTGACACGAACACTGTTCCATCATAGAACATCGTTCGTGACACATGACCTGAAGCAGGACGTGGACGTGACCGTGGTGGGAGCCGGGCCGGTGGGCCTCGTGCTCGCCGCGGAGCTGACCCTCTCCGGGGCGTCGGTGCAGATACTCGAACGCCGGGCCGAGCCGGACCCGGCGTTGAAAGCGCAGTCCGTCAACGTGCCGACGGCCGAGGCACTCGACCGCCGCGGTCTGCTGCCCGCCGCCGAACAGGTGCAGCGGCAGACCCTCGAGCGGGTGGGGTCCTTCGCCCCGGCGGCCGGAGGGGGCGGGCGTGCACCCGAGGCACGGTTCACCGGGCACTTCGCCGGCATGGCCCTCGACCCCGACCTCGTGGACTGGTCCGATCCCGACCTCGCCGCACACACCGCCGCCGCCGGGGCGCGGATGGTGCCGCAGCCACAGCTGGAGGCGCTCCTCGCCGGCCATGCCGCACGCCTCGGCGTCACGGTGCAGCGCGGGGTGGAGGTCACCGCGCTCGACGACACCGGCGAGGGCGTACTCGTCGGCACCACCGCGGGGCCGGTGCGCACCCGGTGGCTGGTCGGCTGCGACGGCGGGCACAGCACCGTGCGCCGCCTCGCGGGCATCGGCTTCCCCGGCACCGACCCCGAACTCACCGGCTACCAGGCGGTCGTCGACATCGCCGACCCCTCGATGCTCACCGACGGATGGACATGGTCGGCCCGGGGGGCGTACCGCTACGGGCCGCAGCCGGGACGGGTGGCCACCCTGGAGTTCGACAGCCCTCCCGCCGACCGCTCGACCCCCGTCACCCTGGAGGCGGTGCAGGCCAGTCTGCGCCGGATCTCGGGCACCGAGGTCACGCTCACCGCGCTGCGCGCCACGCCGACCCGCTGGACCGACAACACCCGTCAGGCCGCGGCCTACCGGTCGGGGCGGGTGCTGCTGGCCGGTGACGCCGCGCACGTGCACCCGCCGTTCGGCGGCCAGGGACTGAACCTCGGCGTCGGCGACGCCACGAACCTCGGCTGGAAGCTCGGTGCCGTGCTCGCCGGATGGGCGCCCGAAGGGCTGCTCGACACCTACGACGCGGAGCGCCGGCCCCTCGGCGCCTGGGTGCTGGACTGGACGCGGGCCCAGATCGGGGTGCTGCGCGGGGACGCCAAGTCGGGTGCGCTGCGGGCGATCGTCGCCGATCTGCTGAGCACCCGGGACGGCACGACGTACGCGGTCAAGAAGATCTCCGGGGTCACCCAGCGCCTCGACCTGCCGGGCGGCCATCCGCTGGTCGGCCGGTTCGTCCCCGACCTGTGGCTGCGGGACGGCTCCCGGCTGGCCGACCACGGCCACGGCGGCGGGTTCCTGCTGCTCGACCGCACCGCGGACGGCGCGTTCGCCCAGCTCGCCGTGGGCTGGGAGGGGCGCGTGAGCAGCCTGCGCGACGAGCCCGGCACGCCGACCGGGGTGCTGGTACGCCCGGACGGTGTCGTCGCCTGGGCGTCCGACGGCACCGCTGACACCGGCCCCGGCACCGCCGATGTCAGCGGTCTCGAAGCCGCCCTGCGCCGCTGGGCCGGCGCCCCGTCCGTCCTGCGGTGAGACGCGGCTACTCGCCCTGGCCGTCGGAGCGGCGGCGGTGCAGCGTGAACGTCTCGAAGACCGACAGTTCGCCCCCCGGCTTGTTCACGTTGTAGTAGGTCACGTGCATCCGGGTGGTGTCGCCGGCGTGCCGTCCGGGGTCGACGGTGAAGGCGGCGAAGCCGTAGGGGTGCTCGATGTCCCGGACCCCCGTCCAGACGGCCTGCTCCTTGGTGTACGTGGACGTCCGCTTGCCGTTGGCGCCGGCCGTCGCCGACACCGAGGTGATCACCTTGGCGGTGCCGTCCTTGAAGAAGTTCTGGTTGGTGGTGCCCGAGACACCTCCGCCACCGAGGATCATGTGGACGGTGCCGAGGCCGGTGTCGATGGAGTCCGTGGCCGCGGAGACCGGGTTCGGGGTGAGCGTCTCGCTGCCGGTGACGACTCCGCGGACGGCCAGTGAGCGCTCGTAGTTGTGCTCGTGGCCGCACAGGACCAGGTCCACGCCGTACCTGTCGAACAGGGGGCCGTACTTCTGGCGCAGGCCCAGGTCGGCGCCGTTGGCGTCGGAGGAGCTGATCATGACCTGGTGCATCGCCACGACCACCCAGTCGATGTCGTGGGAGGACCGCGCCGCCTTCAGTTCCCTTTCCAGGAAGGCGAGTTGGCGGCCTCCGGAGTAGCCGCTGATGTAGTGGTCGCCGCCGTCCTGGAGGCAGTTGTCGTCGTTCTGGAGGACGATCACGCGGACCGAGCCGACCGTGAACGCGTACCACAGGTTCGCGAGTTCGGTGTCCGTCTCGGTGGAGGGGAGGTCGAAGTAGGTCTGGTAGGCGCCGAGTCCGAGCGGGCCGTTGGCCTTCTCGATCTCGTGGTTGCCGGCCGCCGGCATCCAGGGGCGGAAGCGCGCCGAACGGGTGTTGTTGGTGAAGAAGTTGTTCCAGGTGCGCACGCGGTCGACGTCGAGGTTGGCGTAGCACAGGTCGCCGTTGAGGAGGTGGAAGAGCGGGGCCACCTGCTCGACGCCGGTGACGATGTCCTTGGTCGCGGGGGTGGAGTTGGCGTCCAGCGCCGGGGTGCCGCCCGCCGCCCAGGTCACCTGCGGTGCGGACTGGTCGCCGAAGCTGGTGAAGGTGAACGGCCTTCGTCCGCGCGGCGCGGTGCGGAACGTACCGCTGTCGGGCGTGGCCCCCTCGTGCGTGGCGAGGTAGATGTACTCGGTGCCCGGCCTCAGCCGCTCCAGCCGGGCGTGGTGGACGTACACGGTGCGGCTGGACGTGCCGTCGAGGTAGGTGACGGTCCGGGCCTCCGCGCTGGAGCCGAAGCCATGCTCCAGGGTTCCGTAGCGCACCACCGGTCTGGTCACCGGGCGGTCGGTGAGCCATGAGACCGTCATCTGGGTGCGCGGGTCCGCGCCGAAGGTCAGGTGCAGCCCCTGGACCGGGGGTGCGCCGGAGGAGTCCGTGGTGAGATGAAGCGCCGGGGCGGCCTGGGCCGTTCCCGCCCCGAGCAACGGGGTGACGGCGGCGCCCGCCCCCGCCGTACCGAACAGGCCCAGCGCGTGGCGCCGGCTGACCCCCTCGGAAGCCTGCGTCGACCCGTCCGACGTACCCGGACCCGGCTGTGCGGTCATGATGCCCTCCCTGGCTGACGACGACCGCACCCTGGCGCGCCTCGGCGGCACATGAGTGAACTCCGCGTTGCCAGATGGTCATCGAGCCGGGAGGGGCGGCACATCTTGCCCCTGCCTTTGCCGGGGGCGGGCCGTCCGTTGACGCCCACCGGATCACGGGCCGCTTCTGCGGTGAGCCCTTGACCGAGAGCCGCCCCAGCCGGGACCATGTTGCGTATCAGTCACACTGTTGCGTAATGCGCAGCCACCGGGAGGACTCCGTGTCTCTTCGACCGCAACCCGACCGCGAGTTCGTCCTCACCCTGTCCTGCCCGGACCGCTCCGGCCTCGTCCACGCCGTCACCGGCTTCCTGGTCCGGCACTCCGGGAACATCCAGGAGAGCCAGCAGTTCGACGACCGGCTCCAGGACCGCTTCTTCATGCGCGTCCACTTCGACGTCTCGGACCCGAGCACCACCCTGGAGGAGCTGCGCTCCGGCTTCGCGCCGGTCGCCGAGGCGTACCGGATCACCTGGCAGCTGCGGAACGCGGCCACGCCCACCCGCACCCTGATCATGGTGTCGAAGTTCGGCCACTGCCTGAACGACCTGCTCTTCCGGCAGCGCACCGGCGCGCTCGGCATCGAGGTGCCGGCGATCGTCTCCAACCACCAGGACTTCGCCCCGCTCGCCGAGAGCTACGGCATCCCCTTCCACCACCTCCCGGTGACCCCGGAGACGAAGGCGGACGCGGAGGCGCGGCTGCTCGACCTGGTCGACCGGCTGGACATCGACCTCGTCGTCCTCGCCCGCTACATGCAGATCCTCTCGAACGACCTGTGCAAGCAGCTCGAGGGCCGGGCCATCAACATCCACCACTCGTTCCTGCCGAGCTTCAAGGGCGCGCGGCCCTACGTCCAGGCGCACGAGCGAGGTGTGAAGCTCGTCGGGGCCACGGCCCACTACGTCACCCCGGACCTCGACGAGGGGCCCATCATCGAGCAGGACGTCATCCGCGTGAACCACGCCCAGAGCGCCGAGAGTCTGGTCACCCTGGGGCGGGACGTCGAGGCGCAGGTCCTCGCGAGGGCCGTGGAGTGGCACAGTCAGAGCCGCGTCATGATCAACGGTCATCGCACGGTGGTCTTCCGCTGACCGGTGTTGACCTGTTCGCATAGGGTTCCGCCATGAGCAGCAACGGCACCGAGTCCGGTGGCACGTCCGGCGGCGGGGTGCAGTCCGTCGACCGGGCTGTCACCGTGCTGGAGATCCTCGCCCAGCGCGGCGAGGCAGGCGTCAGTGAAGTGGCCGAGGCGATCGACGTCCACAAGTCCACCGCGTTCCGTCTGCTCGGCGCGCTGGAGGCGCACGGGATGGTGGAGCAGGAGGGCGAGCGCGGCAAGTACCGCCTCGGCTTCGGCATCGTGCGGCTGGCCGGCGCGGTCACGGGGCGCATCGACGTCACCAAGTACGGCCGCGGGATCTGCGAGCGCCTCGCCGACAAACTGGGCGAGACGATGAACATCGCGGTCCTGGAGTCCCACCATGTGATCAACCTCGACCAGGTGCGCGGCCGGTCCGCCATCACCGCGCAGAACTGGGTCGGCCGGCTGACGCCGATGCACTGCACGTCGAGCGGCAAGGTCCTGCTCGCCCATCTCACCGACAAGCGCCGGGACGAACTCGTCGCCGCGGCCGGGCTCGAACGGATGACGGCCCGCACCCTGACCTCCCGGCAGAAGCTGGAGGCGGAGCTGGTCCGGGTGCGCGAGCAGGGTTACGCCATGACGGTGGAGGAGTACGAGGAGGGCCTCAACGCCATGGCGGCGCCGGTGCGTGCCGGCGACGGCAAGGTCGTCGCCGCCCTCACCGCCTCGGGCCCCGCCTTCCGTCTCACCGAGGAGCGGATGCACGAACTGGCACCGGTACTGGTCGAGGGCGCCGACGAACTCAGCCACCGGCTCGGCTACGTGGGCTGAGGGCCGCTGCGCTAGGGCGGCGGCCCCTCCTAACCCCGAAGCCGGGACATCGTCGGGTCGAACAGCGGCTCCTCGGCCACGACCGCCTCGACCCGCTGGTCGAAGTAACCGATGTGCAGCGCACGGCCGGTCACCGCGAGCTCCGCCGGCAGCCAGGCGTACGCGATGCCCTTGCCGATCGTGTAGCCGAAGGCGGCGCTGGTCACGTAGCCGACCGCGCGCTGTCCGTCGTACACCGGCTCCTTGCCCATGACCACGGCCCGCGGGTCCTCGATGGTCAGGCAGGTCAGCTTCCGCCGCACGTCGGCCCCGCGCCGCTCCAGCGCCGCCTTGCCGACGAAGTCCTCCTTGTCGGCCCTGACGGCGAATCCGACCCCGGCCTCGTAGGGGTCGTGCTCGTAGGTCATGTCGGTGCCGAAGGAGCGGTAGCCCTTCTCCAGGCGGAGGCTGTTGAAGGCGCCCCGCCCGGCGGCGATCCCGCCCAGCGGCCGGGCTGCCCGCCACAGCGTGTCCCACAGCTTCTGGCCCAGGTCGGCCGTGGTGTACAGCTCCCAGCCGAGCTCACCGACGTACGACAGGCGCATGGCCGTCACCGGGACGGATCCGATGTGGGCGCGCTTGGCGCGGAAGTACTTCAGGCCCGCGGCCGAGAAGTCCTCTTCGGTGAGCGGCTGGAGGACGTCCCGGGCGAGCGGTCCCCACAGGCCGATGCAGCAGGTGCCGGGGGTGATGTCACGGACCTGGACCGTGCCGTCGGCGGGGAGGTGGCGGGTGAACCAGTCGAGGTCGAGGTTGCCGTTGGCGCCGACCTGGAAGAGGTCCGGGGCCAGCCGGGCGACGGTGACGTCGCTGCGGATGCCGCCGTCGTGGTCCAGGAGCAGGGTGTACGTCACCGAGCCGACGGACTTGGCGACCTTGCCGGTGCACAGCCGCTCCAGGAAGTCGGCGGCTCCCCGCCCGCTCACCTCGAGGCGCTTGAGGGCCGTCATGTCGTACATCGCGACGGTTTCGCGGGTGGTCTGGGCCTCCGCGCCGACGATCGGCGACCAGTACCGCGCGGCCCAGTCGTTGGGGGTGACGATCGAACGGCCCTCGACCAGGCCCGCGTTGGCCTCGTACCACTGCGGGCGCTCCCAGCCGTTCGCCTCCAGGAAGAAGGCGCCCAGCTCCTGTTGGCGCGTGTGGAAGGGGCTGGTGCGGATCGGGCGCGGGTCACCGGACGGCTCCAGCGGGTGCAGGATGTCGTAGACCTCTACGAAGTTCTGGCAGTCGCGGGCCAGGACGTACTCCGGGGAGAGCTGGTGCGGCTCGAAACGGTTGACGTCGCATTCGTGCAGGTCGAACGAGGAGCAGTGGCCGTCGACCAGCCACTCGGCGACGGCCCGTCCGACACCGGCGGAGTGGGTGACCCAGACGGCCTCGGCGACCCAGAAGCCCTTGACGTCCGGGGACTCACCGAGGAGCGGCAGGCCGTCGGTGGTGAAGGAGAACAGGCCGTTGATGCCCTCCTCGACCTTGGCCTCGCGGGTGGCGGGGAGCAGTGACTGCGTCTCGGTCCAGGCGTCCGCGAAGTCGTCCTCGGTGAACTTCAGGACCGACGGCATCGCGTCGGCCTCGTCGACGGAGAGGATCTCGTCGGCGGTGATGGGCATGGGGCGGTGGCCGTAGTAGCCGATGCCGAGGGTGTCGTAGCGGTCGCGGTAGTAGAGGTCGGCGTCCTGGTGGCGCAGGATCGGGCGCACCGCCTCCTCCGCCTGGCCGGCGAGCGCTGGGACCGGGCCGGTCCAGGCGAGCTGGTGGCCGAGCGGGGTGAGCGGGAGGTTCATGCCCGCCATGCGAGCGATGCGCGGGCCCCAGATGCCGGCGCAGCACACGACGATGTCGGCCTGAAGGTCGCCCTGGTCGGTGCGGACGCCCGTCACCTCGCCGTCGGCCTGGAGGACGTCGAGGACCTCGTGGCGGGCCAGGAAGGTCACACCGCGCTCGGTGGCGCGGCGGATCTGCGCCTCGACGGCGAGGACGGCCTTGGCGAGGCCGTCGGTCGGGATGTGCAGGCCGGCGAGGACCCGGTCGCGGTTGACCAGGGGGTGCTTCTCGACGCACTCGTCGGCGGTGAGGATCCGCGACTCGACGCCCCAGGAGGTGAGCCAGCCCTGGCGGCGGTGGAGTTCGGTGACGCGCTCGGGCGTGGTCGCCACCTCCAGGCCGCCGACCTGGAGGAAGCAGGGCTGTCCGTCGACGTCGAGGGAGCAGAACTTCTCGACCGTGTAGCGGGCCAGCTCGGTCATGGTCTTGGAGGGGTTGGCCTGGAAGACGAGGCCGGGGGCGTGCGAGGACGATCCCCCGGTGGCCGGGAGCGGGCCCTGGTCGACCACGGTCACCTCGGTCCAGCCGCGTGCGGAGATCTCGTCGGCGAGTGCCGCGCCGACGACGCCCGCTCCGATGATGACCACTCGGGGTCCCGCCATCGCCGCACCTCCGGTTAAGTTGCTTTGTACGCAACACGATTCAGTCTGCGCAACTCAATGTGCCCGCCGTGCGGGTGGGTGTCAAGGGGCCGTGTGACGTGGAAGAACAGCCGGGGGAACGGCCCCGGGAACGGCAACGCCCGGTGGGCGGCGCGCACCCACACGCACCGCCCACCGGGCTTGTCGGACCGGATTACCCGACCGCCTACTTGACCCAGGCGTCCACCTTGGCGCGGTTGGCGTCGACCCACTTCTTGGCCGCCGCGTCCGGCGTCATCTTGTCCACCGCGATGTACTTGGCCACGGTGTTCTGGTCGTCGTTGGTCCAGTTGAACTTCTTCACCAGGTCGTAGGCCGGGCTGCCCGACTTGGCGAACTTCGCGCTGACTATCTTGTCGAGGTCGTACACCGGGTAGTCGCACGCGACCTTGGCCGGGTCCGCGTCGCAGCCCGTCTTGTACGCGGGCAGGTCGACCTTGACGAGCGGCACCTCGGACAGGAACCACTGCGGCTCGTAGAAGTAGCCGATGACCCACTGCTTGTTCTTCTCGGCGTTGCGGTACGCCTGGATCAGCGCGGTCTCACTGCCCGCGTACACCACCTTGAAGTCCAGCTTCAGGTTCTTCACCAGCGCCTCGTCGTTGGTGACGTACGACGGGTCGCCGTCCAGGAGCTGGCCTTTGCCGCCGGACTCCGAGGTCTTGAACTTCGCGGCGTACTTGTTGAGGTTCTTCCAGTCGGTGATGTCCGGGTGGGCCTTGGCCAGCCACGGCGGTACGTACCAGCCGATGATGCCCTTGTTGCCGGTCGAGCCGGACTCCACGGCGGTCTTCTGCTGGGTGATGTACTTCTTCTTCAGGTCGTCGTGGCCCCAGTTCTCCAGGACGGCGTCGACCTCACCGGTGCCGAAGCCCTGCCAGGCGATCTCCTCCTTGAGGTCCTTCTTGGTGACCTTGCATTTCAGGTCGTGCTCGGCGACGTACGCGACGACCGCCGCGTCGGCCTCGTAGCCCACCCACGGGTTGACCGCGAGGTTGAAGGTGCCGCACTTGCCGGAGCTGCCCGAACCGCCGGCCTCCGAGGAGTCACCGACCTTCGCGCCACCGCAGGCGGTGAGGGTGAGGCCGAGGACGGCCATGCCGGCCGCGCCGGCCCGCCAGTGTCTTGCCATGGTGTGGTGCTCCTTATGCGCTGGTGCGGCGAGCCGCAGCCTGAGTGATCCGGTCGAACATGACGCCGAGCAGGACGATGGCGAGCCCGGCCGCCAGGCCCTTGCCGTACAGCTGTCCCTGCGAGAAGCCGGCCACCACGTCGTAGCCGAGTGCGCCCGCGCCCACCAGGCCGCCGACGACGACCATGGACAGCACGTAGATGAGGCCCTGGTTGGTCGCGAGTGTCAGGGCGCCGCGGGCCATCGGCAGCTGGACCTTGGTGATGATCTGCCACGTGTTGCACCCGGTGGAGGTGGCCGCCTCGACGGTGGTCGCGGGCACGGTCCGCACCCCGTCGGCGATGATCTTGATGGCGACCGGTGCCGCGTAGACGATCGCGGCGACGATGGCCGTGAACCGGGTCGCGCCGAACAGGGCGAGGAACGGCACGAGATAGACGAACGGCGGCATGACCTGGGCGGCGTCGAGGGTGGGCCGCACCAGCCGGTCCACCAGGGCGCTGCGCCCCATCCACACCCCGAAGACCATGCCCAGCAGCATGACCAGCACGGTCGCCACCATGGTCGAGGCCATCGTGGTCATGCTGTCCGACCACAGGCCGGTGGCGACCAGGAGTCCCACGCACACGGCGGTGGTGATCCCGGCGCGCCAGCCGCCCAGCACCACGGCGATCCCGATCAGGGCGGCGCCGACGAGCCACCACGGGGAGTCGGTGAGCAGCGTCTGGAAGGGGTTGAGCAGGCCGTTGGTGAGGGCGTCGCGGAAGCCGTTGGTCAGCCCCGACAGGTTGTCCTGCGCCCAGGTGGTCACGTCGTCGGCGGCCTTGGCGATGTTGCTGCCGGTGGTGCCCTCGCCGGGGAACTCGGCCGCCCACACGTAGGTGTGCGACAGATACACGAGTACGGCCGCCACCACTCCCCCGGCGGCCAGCAGGTGCCGCCGCCACTTGAGCAGCGGGTTGCCGGACCGCCGGGCGGCCTCCGCGCGTCCGCTCGCCGCGGTGGTGACCCGGTCCAGGACGATCGCCATGACGACGATGGCGAGGCCCGCGTTGAAGGCCGTACCCACGTCGAGGGACTGCAGGGCCTGTACGACGGTCTTGCCGAGCCCGGGGGCGTCGATGAGGGCCGCGATGGTCACCATGGCCAGGGCGGCCATGATGGTCTGGTTGACGCCCATCACCACGGTCCGCTTGGACATCGGCAGCAGGACCTTCAGCAACGACTGTCTGCGGGTGGCTCCCATGGAGGCGGCGGCCTCGACCGTCGTCGCGGGCACGGAACGGATGGCGTGCGCGGAGATGCGGATGGCCGGCGGTGCCGCGTAGATGACGGTGGTGATGGTGGCGGAGGCCCCGCCGATCAGGAAGAACAGGGTCAGCGGCGCCAGGTAGACGAAGGTCGGCATCGTCTGCATGAAGTCCAGGAACGGAGTGACGATCCGGTTGCCGCGTGAGGACAGGCCCGCCCAGACGCCCAGCGGGATGGCGAACAGCAGCGCCACCAGGACCGCGGAGAGGGTCAGGGCCAGGGTGTCCATGCTCTCCTGCCACAGGCCCTGGAGCCCGAGGAAGGTGAAGCCGGCCACGGCCAGCAGCGCGACCCGCCAGTTGGCCACCGCCCAGGAGACATAGCCGGCGAGGCCGACCACGCCGAGCCAGCCGATCTGCGGGAGCGGGCGGTCACCGGACGGCTGGGAGATGAGGTCCTGGACGAAGGTCACCAGGTTGTCGATGACCAGCCGGATCTCGTTGAAGAAGTACAGGAACAGCGGGTTGGAGTTGCGGTTGGCGCCGATGGAGTCGTTGACGTCGTTGAGCCAGCGGTGCAGATCGGTGAGGTCGGCCGCGGCCAGCGACAGGGTCTGCCTTCCGCGCAGTACGGCGAACAGGACGAGCCAGACGACCAGGATCGCGGCGACCACCATGGACCGGCTGATCCTGCGTACGGGGGCCGCGGCCGGAGGCGGTTCGGCCTGCTCCGTCCGCCCCGGCTTCCCGGGTTTCTCGATGGCGACGGTCATCACGCGTCGCCTTCCTGCCCGGCGACCACCGCGAGGATCTCCTCGTCGCCGACGATGCCGATCAGCTTGCCGTTCTCGACGACCTTGACGGGCTTGTCGGCCGCGAGCACCGCCCGGGTGGCCTCCTTCACCACGACGTCGGGGCCCAACTCCGGTCCGTCCAGGGGGTCTTCAGGGGTGGCCGGGCGCATGATCCAGCGCAGCGTCAGCACATCGCCACGCGGCACGTCCTTCACGAAGTCGCGTACGTAGTCGTCGGCGGGGGCGCCGACGAGTTCGTCGCCGGTGCCGCACTGGACCGTCTTGCCGTCGCGCATGATGAGGATGCGGTCGCCGAGCTTCAGCGCCTCGGAGAGGTCGTGGGTGATGAACACCATCGTCTTGCCGACCTCGTGGTGCAGCCGGATGACCTCGTTCTGCATGTCACGGCGGATCAGCGGGTCGAGCGCCGAGAACGGCTCGTCGAACAGAAGGACGTCCGGATCTCCGGCCAACGCCCTGGCCAGGCCCACGCGTTGCTGCATGCCGCCGGAGAGCTGGTCGGGGTAGGAGTTCTCGTAGCCCGCGAGGCCCACGAGTTCGACGACCTCCAGCGCCCGCCTGGTGCGCTCGGCCCGGCCCATGCCGCGGATCTCCAGGCCGAACGCCACGTTGTCGACGACGCGGCGGTGGGGCAGCAGACCGAAGTGCTGGAAGACCATGGAGAACTTGCTGCGCCGCAGTTCCCGCAGCCGCCGTTCGTCGGCGTCCCGGATGTCCTCGCCCTCGAAGACGATCTCACCGGCGGTGGGTTCGATCAGGCGGGTCAGACAGCGCACCAGGGTGGACTTGCCGGAGCCGGACAGTCCCATGACGACGAAGACCTCGCCGGGCGCGACGTCGAAGCTGACGTCCCGCACGGCGGCGGTACAGCCGGTGCGGTCCATGAGTTCGCGGCGGGTGAGGCCGCGCAGCTCCTCGGAGTCCGGTACCTGGTCCGCCTTCGGCCCGAACACCTTCCACAGCCCGCGTACGGATATGACGGGCGTGGGCGCCGCGTCCTCGGGGGTGCCGCGGCGCGGCGGCACCTCGGTCTGGGTTGGGGTCATGGTCGACCTCTTCTCGGCGTTCAGCCGCGGAACCAGTGTTGCGGCCGGGGTTGGATGTTCTGCCAGATGTGCTTGGGCTCGCGGTACTCGTCGAGGCCGGTCGGTCCCAGTTCCCGGCCCACACCGGAGTGCCCGAAGCCACCCCACTCGGCCTGCGGCACATAGGGGTGGTAGTCGTTGATCCACACCGTGCCGTGCCGCAGCCGGCGGGCGACCCGCTGGGCCTTCCCGGCGTCCTGCGTCCAGACCGCCCCGGCGAGCCCGTACTCGGTGTCGTTCGCGATGCGTACGGCGTCGTCCTCGTCCAGGAAGCGCTCCACGGTGAGCACCGGTCCGAAGGACTCCTCGTGCACCACCCGCATGTCCTGCCGGCACTCGTCGAGCACGGTGGGCGGGTAGTAGTGGCCCTTGGCGAGGGCCGGGTCGGCGGGCCGTTCGCCGCCGCAGCGCAGTACGGCGCCCTCGGCGACACCCGCGGCGACGTACGCCTCGACCTTCTCCAGGTGCTGCGCCGAGATCAGCGCCCCGGTCTCGGCCTCGGGGTCGAAGGGCCCGCCGAGGCGGATCCGCCGGGCCCTGCGGACCACCTCGTCGACGAAGCGGTCGTGCAGCGAGTCCTCGACGATCAGCCGGGCACCGGCCGAGCAGACCTGCCCCGAGTGCAGGAAGACGGCCGTGAGCGCGAAGTCCACGGCCGTCTCGAAGTCGGCGTCGGCGAAGACGACGTTGGGGTTCTTGCCGCCGAGTTCCAGCGCGACCTTCTTCACGGTCGCGGCGGCGGTCGCCATGATCCGTTTTCCGGTCTCCACGCCCCCGGTGAAGGACACCATGTCGACGCGGGGGTCCTCGGAGAGCGGGGCGCCCACCTCGGGCCCGGTGCCGAGGACGAGGTTGGCGGCACCGGCGGGAAGTCCGGCCTCCGCCAGCGCCCTCATCAGCAGGATCGAGGTGGAGGGGGTGAGCTCGCTGGGCTTGAGGACGATCGTGTTCCCGGCGAGAAGGGCTGGGGCGACCTTCCAACTCGCTTGCAGAAGAGGGTAGTTCCACGGTGTGATCAGTCCGCACACACCGATCGGCTCGTAGACCACACGGCTGACGGCGTCGTCCCGGCCGGTGTCGATCACGCGGCCGGCGTCGGTGCCGCCGAGCCCGCCGTAGTAGCGGAAGCAGGAGACGACGTCCGCGATGTCGTACTCGCTCTCCACCAGCCGCTTGCCGCTGTCCAGCGACTCGGCGCGGGCGAACTCCTTGGCGTCGCGCTCGATCAGGTCGGCGGTGCGCAGCAGCAGGGCGCCCCGCTCGCGCTCGGGGGTGTGCGGCCAGGGCCCTTCGTCGAAGGCCCGGCGGGCGGCGGCGACGGCCGCCTCGCTGTCGGGGCGGGTCCCCTCGGACACGGTCGCGGAGAGCGTGCCGTCAGCGGGGCAACGGATCTCCCGATGGCCTCCGGCCACCGGATCCCGCCATTCACCGTCCACGTACAGGTCTGCCACGTCGGGAGCCCTTCGAGCGATTTCGTTGCGCATGACGCATCGCATTGCTTGTGGTGGAACACTCTGGGTACTGCGGCAACCCACGTCAAGGGGTTGGGGGATGACGGTTTGGGCACGCGGGCGCGTTGCGCGCCGCTCCAACCCGGCGGGTTTCCGGTACAAGCGGTCCCGGGAAAAATCCGCGTTACCCCGCCTGCGTCCGGGCGTCCCGGTGCCGGTAGTACGCGGCATCGGAGGGCGCGAGCGGCTCCTTGCCGAGGATGAGGTCGGCCGCCTTCTCCGCGATCATCATCACCGGCGCGTAGATGTTGCCGTTGGTGACGTAGGGCATCACCGAGGCGTCGACGACCCGCAGCCCCTCGACGCCGTGCACCCGCATGCTGGCGGGGTCCACGACGGCCATCTCGTCTGTGCCCATCTTGCAGGTGCAGGAGGGGTGCAGGGCGGTCTCGCCGTCCTTGGCGACCCAGGCGAGGATCTCCTCGTCGGTCTCGACGGACGGGCCCGGCGAGACCTCCCCGTCGTTGTAGGGAGCCAGGGCGGGCTGGTTGAGCAGCCTGCGCGCGACGCGGATCGCCTCGACCCACTCGCGGCGGTCCTGTTCGGTGGACAGGTAGTTGAAGCGCAGCGCCGGGTGCTCCTCCGGGTCCCTGCTCTTGATCTTCACGGAGCCGATGGCGTCGGAGTACATGGGACCGACGTGCACCTGGTAGCCGTGTCCCCCGGCGGGCACCGAACCGTCGTAGCGGACCGCGATGGGCAGGAAGTGGAACATCAGATTGGGGTAGTCCACATCCTCGTTGCTGCGGGCGAACCCGCCGGCCTCGAAGTGGTTGGTCGCGGCGGGGCCCTTGCGGAAGAGCCACTGCAGGCCGATGAAGGGGGCCCGCCATTTCGCCAGGTACGGCTGCATGGAGACGGGCTGCTTGCAGGCGTACTGGATGTACACCTCCAGGTGGTCCTGCATGTTCTCGCCGACGCCCGGCAGGTCGTGGACGACGTCGATGCCGAGCGCGCGCAGTTCCCCGGCGTTGCCGACGCCGGACAGCTGGAGGAGCTGCGGGGAGTTGATCGCGCCGCCGCAGAGGATGACCTCAGCCGCCCGCACCTGCTGGAGCGCACCCTTCCCGCGGCGGTACTCGACGCCGACGGCCCGCTTTCCCTCGAACAGGACGCGGGTGACGAGGGCGCGGGTTCTGACCGTGAGGTTGGGGCGCTTCCTGACGGGCTTCAGATAGGCCTTCGAGGCCGAGAGCCGGCGACCGCGGTGGACGTTGCGGTCGAACTTGGCGAAGCCCTCCTGCCGGTAGCCGTTGACGTCGTCCGTGGGCGCGTACCCGGCCTCCTCGGTGGCCTTCTGGAAGGCGGTGAAGAGCGGGTTGGTGGCCGGGCCTCGCTCCAGGACGAGCGGGCCGTCGTGGCCGCGGAACTCGTCGTCCGGGTCGGCCGCGAGGCAGTTCTCCATCCGCTTGAAGTACGGCAGACAGTGCGCGTAGTCCCAGCTCTCCATACCGGGATCGGCGGCCCAGCGCTCGTAGTCCAGGGGGTTGCCGCGCTGGAAGATCATGCCGTTGATGCTGCTGGAGCCGCCCAGCACCTTGCCGCGGGCGTGGTAGACCCGCCGTCCGCCCATGTGCGGCTCGGGCTCGGACTCGTACTTCCAGTCGTAGAAGCGGCTGCCGATCGGGTAGGTCAGCGCCGCGGGCATGTGGATGAAGACGTCCCACGGGTAGTCGGGCCGGCCGGCCTCCAGGACCAGCACCCGGTTGCCCGGGTCCGCGGAGAGCCGGTTGGCCAGTGCGCTGCCGGCCGATCCACCGCCGACGATGACGAAGTCGTACTGCTGGGGAGCCATGGTGCCTCGTCTCGCTCGCGCCGTAGATACGCGCGGCATGCTAGTACGGGTAGCGTGATACGCACCAGGTTGCGAACCACGCAACTTCCACGACACATGCACGAGGTCCGCGAAACAGACTCACGTCCATGTTGTTTACCGGCCGTATAGTTGCGTTGTGAGCAACTACAACCCGGATAACGAAACGACAGGGTCGTCGAACGGTGGAGTGCAGTCCGTCGACCGGGCCATTCACGTGATGGAAATCCTGGCCCAGCGGGGCGAGGCCGGCGTCAGCGAGGTGGCCGCCGAGATCGACGTTCACAAGTCCACGGCGTTCCGGCTCCTCGGCGCTTTGGAAGCGCGCGGCCTGGTGGAACAGGCGGGCGAGCGCGGCAAGTACCGTCTCGGTTTCGGCATCGTGCGCCTGGCCGGCGCGGTCACCGGACGCATCGACATCACCCAGCAGAGCCGTCCGGTCTGCGAGGACCTCGCCGAGGAGCTCGGCGAGACCGTGAACCTCGCCGTGATGCAGGAGCGCTACGCGGTCAACCTCTACCAGGTGCGCGGCCCGGGTGCCGTCACCGCGCAGAACTGGGTCGGCCAGCTGACCCCGCTGCACGCCACGTCCAGCGGCAAGATCCTGCTGGCCCACCTGTCCGCCAAGGAGCGCGCCGCGCTGCTGACGGAGGCCGGCCTGAAGAAGGTCACCCCGCGCACCATCACCGCGAAGACGAAGCTCGAGAAGAACCTCGCCGAGGCCCGGGAGCGCGGTTACGCCTGGGCGCTGGAGGAGCTGGAGCTCGGCCTGCACGCCATGGCCGCCCCGGTCCGCGACCGGGACGGAGAGGTCATCGCGGCGCTCAGCGCCTCGGGGCCCGCGTACCGGCTCTCCGAGGAGCGCCTTCACGAGCTCGCCCCGGTCCTGGTCAAGGGCGCCGAGGAGATCAGCCACCGCATGGGCTACCTGGGCTGAGCCGCCCCCGGCCCGGGCCGGGCCCCCAGCCGGGCCTGGACCCAGTCGTGGAACTCGCCGATGTGGTGCTCGCTGGGCACCAGCACACCGCCCTTGGCGTACAGCCGTGAGCTCATCCCGGGCTGGGTGCGCTCGCAGGCGTCGAAGTCCTGCCGGTTGACCCGGTCGAAGAGCTCGACCGACCTGCTGACGTCCCGACCGCTCTCGACGACATGCGGAAGGTACAGCCAGTCGCACTCGACGATCGTGCGGTCGGCGGCGACCGGATACATCCGGTGGAAGATCACATGGTCGGGCACGAGGTTGACGAACACCTGCGGCCGGACGGTGATCGCGTAGTAGCGGCGGTCCTGATCCTCGGAGACACCCGGGATGCGGTCCAGGCCCTCCGAGCCGTCGACGGTGAACCCCCTGACGTCCGCACCGAACTCCGCACCGTGCCCCACGTAGTACTGCGCCGCGTATCCGTCGGCGAACTCCGGGAGCACCTCGGTGAGTTCGGGATGGATGGTCGCGCAGTGGTAGCACTCCATGAAGTTCTCGACGATCAGCTTCCAGTTGGCCTTCACGTCGTAGACGATCCGCCGGCCGACCTCCAGCCCCCCGATGTCGTAGCGCTCGATCGACTCGGTGTCGCCGAGGCGGGTGATCACGTCCTGGACGACCTCGTCGAAGGGCGGCGGGTCCTCGGCGAGGCACACCCACACATAGCCCAGCCACTCGCGCACCGCCACGCTCGCCAGGCCGTACTCGGTCCGGCCCACGTCCGGCATCTTCGTCAGGTTCGGCGCGGCCACGAGCTTGCCCGTCAGGTCGTACGTCCAGGCGTGGTACGGACACTGGAACGCCCGCTTCACCTCCCCCGACTCCTCGGTGCACAGCCGGGCGCCCCGATGCCGGCAGACGTTGAAGTAGGCGCGCACCGAGGCGTCCCGCGCACGCGTGATCAGGATGCTCTCGCGGCCCACCTCCACGGTCTTGAAGGCGCCGGGCCTGGGCAGGTCGGAAGCGCGGACGGCGCAGAACCACATCGCTTCGAAGATGCGCTCCTGCTCCTGGGCGAAGATCCCGGGATCGGTGTAGGAGACGCCGGGCAGGGTGGCGATCAGGCTGTCCGGCAGGCTGGTCGAGGTCACAGTGCACTCCTCGGGGAACGTCGGGGACCGGTGATGCACGCGTTCGTGTACCGGTGGTGCACGCCGAAGAGCGGACGGCGTTCTGAACGGAGCGACAGCGTCGGTGCTGTCAGGCCGCGGCGGCGAGCTGCTTGCGCCAGCGTGTGAACAGCCGCGGCTGGTTCATCCCGAGCACGGCGACCGGATGGCCCGAACGCCGGTAGACGGCCAGGACGTTGCGGTCGGCCCTGGCGCCTTCCTCGATCGTCACGCTGTCGGCGGCGGCCGCGTGACCGGCGAACTGGATCTTCACGCCGTACTGGTCGGACCAGAAGTACGGCGGCCTCGGCGCGCCCGGTTCCACCGCGCCGCCCGCCAGCAGTGCGGTCACCGCCGCGTCGGGCCGCTCGCGGGCGCCGGTCCAGTGCTCGACGCGGCGGTGCAGGCCCGCCCGCGGGTCGTACCAGGAGGCGCAGTCCCCGACCGCGACCACGCCGGCCAGGCTGGTGCGGCCGTCGGCGCCGCACCTGACGCCGTCGTCGAGATCGATGCCCGAGTCCGCCAGCCACTCGACGCACGGACGTGCGCCGACCCCCACGACCACGATGTCGGCGGGGAGGCTGCGCCCGTCCGCCAGCAGGACGGTGTCGACACGGCTCCCGCCGCGCAGCCCCCTGACGCCCACCCCGCACAACAGCCGTACCCCGTGGTCCGCGTGGAGGGCGGAGACGATCCCGCCCATCGTCTCGCCGAGCGGTCCGGCCAGCGGGGTCGGGGCCGCCTCCACGACGGTCACGTCGAGTCCGAGGGCGTACGCGGTGGAGGCGACCTCGGCGCCGATGAAGCCGCCGCCGATCACCACCAGCCGTCCCCCGAGGGCCAGTTCGTCGCGCAGGGCGCGGGCGTCGTCCAGGGTGCGCAGGGTGTGCACCCCGGCCAGGCCGCCGGTGCCGGGCAGGGTCCGGGCGGCGGCGCCGGTCGCGATGACGACGCCGTCCGCCCGTACCTCGCTGCCGTCGGCGAGCCGTACGGCGCGCTGCGGGCCGTCGAGACCTACGGCGCGTACGCCGAGCAGCCACTCCACCCGCAGGTCCTCGTCGTCCGGCTCCAGTGCGAGATCGGCCTCGCCCAGGGAGCCGGCCAGGAACTCCTTGGACAACGGGGGCCTGTCGTACGGGCGGTGGAGTTCGTCGCCGATGACGACGAGCCGCCCGTCGTAGCCCTGCTTGCGGAGCGAGCGCGCCGCCGACAGACCGGCGAGCGAGGCGCCGACGACGGCGACCGTCCTCACGCGGGTCCGCCGGCGAGCCTGGCCGCGACGCAGGGCGGCAGGTTGGGCGCGTCCAGGGACAGCCGGACGTAGATCATGCCGTCCTCGACGTGGACCTCGTGGGTGCGGACCGGACGCTTGGCCGGCGGGGCGTCGACGGCACCCGTGCGCAGGTCGAACTTCGAGGCGTGCAGCGGGCATTCGACCTCGCAGCCCTCCAGCCAGCCGTCGGCGAGCGAGGCGTCCTGATGGGTGCAGGTGTCGTCGATGGCGAAGACCTCGCCGTCGTCGGTGTGGAACACCGAGACCGGCGGATCGATGTCGAGCCGGTAGGCCTCGCCTCGGGGAAGATCCACGAGACGGCACGCGGGAATCATCATGACACCTCGGTGCGTATAACGAAACGGATTGCGGTGAACGCAACGTCAGTTTGCGGGCGCCCATAAACCCTTGTCAAGGAGTCCAGAGGGCGGACACACACGGGAACCTCTGTTGCTCCATATGCAACATCATGCGCATGGGGCAACATCGAGTGGTCTTTCACAGCACCACCACGGAGCGCAGCACCTCGCCGCGGTGCATCTTCTCGAACGCCTTCTCCACGTCCCCGAGGCCGATGGTCTCGGAGACGAACGCGTCCAGGTCGAAGCGCCCGTCCAGGTAGAGGTCGATGAGCGCCGGGAAGTCCCGGGAGGGCAGACAGTCGCCGTACCAGCTGGACTTCAGGGCGCCGCCGCGTCCGAAGACGTCGAGCAGCGGCAGCTCCAGCTTCATCTCCGGGGTCGGCACACCGACCAGGACGACGGTGCCGGCGAGGTCGCGGGCGTAGAAGGCCTGCCGGTAGGTCTCGGGGCGGCCGACCGCCTCGACGACCACGTCGGCGCCGAAGCCGCCGGTCAGTTCGCGCACCGCCGCCACGACGTCCGCGGCCGAGCCGTCGACGGTGTGGGTGGCGCCCATCCCCCGGGCCCGCTCCAGCTTGCGCGGGTCGACGTCGACGGCGATGACCTTGGTCGCGCCGGCGAGCCGCGCCCCCGCGACGGCGGCCATGCCGACCCCGCCGCAGCCGATGACGGCGACGGAGTCCCCGCGGCCGACGGCGCCGGTGTTCACGGCCGCGCCGAATCCCGCCATGACACCGCAGCCGAGCAGTCCCGCGGCGGTCGCCGGGGCCGCCGGGTCCACCTTGGTGCACTGCCCGGCGGCGACCAGGGTCTTCTCCGCGAAGGCGCCGATACCGAGGGCGGGAGCGAGCGGGGTGCCGTCGAGCAGGGTCATCGGCTGTGTCGCGTTGTGGGTGGCGAAGCAGTACCAGGGTTTGCCCTTGCTGCACGCCCGGCACTCACCGCAGACCGCACGCCAGTTGAGGATGACGAAGTCGCCCGGCTCGACACCGGTGACACCCTCCCCCACGGCCTCGACGCGGCCGGCCGCCTCGTGGCCCAGCAGGAAGGGGAAGTCGTCGTTGATCCCGCCCTCCCGGTAGTGGAGGTCGGTGTGACAGACCCCGCACGCCTCCACCTTCACCAGCGCCTCGCCGGGCCCCGGGTCGGGGACCACGATCGTCTCCACGGAGACGGGGGCGCCCTTCGCCCGGGCGACGACAGCACGAACCTCATGAGCCATGGGTCACTCCTCCGACAGACCAGCGGGTTGCCTTATCCGGTACACGCATCACCATGCGCAACCGAGCATCGGGGAGGGTGAGCCACGGGTCAAGAGCCCGGATCCGGTCGGACGGCAGCGGCGGTGGACCGGGGGACGCGCCGTGACGGCAGGACGGCGTGACCCAGGCCGATGCCGTGAGCCACGCCGTCCAGGGACGGGGGACCGGAAGCGCCCCGTCACTCCCCCACGTAGGCCGCCAGATGCTCCGCGGTGAGCGTGCCCCCCGCGGCGACGAGCTCCGCCGGAGTCCCCTCGAACACGATCCGTCCGCCGTCATGACCCGCGCCCGGGCCGAGGTCGATGATCCAGTCGGCGTGGGCCATGACCGCCTGGTGGTGCTCGACGACGATGACGGACTTGCCGGAGTCGACGAGCCGGTCCAGCAGACCGAGGAGTTGCTCGACATCGGCGAGGTGGAGTCCGGTGGTCGGCTCGTCGAGGATGTAGACGCCGCCCTTCTCGCCCATGTGGGTCGCCAGCTTCAGCCGCTGCCGCTCACCGCCGGACAGCGTGGTGAGCGGCTGCCCGAGGGTGAGATAGCCGAGCCCGACGTCCGAGAGCCGCTCCAGAATCCTGTGGGCGGCCGGGGTACGCGCCTGACCGGTGTTGAAGAACTCCTCCGCCTCCGTCACCGGCATCGCGAGCACCTCGCTGATGTCCCGCCCCCCGAGGTGGTACTCCAGCACGGAGGCCTGGAACCGCTTCCCCTCGCACTCCTCGCAGGTCGTGGCGACCCCGGCCATCATCGCGAGGTCGGTGTAGACGACCCCCGCGCCGTTGCAGGTGGGACAGGCCCCCTCGGAGTTGGCGCTGAACAGCGCCGGCTTCACCCCGTTGGCCTTCGCGAACGCCTTCCGGATCGGTTCGAGCAGTCCGGTGTACGTCGCCGGGTTGCTGCGCCTGGAACCGCGGATGGCGCCCTGGTCGACGGAGACGATCCCCTCCCCGGCCGGGATCGACCCGTGCACCAGCGAGCTCTTGCCGGACCCCGCGACCCCGGTGATCACGGTCAGCACGCCGAGCGGGATGTCGACGTCGACGTCCTGGAGGTTGTGGGTGCTCGCCCCCCGGATCTCCAGCGCACCGGTCCCCTTGCGGACCGTGTCCTTGAGCCCGGCCCGGTCGTCGAAGTGGCGGCCGGTGACGGTGCCGCTGGTCCGCAGCCCCTCCACGGTGCCCTCGAAGCAGACCGAACCGCCCGCCGTACCGGCACCCGGCCCCAGGTCCACCACGTGGTCGGCGATGACGATCGTCTCCGGCTTGTGCTCCACCACGAGCACCGTGTTGCCCTTGTCCCGCAGGCGCAGCAGCAGGTTGTTCATGCGCTGGATGTCATGGGGGTGCAGCCCGATGGTCGGCTCGTCGAAGACGTAGGTGACGTCGGTGAGGGAGGAGCCGAGGTGGCGGATCATCTTGGTGCGCTGGGCCTCGCCGCCGGACAGTGTGCCCGAGGAGCGGTCGAGGGAGAGATAGCCGAGCCCGATCTCCACGAAGGAGTCGAGGGTCTCCCCCAACGCCGTCAGCAGCGGCCCGACCGACGGCTCGTCCAGCGCGCGGACCCACTCGGCCAGGTCGCTGATCTGCATCGCGCAGGCGTCGGCGATGCTGATGCCCTTGATCTTCGAGGACCGGGCGCCCTCGCTCAGCCGGGTGCCCTCGCACTCGGGGCAGACCATGAAGGTGATCGCACGGTCCACGAACTCACGGATGTGCGGCTGCATCGACTCGCGGTCCTTGGCGAGCATCGACTTCTGGATCCGCGGGACGAGACCCTCGTAGGTCATGTTGATGCCCGCGATCTTCATCCGGACCGGTTCGCGGTACAGGAAGTCCTGGAGTTCCTTCTTGGTGAACTTTTGGATCGGCTTGTCCGCGTCGAAGAAGCCGGACTCGCTGTAGAGGCGGTAGTTCCAGCCGCCGGCCTTGTAGCCGGGGATGGTCATGGCGCCCTCGCTCAGCGACTTGGAGTCGTCGTAGAGCTGGGTGAGGTCGATGTCGTTGACCGTGCCCCGGCCCTCGCAGCGCGGGCACATGCCGCCGACGATGCTGAAGCTGCGGCGCTCCTTCACGGTCTGCCCGCCGCGCTCCACGGTCACCGCGCCCGCCCCGCTGATCGAGGCGACGTTGAAGGAGAACGCCTTGGGCGAGCCGATGTGCGGGGTGCCGAGTCTGCTGAACAGGATGCGGAGCATCGCGTTGGTGTCGGTGACGGTGCCGACGGTGGAGCGCGGGTCGCCGCCGAGGCGCTGCTGGTCGACGGTGATCGCGGTGGTCAGGCCGTCGAGGACGTCGACCTCGGGCCGGGCCAGGGTCGGCATGAAACCCTGCACGAAGGCGCTGTAGGTCTCGTTGATCAGCCGCTGCGACTCCGCGGCGATGGTGTCGAACACCAGCGAGCTCTTGCCGGAGCCGGAAACTCCGGTGAAGACCGTGAGCCGGCGCTTCGGGATCTCGATGCTGACGTCCTTGAGATTGTTCTCGCGCGCCCCGTGCACGCGGATCAGGTCGTGGCTGTCAGCGGCATGCCGGTCGCCTGGAGTGGCCTGGCTCATGATCTTTCGTCCTCCCGTTCCGACAACTTGGCACACTATGTCGACGCACACGCCTCAGCGCAGCTCCTGGACGCGGATCATGTTGCCCGCGGGGTCGAGGAAGGCGCAGTCCTTGACGCCGTCCGGCTGCTCGATCGGCTCCTGGATCACCTCGGCGCGGGCCTGGAGCCGCTCGAAGACGGAGTCGAGGTCGGGGGTGGCGAGGAGGAGCTCGGGGTCGTCGCCCACCGGGCGCAGCACGACCGAAGGACCGGCCCGGCCCGCGGGGCCGACGGTGATCCACCGCACCCTGCCGCGGCGCACGTCACCGCGCACCACGAAGCCCAGCACGTCCCGGTAGAAGGCCAGGGAGGCCTCCGGGTCGTGGTGCGGGAGGAAGCTCGCCCGAATCCGGATGTCCATGTCCGTCACGCTAGCCACGGCCCCAGGACCGCGCTTCTCGAATCCTGACCATCCTGACCGGTCTCAGCGCACCAGCCCCGCGATGTGCGCCGTGACCGTGTCGAGGATGTCCGCCCAGGCGGCCGCGTCGCCGAGGACGAGGTAGTTCAGGGTCAGCCCGTCGGTCATGGCGGCGAGGTAGCGGGCCAGGACGGAGACCGGCACCCGCAGCTCCAGGTCCATGTCCTTGCGCAGCTGCTCGATGAGCTCGGCGTACGCCTCGCCGTACAGCTCGTACTGGCGTCTGGCCAGGTGCTCGAACCCCGGCTGGCGCAGGGCGTACTGGGTGAGCTCGTAGGTGAGCATGTGCGCCTCGGGGTTGGCGCGGACGTGGTCCCAGTACGCCCGGAAACCGGCGGCGACGGTCTCCTCCAGGGTGTCCCTCGGGCGCAGCGCCTCCTGGACCACGCTCACCGAGTGATCGGTGAGCGTGGTGATCACGGCCTCGATCAGGGCCTGCTTGGAGTCGAAGCAGTAGTGGAAGACGCTGAGGGAGACGCCGGCCTCGGCGGCGATGGACCGGGTCGTCGTCTTCGCGACGCCGTCCCGGGCCATCGCCCTGATGGCCGCTTCCGTCAGCTGTCTGCGCCGCTCGGCCGACGGCATGCGTGCCATACGTGTCCCCCCGCTGTCGAGTGAATCAGCCGCTGTGAACGCCCACCTGGTAGAGCGAGTATCCCCAGTCGGTGCCGCGGGCGAGACCGTGGACCCGGACGTAACGGGCCGGTGTGCCGGTGAACTTGGCCGTGTCGAGCCCGCCGTCACCGGAGGTCGTCGCCCAGGCGGTCGTCCAGTTCGTACCGTCCGTCGACAACTCGATCCGGTACGACTTCCCGTAGGCCCGCTCCCAGTCGAGCGTGACCTTGGAGACCAGGTTGGTCGCGCCGAGGTCGACCTGCCACCACTGGTCGTCGCTCCAGTCGCTGGCCCAGCGGCTGGAGTCGTCGCCGTCCACCGCCCGCCCCGGCTGGTAGCTGGTGAAGGGGTTCGACTCGGACGAACTGGCCGTCGCCGTCCGCCCGTCGGCGAGGTCGACCGACGCCTGGTGCTGCTCGGAGGCGCCCCAGGTGTCGAGGTAGGACTCCGCGCCCCGGAAGAGGTCGTCGACCACGCCCTGGCCGCCGACGAGCCGGATGTCCTCGATCCAGTCCGGGATCATGCCGACGTGGGCTGCTCCGTCGGTGTTGAAGTCGAAGGTGCGCTGCCCGGAGGTCTGCTTGTCGATGACCGAGCCGCCGTCGACGCTCTTGAAGGGGTACGTCACCTTGTTCGGGGCGTCCGCTCCGCGCGGTGCGGGGTGGTCGCCGATGCCGTTGAAGTCGGTGCCGTAGCCGTAGCCGACGTGGTACTTGTCCCGCAGCGCGTCGGTGCGCTTCGCCTCCGCGGCGAACCCCTCCGAGCCGTGCATGTACTGGGCGACGAAACCGCCCAGGGAGTAGACCCGCTCGGTCCAGTTGAGATCCATCCAGCTGTGCGAGGACAGCACGCCGGGATAGTTGGCGGCCTCGAAGATGTCGAGGACCTGGCCGGTGGCCTTGACGCTCATGTGGTCGATCTCGAGCATCATCTTGCGTTTCATCATGCCGCGCACGGCGTACTCGCCGAGGTCGGTGAGCCCGCGGACGTTGCACTGCGCGGCCTTGTCGTACTCCGGGACCTCCGTACCGGCCGGCAGGTCCTTCTCCGCCGCGGAGGCCGCCGTGCCGATGGGGTTGTCGTGCTGCGGGCCCTTGCAGGTCTCGGTCTTCCAGAAGGTGCCGGTCGACAGGAACTGCCCGACGTTGATGGCGGTGCCGAGGCCGCCCTCGTCGAAGCGGACACCGCACAGTGCGTTGTCGAACTTGTGGCACAGGAACATCGAGCGCACGCCGAGGCCGTACAGCTCGTCGAGGCCCTTGTCGATGTCCGCCTTGCTGCACTGCCCGATGTCGAGGATCTGCTTGCAGCCGAACGGCTCGGAGGTCTCGACGCCGAGGACGACCGCCAACTTGCCCTGCTGGATGACCTGTCGGGCCTGCGCGCTGTCGGTGACGATCCGGAACCAGCCCTTGCCGGTGCCGCCGTACATCTTGTCGATGAAGGCCTGGAGGTCGTACGTCATTCTGGCCTGCAGGCGGATCGAGGTCATCTCGTCACAACTGCGGTCCTTGAACGGGTAGATGGAGCAGATCATCCCGTTGGTGACGAGGTCGTTGACGAGCACCCGCTGGCCACCGCGCCAGGCCCGCTCCACCCAGGCGTAGTAGTTCGCCTGGTGGGTCATCGAGTCGTACGCCGGCCAGTCCTTGAAGGTCGGCCAGCCGACCGGGTCGTGCTTGCCGTCGCCGCCGTGGGTGATGTAGTCGAAGAGCGCGAGGCTGCCGTCGGGGTAGTGCTCGGGGCAGTCCTTGAGCGCGTCGGCGACTCCGGACTCGGAGAACACCTTGCCGCAGATCAGCCGCCCACCGAAGGCCTCGTTGGAGAAGAGGTGGTTGTGGGCGTCGATGAACCCCCGCACCTCGCCCGCGGAGTTGGTGCCGGTGAAGGGCGCCCCGGTCACGTTGACCTGGGCGTCGGGGGCGGGTCTGGCCGTCGGTGTCCACCAGTCGGTGGCCGCCGAGCTCTGGGTGGGGCCGAGGATCACTGCCAGCACCAGGAGGAGCAGGGTGGTGACGGTGATGTTCTTGCGTCTGCGGCAGGTGCGTCCGGCCATGGCCCACGTCCCTCGGTCGGCGGGAGAGCGCCGTCGACCGAGGGCGTTTTGACTGCCCTTGGATTTGTCATGACCGGCGCAATAGATGCGTCGAGGATCGCGACCGGGCACGTTCCGAGTCAAGAGTCCGGGACAGTTGACCTGATACCTGGGGTACATCAACCGTTCACGCAGACCGCTCCGTTGAGAGTGAAAGCGGTGGGCGCGGTGTTCTTGGCGCCCTTGCTGCCGATGAAGCCCACGGTGACCGAACCTCCGGCCGCGATGGTGTTGGTGTACGAGGCCGGGGTGACGGTCACCGAGCCCCCGCTCTGTGCCGCAGTGCCGCCCCACATGGTGGAGACTGTCTGCCCGTCGGCGAAGGCGAAGCCGAGTTTCCAGCCGCTGACCGGGGCGGTGCCGGTGTTGCGGATGACGATCTCGCCCTGGAAGCCGCCCTGCCACTCACCGACCACCCGGTAGCCCACGGAGCAGCTTCCGGCGGGCGTGGTGGCGGTGGTGACGCTCACCGTCGCCGAGCGGGCCGACCGGTTCCCGGCCGCGTCACGGGCGTAGACGGCGAAGGAGTAGGCCGTGTCGGCGGACAGACCGGTCACGGTCACCGAGTTCGTCGTCGAGGCCGCGACCTTCGTCTCGGTGCCACCGCTGATCCGCACGACGTCGTACCCGGCGACGCCAACGTTGTCACTGGAGGCCGTCCAGGTCAGGTGGGCGGAGGTCGCCGTCACCGCGGAGGCGGTCGGCGTGCCGGGGGCGGTGGGGGCCTGGGTGTCACCGGAACCGCCGCCGAAGACGGTGGCCTCCTTGGCGGTCTGCGCGATGCCGTTGGCGCCGTTGAAGATCCGCTTTCCCCATGACGTCATCTGCGCCGGGTCGAAGTTGAGGACGAGGTCGAGGACCGGGTCGGTGTTGCCGCTCCAGGACCAGGCCAGATAGCCGATGTGCAGTTGCTCGGCGGTGGCCATCATGGTGTCCTCGTCCGGATCGCCCCACTGGTCGGCGGGACCGCCGAACTCCCCAATCAGGATGGGCAGTTTGGCGCTCACGAAGGCGTTCAGGTAGTCGGTGACCTCCGCCGCGGTGTCGAAGACGCTGTACATGTGGATCGAGAAGATCAGGTTGCCGGTGGTGTCGGCGGCGTACACGGACTGGGCGTTGGTGCGCATGACCTGCTGCCAGTCCTGGCCCCAGTTGGGCGCGTCCACCATGATCGTGTGCTGGAACCCGGCGTTGCGGAGCTTCTGGATCGCGGCGATCGTCGGGGCGGTCCAGCCGGCGGGGTCGGTGTTGCCCCAGGGCTCGTTGCCGATGTTGATGACGATGTAGTCCTCCTGGCCGGCGAGGACGCTCTTCAGGCCGATCCAGTAGTCGGCGGCCTGGTCGAGGGTGCCGGCCGCGCTGTCCTCGCCGTAGCCGGTGGTGTCATGCACCTCCAGGACACAGATCAGCCGGTTGGCCTTGCACTGGGCGATCACGTTGGTCACGTCGGCGGCACTGTTGGCGGTCCAGCGATGGCCGTCGGCGAGGACCACCCGGACGGTGTTGGCGCCCTGCGCCTTGATGTCGGCCAGCGAGCCGAGCTCGTTCGGGTACCAGGTATGGGCGTGGTTGACGCCGCGCATCACGAAGTCGTTGCCGTTGCCCTCGACCAGGCGGCCGTTGCTGATGTGCAGACCGGTGGCGGCCTGGGTGCCGGCATCCTCGGCGGCCCCGGCGGCCTGGGCCGTACCGGGACACAGGGCGCCGAGCAGCACCAGGCCGACGAGGGCGGCCAACCTGGCCAGGAGGGCACTTAAGGGGCTCTTTCCTGTTCTTCTCACTGCGGCTCCAGGGGTGGGTGAGGCAGTCGGAAGGGGCATGGGAGCGCTCCCATAGAAGCCACTCCGTCAAGTACACGTCAAGATGCGGGACGGCAAAGGGCGCTGACCGCGCATAGGGTTCCGAGCCTCGACCACCGCGCCTGGGAGGCACGTTGACCACACGACCCCTCGACCCCCACTCGGTCAATGCCGAGGCCTGGCACGCCTACGGCGACCACCATCTGCGGCGCGGCACCCTGCTGCCGGAGCTGGAGCCGTTCGACTGGGGCCTCAGGGACACAGGGCCGGGCGCCGAGATCCTCGGCGCACTCCCCGGGCGGCGCGTGCTGGACCTCGGCTGCGGCCCCGCCCGGCACGCGGCCCACCTGGTCCGCGTGTACGGCGCCTCGGTGGACGCGGTCGACTCCTCCCCCACGCAGCACGAACGGGCCCGCGCCCACTACGGCTCCCTGCCCGGCCTGCACCTGATCAGGGCCGACGCCGTCGAACACCTGGGCTCGGCGGAACCGTACGACGTCGTGTACTCCGTCAACGCGGTGCCCTACATCGACCCCCGCAGGCTGCTGCCCGCCCTCGCCGGGGCGCTGCGGCCCGGCGGGACACTGTGCTTCACCGTGCTGCACACCAACTCGCGCGGCGACGGCCCTTCCTCCGTGGTCGAGCCCCGGTCCGAGATCCTGCGGCTCGCCGGGGGCGGGGAGACCGACGTCCGGATGTGGGTGCTCACCCCCGAGCTCTGGACGGACCTGCTCGGCGACCACGGGCTGCGGGTCGAGGGGATCGACGTCCTCGACGCGCCGGAGGAGGGCAACCACGCCTCGTACCGGATCTTCCGCGCGACCCGTCCCGTCCGGGTCTCCTCCCGCCCACGCAGCGATCGCGGTCCGGTGCCGCACGCGGCCATCGGGGTCGGCGCCATCCTGTGCGGCCCCCGGGGACTGCTGCTCGGCCGGCACCGGCGCGGCACCTGGGAGTTGCCCGGTGGCACGGTGGAGCCCGGTGAGTCGCTGGCGGAGACGGTCGTGCGCGAACTCCGGGAGGAGACCGGGATCGAGGCCCGCCCTGCCGACGTCCGGCTGTTGGGCACGCTCCTCGACGATGTGGCCGGGGTGGTGCGGATGACGGTGGCCAGTGAGGTCACCGCCTGGCGGGGTGAACCCTCGGACCAGCCCGGCGAACGCGTCGGCGACTGGCGGTGGTTCGCCCTGGACCGGCTTCCGGAGAACCTGTTCGTGTGCAGCGCCCAGGGCCTGACCGCCTGGCGCCCGGACCTGCCGATCGACCACACTCCGGCCCACTTCACGCGGTACGCCCACTGACGCCGCGACGGGCGACGCTCGCCCCGTCGCGGCCCGCCCCCTGCGCTCACGGAGCAGAGACCTGCACTCGGCCCGTGCTCTTCGCCGGTGGCGGCCTTGTGGAGGCAGCCGGCCGTGGCACAGGGCGAGGACCCGAACCGCCTGCGGCAGCTCGGCCGCAAGCGGCAACGCCGGACGGCGGTGTGTCTCGTCGCAGCTGCGGTCCTGTGGCCCGCGGCTCGGGGTCTTTCTGGGCGTCTTTCCGCGTGATTAGAGGTTCTCCTCGGTGAAGCGGATGTTCTGGATCGACGGATTTCCCCTGGGGGACATGCTGTTGGACATCCTTGACCGGATGGCGAAGGCCGGAGTTCCGCTCAAGGACGAGGACGACGCGCGGTACAAATGGAACCCGGCTCCCGTCGACCTGTCCTGAGGCCGCACGCCGAAGCACGGCCCGGTGCAACCCCCTCGCAACCTTCCCCGTGCTGCACTCGACGACCATGGACGAGGATTCCGCACATGCCGTGTCCGACGAGGTACCGCGTGTCGAGGTCACGACCGCTGCCGCCGAGTTGCTGCGCCGGTTGCGCGAGGCGCACGGGCCGTTGATGTTCCATCAGTCCGGCGGCTGTTGTGACGGGAGCGCGCCGATGTGCTACCCGGCGGGCGAGTTCCGCACCGGTGGCTCGGACGTGCTGCTGGCCGAACTGGACGTGCCGGGGGTCGGGGAGCCGGTGACGTTCTGGATGTCGAGGAGCCAGTACGAGGTCTGGAGTCACACCCGGCTGATCGTCGACGTCGTCGAGGGCCGGGGCAGCGGGTTCTCGCTGGAGGCACCCGAGGGGGTGCGTTTCCTCATCCGTTCGCGTGTGGTCGGCGCCTAGACCTCCCCCCGGCCATCGCCTTTCTGATGCACTTCCCCTGAGTCCTGGGACAGTTGACGAGACATCAGGGAGAGTTGTGACGCACCGTCAAAGGCGTTTCGGCGCAGGCAGACCGGTACTGACGTTACTCGCGGCACTCGGCACACTGGCCGGTGCGGCCCTGGTGGGGGCGGCACCGGCCGGCGCCGCGCCGGGGTGGACGCGGCTCGCCACGGGTGTGCGGTACGAGCAGTTCGACATCGCCGCGGCCGCGGGGGTGACGCATGCCCATGTGATCCGCGTGGACCTGCGCGAGCCACGGGTGCGGGTGGAGTTGTTGTATCCGGGGGCTCTGGCCGCGCGGGCCACGGTGTCCCGGCTGGCCACCTCGCAGGGCGCCCTCGCGGGGGTGAACGGCGACTTCTTCAACATCTCGGAGACCCAGCACCCCGGCGTCGAGGCGACCGGCGCGAGCGTGGGCCCGGCGATCGCGCGGGGCCGCGTGCTCAAGGCCGCGGTGCCGGGCGGTCAGCGCTTCGGACCCGCGCTGCCGCCCGGCACGAGCACCAGGGACGTGTTCGGCGTGGGCACCGACCGCCGGGCCCGCCTCGACGACCTCAGGCTCGACGGGTCGGTGCGGACGCCCGAGGGGCGACTGCCGCTCGGCGGGCTGAACCAGTACGCGCTGCCCGTCGGTTCGGTCGGCGCGTTCACCTCGGACTGGGGCGGCGCGTCCCGGGTGCGGGCGACCTGCGGGACGGACACGGACCGCGCCGCCCCGTGCAGCACGGACACCCATGAGGTGACGGTCCGTGACGGGCACGTCGTCGCCACGGCCGACAGCCCGGGCAGCGGGACGATCGCCGGCGGCACCACGGTGCTCGTGGGCCGGGAGGCGGGCGCGCAGCAACTGCGCAAGCTCTCGGTCGGCTCGGCGGTGACGGTGCGGCACCGACTGGTCGCGGCCTCGGCGGGAATCGCGTACCGCTTCGCGCTCGGGGGCTATCCGGTGCTCGACGACGGCCGCCCGCTGCCCGGCCTCGACGACACGACGTCGGCGGTGCGCACGGCCGTGGGCATCGCGGACGGCGGACGGCGGCTGTATCTCCTCGCGCTGGACGGTGCGCCCGCCTATCGCAGCGGGCTGACGATCGCCGAAGTCGCGGACACCATGCGGAGGTTGGGCTCGGTCGACGCCTTCAGCCTGGACGGCGGGGGTTCCACGACCATGGCCGCCCGTACGCCGGGCACCAGCGCCGTCGCCGCCCTCAACCACCCCTCGGGCGGCGCCGAACGGCCCGTACCGAACGGCATCGGGGTCTTCTCCACCCGTTGAGGTCAGGGGTGCAGGCTGCTGACGATGTCCGCGGTCGCGGTCATGCCGCTGTGGATGGTGGGCGCGATGCTCGTGCCGGCGAGACAGAAGCCGAGCAGCGCGCACACCAGCGCGTGGGAGACCTTGAGTCCGCCGCTGCGCAGGAAGATCACCGCCAGGATCAGCAGCAGCACCAGCACGGAAAGGGAAATCACCATGAACAGCCTCCTCCGCCACGCCGCCAGGTCCGTTTCACGGCGTTCGGCCGCAAGTGTGGCGTAGCGGAGGGTTCGTCCGGGCGGCTGCGGTGTCCTCCGAACGAGTGGTGTCCGCACTCGCTCGAAGGCGCCTACCGGTGGGCGTCCAGGAAGGCCTCGAGGCCCGCCAGGTCGTCGGTGTTGAAGTAGTCGACGTCGGCGGCGAGAAGCTCGGTCCACAGCGCGTCCCGGGCAGGCCCGGCAAGGTCCGGGGTGGCCCAGAACCGCACCTTCTGCCCGCGCGCGTGAGCCCGCTGGACGATGCTCCGCAGCTTCTGCCGCTCGGCGTCGGGGAAGACGCCCTCACCGAGCCAGGTGAAGTTGAGCATCCAGTTGTCGCTGATCAGCGGGATGAGGGAGGCGGGCGCCGAGGTGCCGAGATCGGCGAGCCGGCCGTCGTAGAAGGCCCGGCGCACGGTCTGGGCCTCCATCGGGACGCGTGCGGCGCGGTCGCCGGAGATCACCGCGGTCACGGGGCCGGGGACGACCTTGCCGTGGACGTACGTCGTGAACAGGTGCCTGTAGCGCCGCAGATGCCGGTCGAGTTCGAGATAGGTCGAGGAGCCCTCGGTCTTGATGTCGACGAGCAGCTGGAGGGGCCGGCGGTGACCCCGGTACACCGACCCGTGGTTGGCCCTGACGATCCTGGCCAGCGGGTCGAGGTACAGGGACTCCAGGGTGCGCGTCGGGTCGAGGTCGTCGACCGTGTGGCCGATGAGGAGCTGGTCGCCGACGAGGAAGATGTCGGCCTCGACACTGCCGAAACGGTGGTCGAGGGCGTCGAGGAGGGGGCGCGGGTGCTCGTAGTCGTTGTGGGCGTGGGCGCGCCACAACGGGCGGGGCCGGTGCTTCTGTCCGTCGGCCCACGCGCTGCCGACGGGCGGGGCGAGGGTCGCCGCGACCGCGGCGCCGACGGTGGTGAGGGCTCTGCGGCGGGTGATGAGGGCCATGTTCTGCCTCCCTGTGGGGCGGGTCGGAACCACAGGGAGTATGGGGCCCTTCGACCCTCAATGAAGCTGTACGTGCGAGGAGTTGGCCGGACTGCCGCCGCCCGTTCACTCCTTCCGCGCAGGCGCACGGAAAAGCCCGCCCCAGGTGGGGCGGGCTTCACCGGCGTTCACCGGGCGACGCTCAAGGCGCCTGGAGGTCTACCAGTTCGGCCAACCGGGCGCGGTGCGCGCCCGCCGAGCCGTAGGCGATCGAGTCGGCCTTGGCCCGCTTGAGATACAGGTGGATCGGGTGCTCCCACGTCATGCCGATCCCGGCGTGCAGTTGCAGCGCCTCCTCGGCGGCGTGCACGGCGACGGACGCCGCATAGGCCTGCGCGACGGCGACCGCCACGTCGGCGTCCTCACCGGTGGCCAGCGCGTCGGCGGCGTTGCGGGCCGCGGCACGGAGGTTGACGACCTCCAGCCACAACTGGGCGAGCCGGTGCTTGAGCGCCTGGAAGCCACCGACGGGCCGGTTGAACTGCTTGCGCTCCTTGAGATAGCGCACGGTCTCGGTCAACGTCCATTCGGCGAGCCCGAGTTGCTCGGAGGCGAGCTGTCCGGCCCCGGCCCGCAGGGCGCGGTGCACGGCGAGTTCGGCGTCGCCCAGCAGGCGGCCCGGAGCCCCGTCGAGGGTGACGGTCGCGAGCGGCCGGGTCAGGTCGAAGGAGACCTGCGGGGTGACGGTCACGGAGGAGGCGTCCACCGCGTACAGCCCGCCGTCGTCCGCCGGGATCAGCAGCACATCGGCTGCGGCGGCGTCCGCGATCGCCGCCAACTCCCCGTGCAGCTCCCCGCCTTCGTGGCGTACGACCTTGTAGGCGCCGCCCGGCGCGATGTTCAGGGCGACGGCGAGGGCGCCGATCCGCCGTCCGGACGCGAGCTCGGCGAGCAGGTCGTCGGCGTCGCAGGCGAGCAGGGCCTCGGTGGCGACGACCGCACTGGTGAGGTAGGGCACGGGAGCGACCGCCCGGCCCAACTCCTCCAGGACGACGGCGACTTCGCGGTGCGAGGCGCCCTGACCGCCCTTTTCCTCCGGGACCAGGAGTCCCGCGAGGCCCATGCCGTCGGTGAGGGCCTTCCAGGCAGCGAGGTCGTGCGGGGTGTCCGACTCGGTGCGGGCGATCACGCCCGGGGCGTCGCAGTGATCGGCGAGCAGGTCCCGTACGGCGGCCCGCAGCGCCTCTTCCTCCTCCGAGTACAGCAGGTCGGGCTGTGCGCTCATCGGGCCAGGTCCTTCCACGCGACGTCCTTGTCGGTACGCGGCTCGGCCGGGAGGCCCAGGACGCGCTCGGCGACGATGTTCAGCAGGACCTCAGTGGTCCCGCCCTCGATGCTGTTGCCCTTGGAACGCAGGTAGCGGTAGCCGGCGTCACGGCCGGTGAAGTCCACCAGCTCGGGCCGGCGCATGGTCCAGTCGTCGTACAACAGGCCTTCCTCGCCACGGAGTTCGACCTCCAGGCCGCTGATCTCCTGGTTGAGGCGGGCGAAGGCGAGCTTCATGCCCGCGCCCTCGGGACCGGGCTGTCCGGCGACGAGCTGCTGGCGCAGGCGCTCGGCGGTGAGGCGGGCGACCTCGGAGTCGACCCAGAGCCTCAGCAGTCGCTGGTGCAGGTCCTGGGTGCGCAGTTCGGGGCGCTCGCGCCAGGTCTTCGAGACCGGGCCGATCATGCCGCCCTCGCGGGGCAGCCGCATGCCGCCGATGGCGACGCGCTCGTTGTTCAGCGTGGTCTGCGCGACCCGCCAGCCGTCGCCGATCTCGCCGAGCCTGCGGGAGTCGGGGATGCGGACGTCGGTGAGGAACACCTCGTTGAACTCGGCCTCGCCGGTGATCTGCCGCAGCGGGCGGACATCGACGCCGGGGTCCGTCATGTCGCAGAGGAAATAGGTGATGCCCGCGTGCTTGGGCACGTCCGGGTCGGTGCGGGCGATGAGGATGGCCCAGCGGGAGTTGTGGGCGCCGGACGTCCACACCTTCTGCCCGTTGACCACCCAGTTGTCGCCCTCGCGAACGGCCCGGGTGCCGAGCGCGGCGAGGTCGGATCCGGCACCTGGCTCGCTGAACAGCTGGCACCAGACCTCCTCCCCCACCCACAGGGGCCGCAGATAGCGCTGCTTCTGCTCCTCGGTGCCGTACCTGAGGATCGTCGGCGCGGCCATGCCGAGGCCGATGCCGTTGCGCCGCGGGTCGTTGTCCGGAGCGCCCGCAGCCTCCAACTCGGCGTCCACGACGACCTGGAGGGAACGGGGCGCGTTCAGTCCACCAAGGCCCTCCGGGTAGTGCACCCAGGCGAGCCCCGCGTCGAAGCGGGCCCTCAGGAACTCCAGCCGGTCTGTGGACGCCGGCGGGTGTGCGGCCAGCAACTCGGCGGTGCGGCGCTTGAGTTCGGCTGCGTCGGTCATGCCTGTGCTCCCGTGGGTACGACGGCGATCCGGCCCGTGGTCACCCCGTCGCCGAGGCGCTGCACGGCGTCCGCGGCACCGGCCAGCGGCACCCGCTCACTCACCAGCGGCTTGATCGCACCCCGGGCGGCCAGTTCGGTGAGCTGCTCGTGGCAGTGCTGGACCAGCTTCGGGTTCTTGGTGTTGTACAGACCCCAGTGCAGGCCCAGGATCGCGTAGTTCTTCACCAGGGCGTGGTTCAGGCCGGGGCTCGGGATGGTCCCGCTGGCGAAGCCGACGACCACGATCCGTCCCTCGAAGGCGACGACCTTGGTCGACTGCGTGTAGGCCTCGCCGCCCACCGGGTCGTAGATCACGTCAGCGCCCCGGCCCGCGGTGGCCGCCTTCACGGCGGCGACGACGTCCTCGCCGCGCCGGTCGATCACCACGTCACAGCCCAGCTCCCGGGCCACGGCGGCCTTCTCGGGACCGCCGACGACACCGATGACGGTGGCCCCGGCCGCCTTCCCGAGCTGCACGGCCGCGCTGCCGACCCCTCCGGCGGCAGCGTGGACGAGCAGCGTCTCACCCGCTTCCAGGTGCGCCCGCCGGTGCAGACCGAACCAGCCCGTCTGGTAGCCGATGTGCAGCGCGGCGGCCTCGGCGTCGTCCAGCGAGTCCGGCGCGGACAGCAGAGCTGCGGCGTCCGCGACGGCGTACTCGGCGAAACCGCCGTACGGCAGCGCGGGGTTGGCGATCACACGCCGCCCGTCCTCGGTCTCGCCGCAGATCTCCACGCCCGGCGTGAAGGGCAGCGGCGGGCGGACCTGGTAGTGGCCGCGGCACATCAGCACGTCCGGGAAGTTGATGTTCGCGGCGCGCACCTTCAGCAGGACCTGGCCGTCGCCGGGTACGGGCTGCGCCACGTCCGCGAGGCGCATCACCTCGCTCGGCTCGCCGTTCTCGTGCACTTGCCAAGCCTGCATGGGGGGCCTCCACGGGACTGCGTCGTCATGCCGGGGTCTGACCGGGGTCCTCCGCATACTAAGCGGTCGCTTGTCGATCAGGGAACAGCCCGCGGGGAAACTGTCGGCATCCGCACAGAGGCCGGCGGCACACAGGCGGGCGGCACACACGCGCAGCCCGGCCGAGGAGGGTCGCGCAGCGGTTGCGCGACCCGGCGCGGCCTGAACAGGGTGGCAGGGGCGGACGCCGACGACCCCCGGAAAGGACCCGCGCACATGACGATCATCAACAGCCCGCTGCCGGAGAAGGAACGTGAGATCGCCGGAAGCGCCCTCCAGGCCACCTTGGTCGATCTGCTCGACCTCTCCCTGGTCGCGAAGCAGGCGCACTGGAACCTGTACGGGCCGCGCTTCCGATCCATCCACCTCCAGCTCGACGAGGTGGTCACGACCGCCCGCGAGTACGCCGACACGGTGGCCGAACGCGCCGCGGCACTGGGGGTCAGCCCGGACGGACGGGCCTCCACCATCGCGGCCACCAGCGGAGTACCTGAGTTCTCACCCGGTTGGACGAAGGACGTGGACGCCGTCGGCGCGCTGGTGCGGACCTTCTCCGCGGTCGTCGAACGCGTGCGGGAACGCATCGAGCAGACCGGCCCGGCGGACGCCGTGACCCAGGACCTGCTGATCGGTCTCACCGCCGACCTGGAGAAGCAGAGCTGGATGTTCCAGGCCGAGCACCAGGGCTGAAACTCCAGAAGTAACCACCTTGACAGGTGACGAGCCCTCGTGGGAGATTTTCGTCACCGGTCAGAGCAGTTACTTCTTGGTGAGGAAACCCATGGCAGTCGTACGGTTCCGTCTCGTCTCCACGCTCGGTCCGAAGGACGTGCTGGAGGTGCTGACCGACTTCAGCCCCGCGCGCGCCGAGATCTGGCCCACGATCGACGCCGAGCACTTCACGGTGCACGAACTCGGTGACACCTGGGCGGAGGTCACCGAGGGCACCGCCGCCGCCTGGGAGCGGGCTCGCTACGAGTGGGAGCCGAGCGGCGACAGGGTCACGATCACCACGCTCGACTCCAAGCTCTTCGGGGCCGGCGGCGGCTGGGTCTTCCGGATGACCCCGGAGGGCACGGGCACCCGGGTCGACGTCGAACTGACCCGGCAACCGAGCACCCTCAAGGGCAGGATGCTGGCCGCGCTGCTGCCGGTGGCCGCCCCCGGATCCCTGCGCAGGTCGTTCGCGGGCCCCCTGCGGTCGGGGTGACCGGTCTCCTCGTCACCGGCCAGGAGCAGCGACCGAGGGGCACGCGCGATGCGCGTGCCCCTCGGTCGTGTCGGCGCGCGGGCCGGCCAGTGCCGACGCTTCCGCGCGGTACTGCCGGGCGGAGGGAGCGCGGCCCCCTCCGCCCGGCAGTGGGACGCACCCCCTACAGCCCCAGGTCAAGCGCCAGGCAGGAGTAGTACTTCCAGTTGCCCTCGGGGTCGTACGAGGCGTTCGCCCCGCCGCCGGGGGCGGCCTCCACCTCTTCGGTCATGTCCTCGAAGCGGATGCGTTCCGGGAGCCTGCCGAAGCGTGCCTGGCGCGTTGCGGTGTCGACATCCGCGGTGAGGTCCTTGCGCATGACCGTTCTCCCCTTCATGGACCGCGCCCGGCCCATTGGCCTGGACGAGCACCAGCGTGCACGCCTCACACATCACCTGTCAAGACGGTGACGCAATCCTGCGCGGGGGCCCTGGAGTCAGACGGTGATGGTCTTGTACTCGGTGTAGGCGCCGAGGCCGACCGCCCCGTACTCCCGGCCGATCCCGCTCGACTTGAAGCCGCCGAACGGGCCGTCGAAGGCCACGGACGCGCCGTTGACCGTGACCGTGCCGGTGCGGATGCGGCGGGCCACCGCCAGGGCGTGGGCCTCGTCGGCGGACCAGACACCGCCGGACAGGCCGTACTCCGAGTCGTTGGCGATGCGCACGGCCTCGTCCTCGTCCTCGTAGGCGATGACCACCAGGACCGGACCGAAGATCTCCTCCTGTGCGATGCGCATGGAGTTGTCGACGTCGGCGAAGACGGTCGGGGTGACGTAGTTGCCCTTCTCCAGGCCCTCGGGGACGTGCGGGCCGCCGGTGACCAGGCGGGCACCCTCCTCGATGCCGAGCCGGACATAGGCGCGCACCCGCTCCTGCTGGTCGGGGCGGATCATCGGGCCGATGAAGGTGCCGGGATCGCTCGGGTCGCCGACCTTCAGCGACTCCACCAGGTCCTTCAGCGCGGCCACGACCTCCTCGTACCGGTCACGGGGGGCCAGGACGCGGGTCTGGGCGATGCAGGACTCGCCGTTGTTGAGCAGGGAGCCGAACTTAAGGCCTGCCACGGCCCTGTCGACGTCGGCGTCCGGCAGGATGATCGCGGCGGACTTGCCGCCCAGCTCCAGGCTGACCCGCTTGAGCTGCTCGCCCGCGATCGCGGCGATACGGCGGCCGGCCCGCGTCGACCCGGTGAAGGCGATCTTGTCGACGTCCGGGTGGGACACCAGGTGCTCACTGGTCTCGCGGTCGGCGGGCAGGACGCTGATCACGCCCTCGGGCAGGCCGACCCGCTCCAGCAGCTCGGCCAGGAAGCCCATGCTGAGCGAGTTCTCCGGAGACACCTTGAGGATCACGGAGTTGCCGGCGAGCAGGGCGGGAATGATCTTCGAAGTGGCCGAGGAGAAGGGCGAGTTCCACGGAATCACGGCGGCCACGACGCCGACCGCCTCACGGCGCACCACGCTGCGCACCGGGGACTCCGGGTCGGAGGGTACGAGCGTCTCCTCCCAGCCGAACTCCTCCGCCGCCTTCAGGTAGGCATTCGCCTGCCGTGTCAGGCCGGGCTGGCCGGCTCGGGTGAACCAGGTCGCGGAACCGTTCTCCCGCGAGATCAGCTGCGCGACGTGCTCGGCGTTCTCCTCGCGCAGCGCGTTGAACCGTCGTAGAACCGCGATCCGCTCGGCCGGCGGGGTCAGGTGCCACACACCCGCGTCGAACGACTCACGTGCCGCGGCGACCGCCCGGTCCACATCGGCCGGCCGCGCCTGTACCGCACGGCCGATCACCGACCGGTCGTGGGGCGAGGGGATGTCGAGCGGTTCCGGGTCGCTCGGCTCGACCCAGGCACCGCCGATGAAGAGCCGGTCATAGGTGATCACGCGTTTTTCTCCCTCGAAGGCTTCGGCCACACCAGATCTTGAACTGTCACTTCACTGTAGCACTTGATGCATTTAGCTCCACAGCAAAGATGCATCTAGTGATAGATAAGCCATTCAAGGGAGGCATTAGACGGGTCAGGTTCCGCAAGCGCCCGCTAGACTCGGCGCGATGAGAGCCGACGCCGCGCGCAATCTGGAAGCCGTTCTGACCACTGGTGCACGCATGCTCGCGGCCGACCCGGGTGTGAGCATCGCCGCCATCGCCGCCGAGGCGGGCGTGGACCGGCGCACCGTCTACCGGCGCTTCGCCTCCCGCGAGGAACTGCTCGCCGCCGTCTACGAAGCCCGGCTGACCGCCATCGAGCGGGCCATCGAGGACGCGCGGCTGCGGGAGGCGCCGGTCACCGTCGCGCTGCACCGGTATGTCGAGAACATCATCACCGTCAACCGCACCTGGCCCGTCGACCTCACCCGCATGCTCGCCGACGACTCGGTCCACGCGCGCCGCGACGCCGGCATCGCCGAGGTCGAACTGTTCCTGCGACGCGCCACCGACGAGGGGCTCCTACGGCCCGGCCTCCCGGACGGGTGGGCCGGCGCGCTCCTCCCCCAGCTCATGCACCTGGTCTCACGGCAACTGCCCCGGCTGAGCCCGGCGCGGGCGGCGGACGTCGTCGTCGACACCCTGCTGAACGGCGTCGGCGCGTCCTGACACCGCGAGGGTGTCAGTGCTCCAGCCGGTGCGGGTGGGCCGGGTAGACACCGAGGATGCGTACCTCGGTGGAGAAGAACCGCAGTTCGTGCAGGGCGAGGGCGACGTGCCGCTCGTCGGGGTGGCCCTCGATCTCGACGTAGAAGCGGCTGGCGTTCAGCCCCGCGCCGATCTGGTAGCTCTCGATCTTCGTGAGGTTCACCCCGCTGGTGGCGAAGCCGCCGAGCGCCTTGAAGAGGGCGCTGGGGATGTTGCGCACGGAGAAGAACAGGCTCGTCATCGTCGGCTCCCCGGTGTCCGGGGCCACGACGGCCTCCCGGGACAGGACGACGAAACGGGTGGTGTTGTCGGGGTCGTCCTCGACCCCGGGGCGGAGCACGTCGAGGCCGTACAGCCCGGCCGCGGCGGGCGGGGCGAGCGCCGCGTGCCGCGGATCCCCCAGTTCGGCCACCTCGCGCGCCGCTCCGGCCGTGTCGTCGGTGACGAGGGTGCGCCAGCCGCCGTCCCGCAGGACCTTGCGGCACTGCCCGAGCGCGTGCACATGGCTGCGGACGCACTCCACCTGGTCCGCTGTCGCCCCGGGCACGCCCATCAGGTCGAAGCGGATGGCGAGGAAGTGCTCGGCGACGATGAAGAGCCCCGACTCGGGCAGCAGATGGTGTACGTCCGCCACCCGGCCCGCGGCGGAGTTGTCGACCGGGATCACCGCGACGTCGGCCGTGCCGAGCGTCACCGCGTCCAGCGCCTGCTCGAAACCCGTGCAGGGCTGCTCGGCGCACCCGGGGTACAGGGTGTGCGCGGCGGTCGCCGAGTTGGATCCGGGTTCACCTTGGTAAGCGACGGTCGTCACTGGGCTCGGTCTCTTGTCGTCGGGCGGCGGAAGCTCCGTAACGTATCAGGATCCGCCGCCCTCAGATCCAGGTGTCCAGCCACATCCTGGAGTGCCAGTCGGCGTACGGGATCGTCTCCCCGGTGTAGAGCGGGAAGAAGTAGACGAAGTTCCAGGCGATGAGCAGGACGAGGGTGCCCGCGGCCACCGCGCCCCGTGTCCGCCGCCGGCGATCTGCTCCCGGTGGGCCGAGTATCGCGCCCAGCATCATCGTCACGGCCAGGCACAGGTACGGCACGAAGACGACCGCGTAGAAGGAGAAGATCGTGCGGTCCTGGTACAGGAACCAGGGCAGGTAACCGGCGCCCACCGCGCACAGGACGGCGCCGGCCCGCCAGTCGCGGCGCAGCGCCCAGCGGAAGAGCAGGTAGAGCAGGGCGGCGCACGCCGACCACCACAGGAGCGGGGTGCCGAGGGCGAGGACCGTCCGGGAGCAGTCGACCGCCGTGTTGCAGCCGTCCCGGCCGGGTTCCGGCGACTGGTAGTCGAACAGCACGGGGCGGCCCTGCACCAGCCAACTCCAGGGGTTGGACTCGTACTTGTGCGGGATGTGCAGCCCCACGTTGAACTCGTACACCCCTTGCTCGTAGTGCCACAGGCTGCGCAGCGGGGCGGGGATCCATGACCAGGCGCCGCCGCGGCCGTCGGCCCAGTGGCGGTCGTAGCCGTCGTCGGACAGGAACCAGCCGGTCCAGGTCGCCAGATAGGTCAGCACGGCCACCGGCACCAGGGACAGGAGGGACCAGCCGAGATCCCTGTTCAGCACCGCCAGGTAGGGGCGGGGGGAACCGGCCACGCGGCGGGAGGCGACGTCCCACAGCACGGTCAGGACGACGAAGAAGACCAGGACGTACAGGCCGTTCCACTTGGTGGAGGCCGCCAGCCCCAGGAAGACGCCCGCCGCGAGCCGCCAGGGACGCGGCCCGGTTCCGGCGTGGTCGGCGGTGTGCCCGTCCGGGCGCGCGCGGCCGTCCTCGCCGACCGGCAGCGCGGCCGCGAGCCGGGCCCGGGCGTGGTCCCGGTCGGCCAGCAGGCAGCCGAACGCCGCCAGGACGAAGAACATGACCACGAGGTCCAGCAGGGCGGTGCGGCTCATCACCACGTGCAGACCGTCCACCGCGAGCAGCGCGCCGGCCAGGCAGCCCAGCAGGGTCGAACGGAACAGCCGGCGTCCGACGCGGCACAGCATGAGCACCGACAGGGTGCCCAGGGCCGCCGTCATGAAGCGCCAGCCGAACGGGGTGAGGCCGAACATCCACTCGCCGAGGGCGATCACCCACTTGCCCGTCGGCGGGTGGGCGACGAACGCCCCGGTGTCGGAGAGCGAGACGATCTGGGGGTGGGCGAGGATCTGCGGGTCGGCGATCTTGCGGTCGGGCCAGGTGCCCTCGTAGCCGAGCCGCAGCAAGGACCAGGCGTCCTTGGCGTAGTAGGTCTCGTCGAAGATCACGGCCCGCGGCCGGCCGAGGTGCCAGAAGCGGATCGCCCCGGCCAGGACGGCGATGAGAACCGGCCCCAGCCAGTCCCACACCGACCGCTTCGGAAACCGCGGGACGAGACGCTCGTGGAGGTCCGTCTCCGGGCGGGGCGTGTAGCCGAACCGGCGAAGTCGTTCCTGCCAGTCCCGGGGCGCCGCCGGACGGGTGTCGACGGCGGGGGAACTGGTCACGTCACTGCTCGTCACCGGGCGGCCTGCCGTGCCGCGAAGTGCGCCCGGGGCGATATCTCGTCCATCCGGTGAACTTACCTGGCCCGTCGGCCGGTTGTCTCAGCTCCTCACGCCTTCCGAGGACGGGCCCGGACGTGCATGCGCTCCCCCTGCGGGCCGAAGAGACTGAGGAACTCCGCCGGCCCCTCCCCCGTCGACCCGAACCAGTGCGGCACCCGGGTGTCGAACTCCGCCGCCTCCCCCGCCGTCATCACCACGTCGTGGTCGCCCAGCACCACGCGCAGCCGGCCGGCCAGCACGTACAGCCACTCGTAGCCCTCGTGGGTGCGCAGCTCCGGCTCCTCCTCGCGCTGCGGCACCAGCACCTTGAAGGCCTGGAGGCCGCCGGGCTGCCGGGTGAGCGGCCAGAAGGTGCGCCCGTGCCGTTCGAGCGGCGCGGAGCGCACCCGGGGATCGCCGACCGGCGGGGCGCCGACGAGTTCGTCCAGCGGCACCTGGTGGGCCTGGGCGATCGGCAGCAGCAGCTCCAGGCTGGGCTTGCGCAGGCCGGACTCCAGACGGGAGAGCGTGCTCACGGAGATGCCGGTGGTCTCCGAGAGGGACGCAAGGGTCACCTCCCGGTCCTTGCGCAGCCGCCTGAGCCTTGGTCCCACTTCGGCGAGAACGTCGTCGGTACTCATCCCCGTATTGCAGAATCGGCAAAGTCGTTTGTCAATCCCGCGTCCGCGGAGCGACCGTGTCGGCATGACCCAGACCTACGACGAGACATACGAAGTGATCGTGATCGGTGGCGGCGCGGCGGGCCTGTCCGCCGCCCTGGTCCTCGGCCGGGCCCGGCGTCGCACCCTGGTCGTCGACGCGGGCGAGCCACGCAACGCGCCCGCCGCGCACATGCAGGGCTTCCTCACCCGGGACGGCATGCCGCCCGCCGAGTTCCTGGCGATCGGCCGCGAGGAGATCAAGGGCTACGGCGTCGAGCTGGTCCGGGACCGGGTGACCGAGGTCGCCCCGGGCTTCGCGGTGACCCTGGCGAGCGGACGCGTGGTCCGGGCCCGTCGCCTGGTCGTCGCGACCGGCCTCAAGGACGAGCTCCCCGACGTGCCCGGCGTCGCCGAGCGCTTCGGCAAGGACGTCCTGCACTGCCCCTACTGCCACGGCTGGGAGGTCCGCGACCAGGCCTTCGGCGTGCTCGCCACGACCCCGCTCAGCGTGCACCAGGCGCTGATGGTCTCCCAGTGGTCGAAGGACGTGACCTTGTTCCTGCACACGGTCGCCGAGTCCGCGCTCTCGGACGACGACCTGCGCAGGCTGGCCGCGGCCGGCGTCCGGGTGGTGCCGGGCGAGGTCGCCGGGCTGGTGGTGACCGACGACCGGCTCACCGCCGTACGCCTCGCCGACGGCACGACGCACGCGCGCGAGGTCGTCTTCACCGCGCCCAGGGCCGTTCCGCAGAGCGGTTTGCTGGAGCGGCTCGGGGCCGCGTTCCAGGAGACGCCCTTCGGCAGCTACCCCGTGGTCGACGGGACCTGGCAGACGACCGTGCCCGGCGTGTACGCCGTGGGCAACGCGGCCGGCTTCGGCGAGCAGGTGGTCAACGCGGCGAGTGCCGGGTACCGGGCGGCCGCCACGATCAACGGTGAGCTGCTGATGAGCGACCTCGACGCGGCGGCCGGGGTGTAGACCCGCCGCCTCCGGTACACCCTGGAAGCATGTTGCTTGCCCGGCTGGCACAGGTGTCCCAGGACGTCGCCGCGACCTCGGCGCGCTCGAAGAAGATCGCGCTCCTCGCCGAGCTGTTCCGCGACGCCGAGGCGGACGACGTCCCGATCGTCATCCCGTACCTGGCGGGACGGCTCCCGCAGGGCCGGCTCGGGGTCGGCTGGAAGGTGTTGAGCCGCCCGGTCGCCCCGGCCGCCGAGCCGACCCTGACCGTGCGCGCGGTGGACGCCCTGTTCAGTGAGCTCGGCAAGGTCGCGGGCGCGGGCTCGCAGGCCGAACGCTCCCGGCTGGTCGGTGAGTTGATGGGCGCGGCCACCGAGACAGAGCAGCGGTTCCTGTTCGGGCTGATCAGCGGCGAGGTACGGCAGGGCGCGCTGGACGCGGTCGCCACCGAGGGGCTCGCCCAGGCGACGCAGGCACCTCCCGCCGACGTACGCCGTGCCGTGATGCTCGCGGGCTCGCTGCAGACGGTGGCCGAGGCCCTGCTCACCGACGGCCCGCCCGCTCTGGACCGCTTCCGCCTCACCGTCGGCCGCCCGGTCCTGCCGATGCTGGCGCACAGCGCCTCCTCGGTGGCCGAGGCGGTCGGGAAGCTCGGCACCTGCGCGGTCGAGGAGAAACTGGACGGCATCCGCGTGCAGATCCACCGGGACGGCGATGTCGTACGGCTGTACACCCGCACCCTCGACGACATCACCGACCGGCTGCCGGAACTGACGGCTGCCGCACTGGAGTTGCGGGGGGAGCGGTTCATCCTGGACGGCGAGGTGATCGCCTTCGACGGCGACGGGCGTCCGCGTTCCTTCCAGGAGACCGCGGGCCGGGTCGGCTCCCGGGTGGACGTGACGACGGCGGCCGAGGCGGTCCCGGTCTCCCCCGTGTTCTTCGACGCCCTGTCCGTCGACGACCGCGACCTTCTCGACCTGCCCTTCGCCGAACGGCACGCGGAACTGGCCCGGTTGGTGCCCGAACCGATGCGGGTGCGGCGCACGCTGGTGTCGGGGACGGACGAGATCCCGGCGGCCGAGGACTTCCTCGCCGAGACGCTGAGGCGCGGTCACGAGGGCGTCGTCGTGAAGTCCCTCGACGCCCCCTACAGCGCGGGCCGGCGCGGCGCCTCCTGGCTGAAGGTCAAACCCGTGCACACCCTCGACCTGGTCGTACTGGCCGCCGAGTGGGGCCACGGGCGCCGCACCGGCAAGCTCTCCAACCTGCACCTCGGCGCCCGCACGGCGGACGGCGGCTTCGCCATGCTCGGCAAGACCTTCAAGGGCATGACCGACGCGATGCTCACCTGGCAGACCGAGCGACTCCAGGTGCTGGCGGTGGAGAGCAGCGGTTACGTGGTGACCGTACGGCCCGAACTCGTCGTCGAGATCGCCTACGACGGCCTCCAGCGGTCGACCCGCTACCCGGCCGGGGTCACCCTCCGCTTCGCCCGCGTGGTCCGCTACCGCGAGGACAAGCGGCCGGAGGAAGCCGACACGGTCGAGACGCTGCTGGCCGCGCATCCCGAGGTGAGGCCGTGAGGACGAGCGCGGGCCTGCTGTTGTTCCAGCACACCGGCGACGGCCTGGAGGTGTTGCTGGGCCATATGGGCGGTCCGTTCTTCGCGCGGCGGGACGCCGGAGCGTGGACCGTCCCGAAGGGCGAGTACGAACCCGAAGAGCCCGCCTGGGACGCGGCCCGCCGGGAGTTCCAGGAGGAGCTCGGGCTGCCGCCGCCCGACGGGGAGGCCGTGCCTCTGGGCGCGGTGCGGCAGACGAACGGCAAGGTCGTCACCGTGTGGGCGATCGAGGCGGACCTCGATCCGGCGACCGTGGTTCCGGGGGTCTTCACCATGGAGTGGCCGCCGAAGTCGGGGCGGACACAGGAATTCCCGGAGCTGGACCGCGTCGAGTGGTTCGGCCTGGACCGGGCCCGGGCCGTGATCGTCAAGGCGCAGGCCGCGTTTCTCGACCGGCTGGCTGAGCACCCGGCCTGACGTCCACGCGTTGCGGTCGCCCCCGCCGCGCGGGAAGGTCGAAGCACAGTCAGCTCTTCAGGAGGTCGGTCATGCCCATCGCGACGGTGAACCCGGCGAACGGCGAGACGCTCAAGACGTACCAGGCCATGGGCGAGGAGGAAATCGAGCGCAGGCTCCAGCTCGCCGAGGCGACGTTCCGCACCTGGCGGACGACGTCCTTCGCGGAGCGCGCCCGTCTGCTGAACCGGGCCGCGGATCTCCTCGACGAGGGACAGCAGGACATCGCCAGGGTCATGACCACCGAGATGGGCAAGCCGGTCAAGCAGGCCCGCGCGGAGGCCGCCAAGTGTGCCAAGGCGATGCGCTGGTACGCCGAGCGCGCCGAGTCGCTGCTGGCCGACGAGGAGCCCGCCGAGTACGACGTCAAGGACTCCGGCGGCTCTCGCGCCCTGGTCCGTTACCGGCCGCTCGGGCCCGTCCTCGCGGTGATGCCGTGGAACTTCCCGCTGTGGCAGGTGATCCGCTTCGCCGCGCCCGCGCTGATGGCGGGCAACGTGGGCCTGCTCAAGCACGCCTCGAACGTGCCGCAGACCGCCCTGTTCCTGGAGGACCTCTTCCACCAGGCGGGCTACACCGAGGGCTGTTTCCAGACCCTGCTCGTCGGGTCCGGCGCGATCGACGACATCCTGCGCGACGAACGCGTGAAGGCGGCCACGCTCACGGGGAGTGAGCCCGCGGGGCGGGCCGTGGCCTCCACCGCCGGGGACATGGTGAAGAAGACCGTGCTGGAGCTCGGCGGCAGCGACCCGTACATCGTCATGCCGTCCGCGGACGTCGACCGGGCCGCCGAGATCGCGGTGACCGCGCGCGTGCAGAACAACGGGCAGTCCTGTATCGCCGCCAAGCGGTTCATCGTGCACACGGACGTCTACGAACGTTTCGCCGAGCGGTTCGTGGCGGGCATGAAGGCCCTCAAGGTGGGCGACCCGCTGGAGGAGGACACCGAGGTCGGGCCGCTGTCGAGCGAGCAGGGGCAGGCCGACCTGGAGGAACTGGTGGACGACGCCAGGCGCAGCGGCGCGAGCGTGCTGTGCGGCGGGCAGCGGCCCGACGGGCCCGGCTGGTACTACCCGCCGACCGTCGTCGCCGACGTGACCCGTGAGATGCGCATCCACCGCGAGGAGACCTTCGGTCCGGTGGCCACGCTGTACCGGGCGGCCGACCTCGACGAGGCGGTGCTGATCGCCAACGACTCGGCGTTCGGGCTGAGTTCCAACGTCTGGACCCGGGACGAGGCCGAGATCGACCGGTTCGTACGGGATCTGGAGGCCGGCGGGGTGTTCGTGAACGGGATGACCGCCTCGCATCCGGCGTTCCCGTTCGGCGGGGTGAAGCGGTCCGGGTACGGGCGTGAGCTGTCCGGGCACGGAATCAGGGAGTTCTGCAACATCACGACGGTTTGGCACGGAGCGTGACAGTTGCGCGGCTAACATCCCGGGTGTGAACCGCGAAGTGACTCTGCCTCTGATCGTCGATGACCGCGGAACCCTGCAAGTCGCCGCCGCCGACGTGAGCAAGCTGCTCCGCAGTCTCGGCGGGCGGTGGCTGCACCTGGTCGAGGCCGGGACGGAGGGGCTGGACGAGGATACGGTCGCCGCGCTGACGATCGAGCTGGCGAAGCTTGCCGACCGGATCGATGTGGCATGCATTGCGCACAGTAGCGGTGGGGCGCCCTAGGGGTTGCCCGTTCGGTGCCGCCCGCGACGGGCGACCAGGTGGTACGGGCATCACCGGAAACGGTGACCGTCGTACTCCCGGCCGCCCGGATCGTCAGCGGATGGACATGCCGGACAGGGTCCGGGCGATGACCAGTCGCTGGATCTCGCTGGTGCCTTCGAAGATCGTGTAGATCGCCGCGTCCCGGTGCATGCGCTCCACCGGGTACTCCCGGGTGTAGCCGTTGCCGCCCAGGATCTGGACCGCCTGCGCCGTGACCTTCTTCGCCGTCTCACTCGCGAACAGCTTCGACATCGAGCCCTCGGCGGCGGTGAACTGCTTCCCGTTGATCGCCATCCAGGAGGCACGCCAGACCAGGAGACGGGCCGCGTCGATGGAGGTCCGCATGTCCGCGAGCTGGAAGGCCACGCCCTGGTTGTCGATGATCGGCCGCCCGAACTGCTCGCGCGTCTTGGCGTAGTCGAGGGCGACCTCGTACGCGGCCCGCGCGGTGCCCACGGCCATGGCACCCACGGCGGGCCGCGAGGCCTCGAACGTGGCCATCGCCGCGTTCTTCACCCGCTCGCCGCCGGCCTTCGCCCGCTCCCGGGCCCGGGCGAGGCGCTGGTCGAGCTTCTCTTTGCCGCCGAGGAGGCAGGAGCCGGGCACCCGGACGTTCTCCAGCACGACCTCGGCCGTGTGCGAGGCGCGGATGCCGTGCTTCTTGAACTTCTGGCCCTGGGACAGCCCCGGCGTGTTCGGCGGCACGATGAAGGACGCGTGGCCCTTGGAGCCGAGTTCCGCGTCGACGACCGCGACGACCACGTGGACGTTGGCGATACCGCCGTTGGTCGCCCAGGTCTTCGTGCCGTTGAGCACCCACTCGTCCTTGGCCTCGTCGTACACGGCACGCGTGCGCATGGAGGCCACGTCGGAACCGGCGTCCGGCTCGGACGAGCAGAACGCGGCGACCTTGACATCGTTGGCGTCGCCGTACATCTGGGGGATCCAGGTGCCGATCTGTTCCTCGGTTCCGTTGGCGAGAACGCCCACGGCGGCGAGACCGGTGCCTACGATCGACAGGGCGATGCCCGCGTCGCCCCAGAACAGCTCCTCCATCGCCATCGGGATACCGAGCCCGGTGGGGTCGAAGTACTGCTGGGCGTAGAAGTCGAGGGAGTAGATGCCTACCTTCGCGGCCTCCTGGATGACCGGCCAGGGAGTCTCCTCACGCTCGTCCCATTCGGCGGCCGCGGGGCGGATGACGTCGGCCGCGAAGCCGTGCAGCCAGTCCCGGACCTCCTTCTGTTCGTCGTTGAGCTCCATGGTGAACTCGGCCATGTCCCCTCCAGCGGCGACGCACGTGCATGTTACTTGCGGTAACTCGAGTCTGTTACCCACGGGTAGGAAAAGTCAACTCCCGATGACCAGTCAGCAGCCTGTTCGATGTCAACCGCCTGCCGGGTGTTAGTTTGCGCAGGCGTTACCGATTCAGCACGGGTGGGGAGAGCTCATGGACACCACACAGCGGACCGATCAGCAGCGGTCCGCCGACCGCCGCCGACGCGAGCTGCTGGAGGCCGCGGACAGAGTGGTGCTGCGCGACGGCCCACATGCCTCGATGAACGCCATCGCCGCGGAAGCAGGCATCACCAAGCCGATTCTGTACCGGCACTTCGGTGACAAGGGAGGACTGTACGCCGCACTCGCCAAGCGGCACACCGACGCTCTGCTCGACTCGCTGCGGGCGGCGCTGGACGCTCCCGCGGACCGGCGTGAGCGGGTCGAGGCCACCCTGGACACGTACCTGGCCGCGATCGAGGCCCGGCCCCAGGTGTACCGGTTCCTGATGCACCCCGCCGAGGGGGGCCAGGTCGGGGACCAGGGGTTCGACGTCGGTCAGCACTCCGCGCCCTTGCTGCGCAGGATGGGCGAGGAGTTGGGGCAGGTCATCGAGGACCGGCTGGATCTCGGGCCCGGGAGTCAGTTGTTGGCTCGGGTGTGGGGGCATGGGATCGTCGGGATGATGTACGCGGCGGGTGACTGGTGGCTGGGCGAACGGCCTTGCCCGCGGGCGGAGTTGGTGCGGAGTCTGGCGGACCTGTTGTGGGGGCGGCTGGCTGCGGCGGGGGACAAGGTGGGAGGTCCCGGGTTCTGACGGTCGTCTTTCGGGTGCGGCGCGGTGGGGGCTGGTCGCGCAGTTCCCCGCGCCCCTGGGTGAGTCAGGTGCCCCTGTGCCAAGAAGATCTGGTCACTTGTCGCATCAGCTTTCGCTTGCGCCAGCCCATCAGGTGGTCCGCGTAGACCTTGCCCTCCAGGTGGTCGCACTCGTGCTGAAGGCAGCGGGCGAAAAACCCTGTCCCATGGACCGTGACCGGCTCACCCGTCATCGTGAAGCCCTCCACCACCGCGTGGTCGTAGCGTTCCGTTCCCGCTTCCAGGCCCGGCAAGGACAGGCAGCCCTCCGGGCCCCTGAGCACCACGCCGTCCGTCTCCACCAGGCGGGGGTTGACCACGTGGCCCAGGTGGCGGACTTCCTCATCGTCGGGGCAGTCGTAGACGAACACGCGCAGGGGGACGCCGACTTGGTTCGCCGCGAGGCCCACCCCCTCGTGCGCGTACATCGTCGCGAACAGGTCCTCCACGAGCGTCGCCAGTTCCGGGCCGAAGTCCGATACCTCCCCGCAGGGTTCGTGCAGGACGGGGCTGCCGAGCAGCGTGAGGGGCCGGACCCGGCCACGGGTGCCCGGAATGGAGCCGTTTCGCATGGCCGCAAGGGTACGGCGATTCGGGAGTGCCTAAGGATCTCGATAGGCTGAGGTCCACACCACGTGGCCGGAGGCTGAGGCGCGGCGCGTACGCAAGGAGGATCGAGATCTGATGACAGGCAACTCGGACCCGCTCTCGCCGCGGGCCAAGCTGGCCGTGACGGCGGGCAAGGCCGTCGCGGCGGCATCCCGGGCCGCGGGTCGCGGCAGCGGTTCGGTCATCGGCGGCAAGGTGGCCCTCAAACTCGACCCCGACCTCCTGGCCCGGCTCGCCCAGCACCTGGATGTCGTGCTCGTCTCGGCGACCAACGGGAAGACCACCACGACCCGGCTGATCGCGGAGGCGCTCGGTGCCGCCGGGCCCGTCGTCTCCAACGCCCTCGGCGCCAACATGCCGGCCGGCATCACCTCGGCGCTCGCCGGTGGTTCGGACGCCCGGTTCGGCGTCATCGAGGTCGACGAGAAGTACCTCGCTGGCGTGGCCCGGGACACCGACCCCAAGTGCATCGCCCTGCTGAACCTCTCCCGCGACCAGCTCGACCGTGCCGCCGAGACCCGCATGCTCGCCGAGAACTGGCGCGAGGGGCTCGCCGGTTCGAAGGCCGTGGTCGTCGCCAACGCCGACGACCCGCTCGTCGTGTGGGCCGCCTCCTCCTCGCCCAACGTCATCTGGGTCGCCGCCGGGCAGATGTGGAAGGACGACGCCTGGTCCTGCCCGTCCTGCGGTGGCGTGATGCAGCGGCCGGGCGAGGACTGGTTCTGCGGCGAGTGCGGGTTCCGCCGGCCCACGCCCAGCTGGGCGCTCTCCGGCGACCACGTGCTCGACCCGCACGGCTCCGCCTGGCCGATCCACCTCCAGCTGCCGGGCCGCGCCAACAAGGCCAACGCCGCCTCCTCCGCCGCCGTCGCCGCCGTCTTCGGCGTACCGCCGCAGGTCGCCCTGGAACGCATGTACCAGGTGCAGGCCGTGGCCGGCCGCTACGACGTCGTCCAGTTCCAGCAGCGCGACCTGCGCCTGCTGCTCGCGAAGAACCCGGCCGGCTGGCTCGAAACGTTCAGCCTGATCGACCCGCCGCCCACCCCGGTGATCCTCTCCGTCAACGCCCGCGGCGCCGACGGCACCGACACCTCCTGGCTGTGGGACGTCGACTACACCCGGCTGACCGGCCACCCGATCTGCGTGATCGGCGACCGCAAGCTCGACCTCGCGGTACGTCTGGAGGTCGCGAACCAGAACTTCCAGGTCTGCGACAACCTCGACCAGGCCGTGTCGATGAGCCCGCCCGGCCGCATCGAGGTCATCGCGAACTACACCGCCTTCCAGGACCTGCGCCGCCGCGTCGGCAACTGAGACACAGGGGACTTTTGTGAGCGACAACCAACTGCGGATCGTCTGGATCTACCCCGACCTGCTCAGCACCTACGGCGACCAGGGCAACGCCCTGGTCATCGAGCGCCGGGCCCGCCAGCGCGGCCTCGACGTGGCCCGCCTGGACGTGCGCAGCGACCAGCCGATCCCGACCTCCGGCGACATCTACCTGATCGGCGGCGGCGAGGACCGGCCCCAGCGGCTGGCGGCCGAGCGGCTGCGCCGGGACGGCGGTCTGCACCGGGCCGTCGGCAACGGCGCGATCGTCTTCTCGGTGTGCGCCGGCTACCAGATCCTCGGGCACGAGTTCATCAACGACCTTGGCCAGCGCGAGCCCGGCCTCGGCCTGCTCGACGTGGTCTCCGTGCGCGGTGAGGGCGCGCGCTGCGTCGGTGACGTGCTCGCCGACATCGACCCGCGCCTCGGCCTGCCCCCGCTGACCGGCTTCGAGAACCACCAGGGCGTCACCCATCTCGGCCCCACCGCCCGCCCGTTCGCCAACGTCAAGCTGGGCAACGGCAACGGCACCGGGGACGGTACGGAGGGGGCGTACAACGACACGGTCTTCGGTACGTACATGCACGGACCCGTGCTCGCGCGCAACCCGCTCATCGCGGACCTGCTGCTGAAGCTGGCCCTCGACGTGAACGCGCTGCCGCCGACCGATGACCGCTGGTACGAGGCGCTGCGCAATGAGCGCATCGCGGCCGCGCAGCAGCCCGCCTGACCAGGGAGTTCACCTCGGTTCCAGGCGGCTGTCACCAGCCCGTATGACGAGGTGTCCGCACAGGTGAGCGGACACGTCCAGTAGGCGGACGCGTTCTTCGGCCCCGCCCCCTCCTGCCGCTAGGGTGGCGGGGTTCGAACCGGACAGCGTGGTCCGGACCCGTGCCACGTTCACTCGCTGAGAAGGTTCCTGCGGCTATGCGCATTGGTGTCCTCACGTCCGGCGGCGACTGCCCCGGCCTGAACGCCGTCATCCGGTCCGTGGTGCACCGTGCCGTCGCCGACCACGGCGACGAGGTCATCGGATTCCGGGACGGCTGGAAGGGCCTCCTGGAGTGCGACTACCTCAAGCTCGACCTCGACGCGGTGAACGGCATCCTGGCCCGCGGCGGCACGATCCTCGGCTCCTCCCGGGTCCAGCCCTCGCATCTGCGGGACGGCGTGGAGCGGGCCAAGGGGCATGTCGAGGAGCTCGGGCTCGACGCGATCATTCCCATCGGCGGCGAGGGCACGCTCAAGGCGGCCCGGCTGATGTCGGACGCCGGGCTGCCGATCGTGGGCGTGCCGAAGACGATCGACAACGACATCGCGGTCACGGACGTCACCTTCGGGTTCGACACGGCCGTCGGTGTCGCGACCGAGGCGCTCGACCGGCTCAAGACCACCGCCGAGTCCCACCAGCGGGTGCTCGTCGTCGAGGTCATGGGACGGCATACCGGCTGGATAGCGCTGCACTCCGGGATGGCGGCCGGCGCGCACGCCATCGTCGTGCCGGAGCGGCCCTTCGACATCGAGGAGCTGGCCCGGCGGGTCGGGGAGCGGTTCGAGGCGGGCAAGCGGTTCGCGATCGTCGTGGCGGCGGAGGGGGCCAAGCCTGCGCCCGGCTCCATGGCCTTCGACGAGGGCGCCAAGGACATCTACGGGCACGAGCGCTTCGCCGGGATCGCCCGCCAGCTGTCGATCGAGCTGGAGGAGCGGCTGGGGAAGGAAGCCCGGCCGGTCATCCTCGGGCATGTGCAGCGCGGTGGTACGCCGACCGCGTACGACCGGGTGCTCGCCACCCGGTTCGGCTGGCACGCGGTGGAGGCCGTGCACCGGGGGGAGTTCGGGCACATGACGGCTCTGCGGGGGACGGACATCGTGATGGTGTCGCTGGCGGAGGCGGTGGAGACATTGAAGACGGTGCCTGAGGACCGGTACGCGGAAGCGGAGTGCGTGCTCTAGATCAGGTCGTACGGCAGTGAGGAGTCCGCCCCCCGGTCGCAGCCGCGGCCGGGGGCGGTTCTAGTCTGTGTGGCGGACAGACTTGTACAACCCCCACGAATCAGGAGCCGCCGCGATGGACCACAGCGGGCACGGCATGACACACGACCTGCCGCCGTTCACGCTGGGCCGAGGGCTGCAGTGGTCCGCCGATCCCTTCTTCCTCGTCGCCTGCCTCCTCGCGCTCGGCCTCTACGCCTGGGGAGTCGTGCGGCTGCGGCGCCGGGGGGACTCGTGGTCCGCGGGGCGCACCGTCTCCTACGTGGCCGGTGTGCTGACCATCGGCCTGATGATGTGCACGAAGCTGAACGACTACGGGATGGTCATGTTCAGCGCGCACATGGTGCAGCACATGGTGATCAGCATGCTGTCGCCGATCCTCATCCTGCTCGGCGCCCCGGTCACCCTGGCTCTCCGGGCGCTGCCAGTCGCGGGCAAGGGGCGCAAGGGGCCCCGTGAGCTGCTGCTCGCGCTGCTGCACAGCCGGTACATGCGGATCGTCACGCATCCGGCGTTCACCATTCCGCTGTTCATCGCGAGCCTGTACGGCCTCTACTTCACGCCGATCTTCGACTTCCTGATGGGGTCGAAGACCGGGCACATCGCGATGATGGTGCACTTCCTCGCCGTCGGCGTCGTCTTCTTCTGGCCGATCATCGGCGTGGACCCGGGGCCCCACCGGCCCGGGTACCTGATGCGGATGCTGGAGCTGTTCGCCGGGATGCCGTTCCACGCGTTCTTCGGCATCGCGCTGATGATGGCGTCGGAGCCCATGGTGGAGACGTTCAAGAACCCGCCCGCCTCGCTCGGCATCGACGCGCTCTCCGACCAGAACTACGCCGGCGGTATCGCCTGGGCGTTCAGTGAGATTCCCTCCGTACTGGTCCTGATCGCACTGCTGTTCCAATGGTACGGCTCCGAACAGCGACAGGCCAAGCGCACGGACCGGGCCGCCGACCGGGACGGCGACAAGGAACTCGAGGCGTACAACGCGTATTTGGCCTCATTGAGCACCCGCGAGCGTTGAAAGGCTTCGTCTTTCCGAAGCATTCAGTAGCATGAAGCGCGTTGGGGGAACCGCCAGGGGGAGCGGTCATGACACTTCGCGCATTTATGCACAGGATCGCCGTGCTGGCGATTTTCTCACTGCTGCTGAGCGGCTGTGAGAAGGGAAATCCACTGACGGCGGTCAAGGCGGTCGCCGTCGGTGTGCCCTCGCTCGCGCCGTTCTTCGAGGAGAACAGCGGACTGGGCGAGGACACCGCCACCGTCCGGTCGCAGCCCGTCCAGGGCGGTCTCCAGCAGGGGGACACGCCCGGCCTGTACGGCGGCAGCAAGCAGCCCACCATCTGTGACGTCGCCAGACTCGAACGATTCCTCACCGATCCCAGGAATCACAAAAAGGCACAGGCGTGGGCCGACGTGCTGCACATCGGCACGGCCCGGATACCGGAATATCTCGGTCGGCTCACACCGGTTCTGCTGCGTCACGACACTCTCGTCGAGAACCACGACTACAAAAAGGAAAAGGCCGTCCCGTACAACTCCTTGCTCCAGGCGGGAATCGCGATTCTCGTCGATGAACAAGGGCTTCCGGCTGTGAAGTGCTCGTGTGGAAATCCACTGCGGCCCTTCGAGGGTGACACCGGCCGGATTTCTGTCCGGTTCCAGGACGGCAACAAGAAGTGGGCGGGATACGAGCAGGAGTCGGTGGTGGCCGTGAAGCCCGCGCCGCGGAAACTGGAACGGGTCGCTCTCGTCGACGTCCGGGAACCCGCCCGCGGCATCAGCCGCCCGGTCGGCACCACCGGTGAGCAGGACGCCACCTTCGACGCGCAGCAGCGGCGCACGGTGCCGGACCTCGCCGGGACGACCTTCGCCCAGGCCGGTCGGGAGCTGATCGACGCCGGGCTGGCGGCCGGGTACGCCGGTCAGGGGGCGCCGGCCGACGGCGCGAAGGTCACGTCGAGCGATCCGCCCGCGGGGACGGAGCTGCCTTTCGGGGGGTACGTGACGCTGACCGTGGCCGGGGCCGGCACGAGTGCCTCCGGCGGGGGGAACGGGCCGACGACCACTCCCCCGCCGCCCTCCTCGGGGGCCAAGCCACCCCGGCCGGGGAGGTCCTCCTCGCCGTCTCCGTCGTCGTCGAGCGGCAAGCCGGGCAGTTCGTCGTCACCGCCGTCGTCGAGTACGGCTCCCGGCTCGCCGTCGCCCTCGCCGTCGGCGTCGACCCAGAAGTCGAGCGGCCGGCCGAGCCCACCGCCCTCGACCGGTCCGCCGCCGACCAGCGCCCCGGTCACCGGCGGCGCGGCCTCGCCGCCGGCGCCTCCACCACCGCCGCCGCCTCCGCCTCCCTCGACGACCGGCGCGCCCGCCACGAGCCGGCCGGCCACCGGCGAACCCGCGACGAGTGAACCCGCGACCAGCGAACCCGCCACCGGCGGGCCGAGCTCCGCCGTCGCCACGTAGCGTCCCGCAGAACCGGAGGGGCACCGGATGCCTTCAGGATCACCCACGTCCGGAGTGGGCCGGGTCATCGCCGGCCGGTACCTGCTGCTGCACCCGCTCGGCAGCGGCGGCATGGGCCATGTGTGGCTCGCCCACGACCAGAGACTCGCCTGCGAGGTCGCGCTCAAGGAGATCGTGTTCCGTGACCCGGCGGAGGCGGACCACGAGCGGGAGGCCCGGGTGGCGCGGGCCCGCGCGGAGGCCCGGCACGCGGCGGGGCTGCGCGGCCACCCGCACGTGGTGACCGTGCACGACGTGCTGGAGCACGAGGGGCTGCCGTGGATCGTCATGGAGTACGTCGCGGACGCGGTGGACCTGCGCGATCTGGTCGACTCCCGGGGGCCGCTCGCCCCGGCGGAGTGCGCCCGCGTCGGCCTCGCCGTGCTCGACGCGCTGACCGCCGGGCACCAGCGGGGCGTGATGCACCGGGACGTGAAGCCGGCGAACATCCTGCTGGCGCCGGACCGCGCGGGATCGCCGTACGGGCGCGTCCTGCTCGCCGACTACGGCATCTCCGTGCAGCCGGACGCCGGGGAGACCCGGTACACGCTGGCGTCGGTGCTGGTGGGCACGGCGGGCTATCTGGCGCCTGAGCGGGCCACGGGCGGGACGCCCACCCCGGCCGCCGACCTGTTCTCGCTGGGCTGCACGCTCTACCACGCGGTGGAGGGCGTGGGCCCCTTCGAGCGGGAGTCGCATCTCGCCGAGGTGACCGCGGTGGTCATGGAGGAGCCGCGGCCCGCCGTGCGCGCCGGTGCGCTGGGGCCCGTACTGCAGGCGCTGCTCGCGAAGGACCCCGGGCGGCGGCTGTCGGCGGCCGAGGCGGAGGCCGCGCTGTCGCGGATCGTGGCACCGCAGGCCGAGCCGTACGTCCGGACGCAGACCGACCTGGGTTCCCAGCCGCCCTGGGCGGCTGTGCAGGCGCCGCCGCCCGGGCCACCGCCCCAGAACGGGCACCGGCGGGAGCGCTCGCACGCCCTGCGGGCCGTCCTCGCCTGCGGCCTCGGGCTGCTGCTGGCCCTGGGCGGGGTGTGGTACGCCACCGCCGACCGGTCGTCGGGCGGCGGGGGCGCGTTCCAGGGCTCGCGGCAGCCGTACGGCGAGAAGGTCGGGCTCACGAAGCCGCTGCGGGACGGCGACTGCGTGATCGCCGACTGGCCGGGGTCGGAGCGGTTCCGCGGGACGCCCCGGCTGCGGCTGGACCCCACCTGCGGCACGGCCCCGGACGGCCAGGTCGTGGCGTTCGTCACGGCCGCCTCGGCGGACGGGGCGCGGCGGACGGGGGCGGCGAAGTGCGAGGAGCGGACGCGGGAGATCCGGGACCGGCTCGCGGACGTCCGCAGCCAGGCCGTCGTACCGACCGGGGGTGGGTTCGAGGCCGCGGGACGGCGGACCGCGTGTCTGGTGCTGGGCGGGAACGGGCCGGTGTACGGGCCGATCGGCACCCGTCGCAGGCTGGGCTCGGGGTTCGCGGACACGGCGACCATGCAGCGGCGGGACTGTCTGGACGTGCGCACCAACCGGGACGCCCGGCTGGTCTCCTGCGCGGGCTCGCACGACGAGCAGGTGCTCGGATTCACCCGTCTGGACCCCGACGTCACGCTGTCCGAGGCACGGACCGAGTCGGACACGGCATGTGCGCGTGACGTGCCGCCGGGCGACTACGGCTTCGATCCGTCCGTCTACACGGCGGGCTCCTGGACCAGCGAGGGTCCCTGGAAGAACGGCACACATTTCGTCGTGTGCACCGTCCGCAGGCAGAACGGGGGCACCATGGAGGGGGATGAATCCTGAGGAGGGTGTTGCGATGCCCGGTTCCGGTTCCACGGATGGCTCGACCAGAACGATGGGGGTGCTCACCGTCGGCGGTCTCGTCGCGGTGACGGCCTACACGGTGGCGCTCGGCAGCAACGGCTGGCTGTGGTTCGGCTGGGTCGTGCTGGGCCTGATCACCCTCGGGATGGTGGCCACCCGCAGTACCTGACCTTCAGCCGTCCGCGAGACGGCCCGCCGAGTGCACGCCCGGCTGGTACTTGGGCAGCCGGGCGGTGATCCTCATGCCCGCTCCGACGGCCGTCTCGATGACGAGGCCGTAGGAGTCGCCGTACACCTGGCGGAGCCGGTCGTCGACGTTGGACAGTCCGATGCCGCCCGAGGGGCTGACCTCGCCCGCGAGGATACGGCGGAGAAGGACCGGGTCCATGCCGGCGCCGTCGTCCTCGATGACGACCAGGGCCTCGGCGCCGGCGTCCTGGGCGGTGATCTGGAGCCGGCACTTCTCGGTCTTGCCCTCCAGGCCGTGCTTGATGGCGTTCTCGACCAGCGGTTGCAGGCACAGGAACGGCAGGGTGACCGGCAGCACCTCCGGGGCGATCTGGAGGGTGACGGAGAGGCGGTCGCCGAAGCGTGCCCTGACCAGCGCCAAGTAGTGGTCGATGGCGTGGAGTTCGTCGGCGAGGGTGGTGAAGTCGCCGTGCCTGCGGAACGAGTAGCGGGTGAAGTCGGCGAATTCGAGGAGCAGTTCGCGGGCGCGCTCGGGGTCGGTGCGGACGAACGAGGCGATCACCGCGAGCGAGTTGAAGATGAAGTGCGGGGAGATCTGGGCCCGGAGTGCCTTGATCTCGGCCTCGATCAGCCGGGTCCGGGACTGGTCCAGGTCCGCCAGCTCCAGCTGGACGCTGACCCAGCGGGCGACCTCCCCGGCCGCGCGGACCAGGACCGCGGACTCGCGGGGCGCGCAGGCGACCAGGGCGCCGTGGACACGGTCGTCGACGGTCAGCGGGGCGACCATCGCCCAGCGGACGGGGCAGTCGGGTGTGTCGCAGGTGAGCGGGAAGGCCTCGCCGCGTCCCGTCTCCAGCGGTCCCGCGAGGCGTTCCATGATCTCGGTGCGGTGGTGACCACCCACGCCGTCCCAGACCAGGACCTGCTTCTGGTCGGTGAGGCACAGCGCGTCCGTGCCGAGCAGCGAGCGCAGTCGGCGCGCCGACTTGCGGGCGGTCTCCTCCGTCAGCCCGGCCCGCAGCGGGGGCGCCGCCAGGGAGGCGGTGTGCAGGGTCTCGAAGGTGGCGTGTTCGACGGGGGTGCCGAGGCCGCCCAGGGTCTGCGGGCGGGCCGTGCGCCGGCCGAGCCAGAAGCCGGCGGCCAGCAGCGGGAGGATCGCCACGCACAGGCCGGCCAGGAATCCGCTCATGCTTTCACCTCGGCCCTGAGCTCCTCCGGCAGATGGAAGCGGGCCAGGATCGCCGCCGTGCCCGCCGGTACCCGGCCCGCGGTGGCCAGGGACACCAGCACCATGGTGAGGAAGCCGAGCGGCACCGACCAGAGCGCGGGCCAGGCGAGCAGGGAGTGCAGCGTTCCGGTCGCCGGGAAACCCGCCATGGTCGCGGCCACGGCGAGGAAGGCGGAGCCGCCGCCGACCAGCATGCCGGCGGCGGCGCCGGGCGGGGTGAGCCGCCGCCACCAGATGCCGAGCACGAGCAGCGGGCAGAACGAGGAGGCGGAGACGGCGAAGGCGAGCCCCACCGCGTCGGCGACGGGCAGTCCGCCGACCAGGACGCTCGCGGCGAGCGGGGCGCACATCGCGAGGACCGTGCCGAGCCGGAAGTGCCGTACGCCGCGCGAGGGCAGGACGTCCTGGGTGAGCACGCCCGCCACGGCCATGGTGAGTCCCGAGGCCGTGGACAGGAACGCGGCGAAGGCCCCGCCCGCGACCAGCGCGCCCAGCAGGTCGCCGCCGAGGCCGCCGATCATCCGCTCGGGGAGCAGCAGGACGGCGGCGTCGGCGTCGCCGCTGAGGGTGAGTTCGGGGGCGTACAGGCGGCCGAGGGCGCCGTAGACCGGGGGCAGGAGGTAGAAGCAGCCGATCAGGCCGAGGACGGCGACCGTGGTGCGGCGGGCGGCTACGCCGTGGGGGCTGGTGTAGAAGCGGACGACGACGTGCGGCAGGCCCATGGTGCCGAGGAAGGTGGCGAGGATCAGTCCGTACGTGGCGTACAGGGGCCGTTCCTCGCGGCCCGCGGCGAGGGAGGTCGACATGCCGTCGCTGGTGCCGCGGTCGGCGGCGGGGACGGTGGTGCCCTGGGCGAAGGTGAGACGGGTGCCCTGTTCGACGTGGTGCGTGCCGATGGGCAGTTCGAGCCGTTGGTCGTCGTGGCGGCGGCCGTCGACCGTGCCGCTGACCGTGACGGTCAGGGGGCTCGCCAGCCTGAGGTCGAGGGTGGAGTCGACGCGGACGACCCGCTGTTCGCGGAAGGTGGCCGGTTCGTCGAAGGCGTGGCTCGGGGCGCCGTCGCCCTGCCAGGCGAGGATGAGGAAGAGGGCGGGGACGAGCAGGGCGGTGAGCTTGAGCCAGTACTGGAAGGCCTGCACGAAGGTGATGCTGCGCATGCCGCCCGCGGCAACCGTGGCGACCACGACGGCGGCGACGATGACTCCGCCGAGCCACTGGGGCGCGCCGGTGAGCACGGTCAACGTCAGTCCGGCGCCCTGGAGTTGGGGCAGCAGGTAGAGCCACCCGACGCCGACGACGAAGGCGCCCGCGAGCCGTCTGACGGCCTGTGAGGCGAGCCGGGCCTCGGCGAAGTCGGGGAGCGTGTAGGCGCCGGAGCGGCGCAGGGGGGCGGCGACGAACAGCAGCAGGACGAGATAGCCGGCGGTGTAGCCGACCGGGTACCAGAGCATGTCGGGGCCCTGGACGAGGACCAGGCCCGCGATGCCCAGGAAGGAGGCGGCGGAGAGGTACTCGCCGCTGATGGCGGCCGCGTTGAGGCGGGGGCCGACGGTGCGGGAGGCGACGTAGAAGTCGGAGGTGGTGCGGGAGATGCGCAGACCGAAGGCGCCGACGAGGACGGTGGCGACCACGACCAGCGCGACGGCCGGTACCGAGTAGCTGGAGTTCATCGGACCTCGGCGTTCATCGGTCCTCGACCAGCCGCACGAAGTCCCGTTCGTTGCGCTCCGCGCGGCGCACGTACCAGCGGGCCAGCAGGACCATCGGGACGTAGAGGCCGAAGCCGAGGACGCCCCATTCGAGGCGGTGGGCGTCCGGCATGGCCGCGAAGAGCAGCGGGAGCGGGCCGATGAGCAGTCCGAGGAAGGCGAACACCGCGAGGGCGGCCCGCAGTTGGCTGCGCATCAAGGAGCGGACGTAGGTGTGGCCGAGGGTGGTCTGTTCGTCGATCTCGGTACGTGGCCGGTAGTAGCCGGAGGCGGGGCGGCCGCGGCGGGGCGGCCCGGTGACGACGACGCGCCGCTCGACGGGGTCCTGGGGCACGGCTACGGCCTCCTCATCAGCAGGTCCCGCAGCTCGCGCGTGTGGCGGCGGCTGACCTGGAGCTCCTCGCCGCCGACCAGGACGCTCACCGTGCCCGCGTCCAGGCGGAGTTCGCCGACGTGGCGCAGGGCGACGAGATGGCGGCGGTGGATGCGGACGAAGCCGCGGGAGCGCCAGCGGTCCTCCAGCGTGGACAGCGGGATCCGTACGAGGTGACTGCCCTTGTCGGTGTGCAGCCGGGCGTAGTCGCCCTGGGCCTCGACGTGGGTGATGTCGTCGACGGCGACGAAGCGGGTCACGCCGCCGAGTTCGACGGGTATGTGGTCGGGGTCCGGTTCGTGCACGGGTATGCGGGGTGCGCTGTCGAGGCGTTCGGCGGCGCGGCGGACGGCCTCCGCGAGGCGTTCCTTGCGGACCGGTTTGAGGACGTAGTCGACGGCCTTGAGGTCGAATGCCTGGACGGCGAAGTCCTCGTGGGCGGTGACGAAGACGACGAGCGGCGGTTTGGCGAAGCCGGTGAGCAGCCGGGCGAGGTCGAGGCCGTCGAGACCGGGCATGTTGATGTCGAGGAAGACGACGTCGATCGCCTCGGGCCCGTGCGGCCCGGACTCCAGCGCGCGGTTGATGCGGCGCAGCGCCTCGGTGGCGTCACCGGCGCCCTCCACACTGCCGATCCGGGGGTCGGCGTTCAGCAGATAGAGCAGTTCCTCCAGCGAGGGGCGTTCGTCGTCGACAGCCAGGGCGCGCAGCATGAACCCGGAGTGTAGGAGTAATTCGTACGACTGGACACGTGCGGAGGTGTGGACGCCCCCGCTGGATACAGTGCCGACATGAACAGCAGGACCGTCGCGTTCGACGAGCTGGACCGGAAGATCATCACCGCGTTGATGGCGAACGCGCGGACTTCCTTCGCGGAGATCGGTTCGGCGATCGGGCTGTCCTCCACGGCGGTGAAGCGGCGCGTGGACCGGCTGCGGGAGACCGGGGTGATCACCGGGTTCACGGCCACGGTGGAGCCGTCGGCGCTGGGCTGGCGCACGGAGGCGTACGTCGAGGTGTACTGCGAGGGCGCGGCCCCGCCGCGGCGGCTCGCGGAGGTGGTCCGCAACCATCCGGAGATCACCGCGGCGATGACGGTGACCGGTGGCGCGGACGCCCTACTGCATGTGCGGGCGCGGGACGTTGAGCACTTCGAGGAGGTGCTGGAGCGCATCCGTGTGGAGCCGTTCATCCGGAAGACGATCAGCGTGATGGTGCTGTCCCACCTCATCCCGGAAAGCCCCGAGGCGGGAGCGACCCAGCCCGCTCCCGAATAAACGTCCGAGGACGCAGCGGTAGTGCGTCATATCCGTCGAATACGCAGCGTTCCTGCGCGGACACGCAATTCCTGTTCCTTGTCGGGCGTGCCCGTCACTTCCTACCTTGGTGTCAACCCTCAGTGAACACCGCAGGAAGCGGAGGAACCCCTCTGTGTCCGACGCCCGTGTGCCGAGCCGGCGGCGTTTTCTCGTCTGCGAACCCAGACACTTCGCCGTGCAGTACGCGATCAACCCCTGGATGCATCCCGACACCCATGTCGACGTGGACCTCGCGCAGGAGCAGTGGCGGACACTGATCCGCGCCTACGAGGCGCACGGTCACAACGTCGACGCCGTGGAGCCGGTCCCCGGTCTCCCGGACATGGTCTTCGCCGCGAACTCGGCGGTCGTCGTCGGCGGCCGTGTCTTCGGCTCCCTCTTCCACGCGCCGGAGCGGCGCCCCGAGTCCACGCACTACGACCTGTGGTTCAAGAAGGCAGGCTACGACGTCCGGCGCCCCCGGGCGGTCTGCGAGGGCGAGGGCGATCTCGTCTGGACGGGCCGGTACGTACTGGCGGGCACCGGGTTCCGCACGACCCGGGAGGCGCACCGCGAGGTGCAGGAGTTCTTCGGCCACCCGGTGATCAGCCTGACGCTGGTCGACCCGCACTTCTACCACCTGGACACCGCGCTGTTCGTCCTGGACGAGAACAACATCGCTTATTACCCGGAGGCCTTTTCGCCGGGCAGCCGCGCGGTACTCGCACAGCTGTACCCGGACGCGGTGCTCGCGACCCGCGACGACGCGATGGCGTTCGGGCTGAACTCCGTCTCCGACGGCCGGCACGTCTTCATCGCCCCGCAGGCCGAGGCCCTCGCCCTGCGCCTCGACGACCACGGCTATGTCCCCGTCCCCGTCGACCTCTCCGAGTTCCACAAGGCCGGCGGCGGCATCAAGTGCTGCACCCAGGAGATCCGCTCATGACCGCACCCGTAGGCACGCGTTCCTCCGCCGATCTCATCAGCGCCGAGGAGCCGGTCCTCGCGCACAACTACCATCCCCTGCCCGTGGTCGTCGCCCGCGCCGAGGGCACCTGGGTCCAGGACGTGGAGGGCCGCCGCTACCTGGACATGCTCGCCGGGTACTCCGCGCTGAACTTCGGCCACCGCCACCCGGCACTGATCGAGGCCGCGCACCGGCAGCTGGACCGCCTCACCCTCACGTCCCGGGCCTTCCACAACGACCGGCTCGCCGAGTTCGCGGAACGCCTGGCCGAGCTGACCGGCCTGGACATGGTGCTGCCGATGAACACCGGCGCGGAGGCGGTGGAGAGCGGCATCAAGGTGGCCCGCAAGTGGGCGTACGAGGTGAAGGGCGTCCCCGCCGACCGGGCCACGATCGTGGTCGCGGCGGAGAACTTCCACGGCCGTACGACGACGATCGTGTCGTTCTCCACGGACGAGACGGCGAGGACGGGCTTCGGGCCCTTCACACCGGGTTTCCGGATCGTGCCGTACAACGACCTGGCGGCGCTGGAGGCAGCGATCGACGAGACGACGGCCGCGGTGCTCCTGGAGCCCATCCAGGGCGAGGCGGGCGTGGTCATCCCGGATGACGGCTACCTGAGCGGTGTCCGCGAGATCACGCGCCGCAAGGGCTGCCTGTTCGTCGCGGACGAGATCCAGTCCGGCCTCGGCCGCACGGGCCGCACACTGGCCGTCGAGCACGACGGGGTCGTCCCCGACGTCCTGCTCCTGGGCAAGGCCCTGGGCGGTGGCATCGTCCCGGTCTCCGCGGTGGTCGCCCGCCGTGACGTCCTCGGCGTACTGCGCCCGGGCGAACACGGCTCGACCTTCGGTGGCAACCCGCTGGCGGCGGCGGTGGGCACGGCGGTGGTCGAGCTTCTGGAGACGGGCGAGTTCCAGCGCCGGGCGGCCGAGCTCGGCGCCCTCCTGCGGGACGGACTGACCGGGCTGGTCGGCAAGGGAGTCGTCGGCTTCCGCGCGAGGGGCCTGTGGGCGGGCGTGGACATCGACCCGACGATCGGCACAGGCCGGGAGGTCAGCAAGCTCCTGATGCACGAGGGAATCCTGGTCAAGGACACCCACGGCTCGACGATCAGGCTGGCCCCTCCGCTGACGATCACGGCGGAGGAACTGGAATCCGCGCTGGGAGTGCTGGAAAGGGTCCTGAGGCGGTAGCTCACCCGCCCCTCCCTGGCCGCGCACTCCACCACACCGGGTGAAGATGTGACGAAGAGGTGATAGACCACTCTCAGCGACAGAGAGGCCGTCCGTGGGCGCTCAGGAGGAGCACGACACCACCCGGCACTGGTTCGACGTGGCCGATGCCGCTCCCCTGCTGCTCGACGCCCACGGCACGGTGACCGGCTGGACCAGGGACGCCGAGCGCCTGCTGGACTACGCCGCCTCCGAAGCCGTAGGACGAAGCGTCTCGGCCCTGCTCACCCCCGAGGACGCCCATCGGCTGCCGGAGATCACCGCGCGCTGCCGGGCCGACGGGAGCTGGGCGGGGCTGCTGACCGCCGTGCACAAACACGGCCGGTCGGTGCGGGTCATGGTCCGGATCACGGTGGCCGACGACCCCGACGGCTCCGGCGGCTCCCTCGGCTCCGCCCGCTGGCTGGTCCTGCTGTCCGAGATGGCGGAAGCCCCCGGCTGGGACATGAGCCGCGAGGTGCTGGAGCAGCTGGTCACCCGCTCCCCCATCGGCATCGCGGTCGTGGACACGGATCTGCGCTGTGTGTGGTCCAACCCGGCGCTGGAGCAGTTCGGCAGCGCACCGGCCCAGCGGCGGCTGGGGCTGCGGTTCGCGGAGATCCAGCCGGGTCTGGACGCCGAGGCGATCGAGGCGCAGATGCGGCACGTGCTGGAGACCGGCGAGCGGGTCGTGGGGTACGAGCACGTCGGCCGGGTCCGCTCCGCCCCGCACCGCGAGACCGCGCACACGATGTCGTTCACCCGGATCGACGACGACCGGGGTCACCCGATGGGCGTCTACTACACGGTCGTCGACATGACCGAGCGGCACCGGGCTCAGCAGCGCCTCGCTCTGCTCGACCGGGCCGGCGAGTACATCGGCCGCAGCCTGGACATCCGGCGCACCGCGCAGGAGCTGGCCGACGTGGCGGTACCGGCGCTGGCCGACTACATCACCGTGGACCTGCTGGAGTCGGTGCTGCGGGGAGGGGAGCCCGCCATGCAGGAGACGCTGCTGCGGGCCGGGCAGGCGTCGGTGAACGAGGGCGTCCCCGAGGCCGTCGTGGAGGTCGGTGAGGTGGCCGCCTACCGGCCGGGTTCGCCCCCGCTGCGGTGTCTGGCCGAGGGCACGTCCTGGCGGGAGGAGCGGCTCGACCCCCTGGCCGCGGAGTGGGCGACCGACATACCCGGCGGGCGGCAGGCCACGTTCCTGGAGCTGGGCCTGCACAGCGTGATGGTCGTGCCGATCCGCGCGCGGGGCGTCACCCTGGGCGTCACCACCTTCTTCCGCCGGCGCCGCCAGGAACCCTTCGACGACGGCGACCTGAACCTCGCCGAGGACCTCGTCTCCAGGGCCGCCGTCTGTGTGGACAACGCCTGGCGCTACACCCGTGAACGCGAGGCCGCGCTCGTCCTCCAGCGCAGTCTTCTCCCCCACCGGCTGCCGGAGCAGGACGCCGTGGAGGTGACCGCCTGCTACCGGCCCGCCGACGAGCTGACGGGCCTGGGCGGGGACTGGTACGACCTCATCCCGCTCTCCGGCGCACGGGTCGCCCTCGTGGTCGGCGAGGTGCCCGGGCACGGGATCGGCGCCGCCGCGGCGATGGGCCGGCTGCGGACCGCCGTACGGACCCTGGCGGCGCTGGATCTTCCGCCCGAGGAGGTTTTGGGTCACCTGGACGACCTGGTCGCCCGGTCGGCGCACGAGGAGGGCGTGGGGACGGGGGCGGAGGACACCGACAGCGCCCGGGGCTCCGGATGCGTGTACGTCGTCTACGACCCGGTCGACGGGCAGTGCACGATGGCCACCGCCGGCCATCCCGTACCCGCCGTGATCCTGCCCGACGGAACGGTCGCCTTCGTGGACCTTCCGCAGGGGCCCTCGCTCGGCGTCGGCGGTGCGCCCTTCGAGTCGGTCGAGCTGGCCCTCGCCGAGGGCAGCACCCTGGCGCTGCACACCGACGGGCTGCTCGCCCGCGCCGGGGAGTGGGCCATGGACGACGGCCGCAGCCGGCTGCGCCAGGCCCTGGAGAGGTCCGCGTCCTCGCTCGACCTGCGCTGCCGCGCCGTGGTCGACGCCCTGGCCCCGGACCGGCCGCACGACGACGTGGCCCTCCTCATGGCCCGCACCCGGCTGCTGGGGCCCGACCAGGTCGCGGACTGGGACGTGCCCGTCGACCCGGCCCGGGTGGCCGAGGCCCGCAAGACGGCGTCCCGGCAGCTGTCGGACTGGGGCCTGGAGGAGTTCGCCTTCACCACGGAGCTGGTCGTCAGCGAACTGGTCACCAACGCCATCCGGCACGCCGTCGGCCCGATCCGGCTCCGGCTGATCCGGGAGCGGTCGCTGATCTGCGAGGTGTTCGACAGCGGGGACACCGCCCCCCATCTGCGCCACCCGCGCACCACCGACGAGGGCGGCCGCGGGCTGCTGCTGGTCTCCCAGTTCGCCCGGCGCTGGGGCACCCGGTTCGTGCCCGAGGGAAAGATCATCTGGGCCGAGCAGTCCCTCGCGGATCCACCGGACTGACCCCCGGACCCCGCATACCGTGGGAAAATGGTGCGAACCCGGCGGGGAGGCAGCGGCCATGAGCGACACACCCAGCGACACCGACTCCATCGACTACCCAGCCGTGTTCCAGGCTCTGCCCGGCATGGTCGCGCTGATCACTCCCGACCTGGTGTACGCGGACGTCAACGAGGAGTTCCTGCGCATGGCCGGGCGCCGGCGCGAGGAGGTCGTGGGCCACTTTCTCTTCGACGTCTTCCCGGACAACCCGAACGAATCCTCGCCGACCGGGATGCGCAACCTGGCCGCCTCCCTGCGCCGGGTGGTGGAGACCGGGGAGCGCGACTCCATGGCCCTGCAGCGGTACGACGTCGAGGTGCCGGGCCTGCCGGGGGTGTGGGAGGAGCGCTACTGGAGTCCCTGCAACGCCCCGGTGCTCGGCGCGGACGGCAAGGTCGAACTGCTCGTGCACCGGGTCGAGGAGGTCACCGAGCTGATCCGGGCCCGCGGCGGCGCGAGCGGCGACCGGGACCGCGTCCTGGAGGCCGAGCTGTACACCCGCGCCCGTGAACTCCAGGAGGTCAACGAGCGGTTGCGGCGGGCCCAGGCCCGTGACCGCGAGGTCGCCCTCGCCCTTCAGGAGGCCATGCTGCCCACCGGTCGCCAGACCTTGCGGCACGGGGCCGCCGTACGCTACCGGCCGGCGGTCGGCGCACTGCACGTGTGCGGCGACTGGTACGACCTGGTGGACCTGGTCGGCGGCCACCGCGTCGGCGTCTCGGTCGGTGACGTGGTGGGCCACGGTCTCGCGGCCGCCGGGGTGATGGGCCAGCTGCGCAGCGCCCTGAGCGCCGCCTCCCGGGTGGCCGAGGGCCCGGCGCAGGCCCTGGACGTGCTGGGCCGGTACGCCCATGTGGTCGACGGCGCCGAGTCCGCCACCGCGGTCACCACCTTCATCGACCTCGACCACGGCACCCTCACCTACAGCAGTGCCGGGCACCCGCCGCCGATGCTGGTGCACCCCGACGGCCGGGTGGAGTGCCTGGACAAGGCGACCGACCCGCCGCTCGACGCCCGCCCCGAGCCGACGCGCCGGCCGCAGGCCGCGACCACCTTCACCAGCGGCGCCACCCTCGCCCTGTACACCGATGGCCTGGTGGAGCGGCGCAGCGAGGACATCGACACCGGGCTCGCCCGGCTCGCCGACTCCCTCGCCCGGCACCGCGGGGACGATCCCGAGACCCTTGCCGACGCGGTCCTGCTGGAGCTCCTCCCGCCCGGGGGCGCCACGGACGACACGGCACTGGTCATCGTGCGGCTGTGAACGCCGGCGTGTGGCGGACGCGGTCACCGCCGGGGCCCGTGCGCGGCCCTGTTCCGGCGGTCGCGCCCTGCGCCTACACTGACAGCCCCGCCTCACGCCGGTTGACCAGCCAGAACGCGGAGTTGAGCCGTCCGCCCGACCGAGGAGCGCCCCCTCTTGTTCTACTACCTGCTCAAATACGTGCTGTTGGGGCCGTTGCTGAGACTGGTCTTCCGGCCTCGAATAGAGGGTCTGGAGCACATCCCGGAGTCGGGTGCGGCCATCGTCGCGGGCAACCACCTGTCCTTCTCCGACCACTTCCTGATGCCCGCGGTGCTCAAGCGGCGCATCACCTTCCTGGCGAAGGCCGAGTACTTCACCGGCCCCGGCCTCAAGGGCCGGCTGACCGCCTTCTTCTTCCGCAGCGCCGGGCAGATCCCGGTCGACCGGTCCGGCAAGGAAGCGGGGCAGGCCGCCATCCGCGAGGGGCTCGGCGTGCTGCGCAAGGACGAACTGCTCGGCATCTACCCGGAGGGCACCCGCTCCCACGACGGCCGCCTCTACAAGGGCAAGGTCGGCGTCGCGGTGATGGCTCTCAAGGCCCAGGCGCCGGTCATCCCCTGCGCGATGATCGGCACCTTCGAGGCACAGCCGCCCGGCAAGGTCATCCCCAACATCCATCCCGTGGTGATCCGTTTCGGCAAGCCGCTGGACTTCTCCCGCTACGCCGGGATGGAGAACGAGAAGGCGATCCTGCGCGCCATCACCGACGAGATCATGTACGCCATCCTGAAACTGTCCGACCAGGAGTACGTCGACCAGTACGCGGCCGTGGTGAAGGCGGAAGAGGCCGCCGCGGCGAAGGAGCGCAAGTTCCGGCGGCTGCCGCTGAGTTGAGGTCTGCCGTCGGCAGAACCCCCTGGAGGAACCGGGGCTGAGCGCCGTACGGTCACCGCATGACACGACGTGCTGTGGTGGTCGGAGCGACCGGACAGATCGGGCGGGCGGCCGTGGGCGCGCTGGCCGGGGACGGCTGGGAGGTGACGGCCGTCTCCCGGAGCGGCGGACGGGACGAGAGCTGGCCCGCCGAGGTGCGTACCGCGCGGGCCGACCGGGCGGACCACGCCGCCCTGGCCGCCGCGGTGGGCGACGGCTGCGAGGTCCTGGTGGACATGGTGGCCTACGGCCCCGCGCACGCACGGCAGTTGGTGTCGCTGGCCGACCGGGTGGGCTCGGCCGTGGTGATCTCCAGCGTGTCGGTGTACGAGGACGGCAAGGGCCGGAGCTTCGACACCCAGGGCGAGCCGGACGGCTTCCCGGAGTACCCGGTGCCCCTGACCGAGGACCAGCGGACCGTCACCCCGGGCGACACCTCGTACAGCACCCGCAAGGCCGGGCTCGAGCGTGAACTCCTCGCGGCCGGAGGGCGGTTGCCGACCACGCTGCTGCGGGCCGGCGCGATCCACGGACCGCACTGCCGGACGCCGCGCGAGCTCTACTTCGTCAAGCGCAACCTGGACGGCAGGACCCGGCGCGTTCTCCCCTTCGGCGGGCGGAGCCGCTTCCACCCCGCGAGCGTCCACAACATCGCGGAGCTGATCCGGCTCGCGGCCGCGCGGCCGGGCACACGGGCCCTGAACGCCGTGGACCCGGACGCCCCGACGGTGGCGGAGATCGCCGCCGCGATCGACGCCGTCATGGGCGTGGAGGCCGAGACGGTCCTGCTGGACGGACCGCCGCCGTCGCCGGCCGTGGGCGACACCCCGTGGTCGGTGCCCGTACCCGTCGTCTGCGACATGGGCGCCGCCGAACGGGAGTTGGGCTATCACGCCGTGGTGCGGTACGCGGACCGGCTGCCGGAGACCGTCGCCTGGATCGAGGGGCAGCTGGCCGGACGGGACTGGCGGGAGGCGTACCCGAAGATGTTCCAGACCTACGGCGACCTCTTCGACTACGCGGCGGAGGACGCGTATCTCGACTCGCCCGGCGCATGACGAAGGGGCGGCCCGTGGCTCGGGCCGCCCCTCCTTGGTCCTACGGCGTACCGCTCACGGCTTGGGCGTGGCGTGCGGGGCGCACGTCACGTCGGCCTTGTCCAGCTCGCCGGTGAGCAGGTAGGCGTCCACCCGCGGGTTGATGCACGGGTTGACCAGGCCGGTCACGCCGTGCGAGCCCGCGTCCTTCTCGGTGATCAGGCGGGAGCCCTTGAAGCGCTTGTGCAGTTCCACGCCGCCCTCGTAGGGGGTGGCCGCGTCACGCTGGGACTGCACGATCAGCACGCCGGGCAGGCCCTTGCCGGTGCGGACCTCGACCGGGGTCTGCTGCTTGACCGGCCAGGTGGCACAGGGCAGGTTGAGCCAGGCGTTGGCCCAGGTCATGAACGGGTACTTCTTGTTCAGCGCGGTGTTGTCCCGGTCCCACTTCTTCCAGCTGGTGGGCCACTTGGCGTCGGTGCACTCGACGGCCGTGTAGACCGCGTTGCCGTTCTCCGAGGAGATGTTGCCCGCGGTGTCCGACAGGTCCGGGGCGGCCGCGTCGACCAGCGCCTGGGTGTCACCGGCGAAGTACTTGCTGAACACGGTGGCGACCGGCACCCACGAGGAGTCGTAGTACGGCGCGCTCTGGAAGAAACCGATCAGCTCGGCCGGGCCGACGACCCCGCCGATGGGGTTCTTCTTGGCGGTGGCCCGCAGTTCGAGCCACTTCGCCTCGACCGCGGCCCGCGTGGTGCCGAGGTGGAAGGCGGCGTCGTTGGCGGCGACCCAGTCCTCCCAGTCCTTCCAGCGGCCCTCGAAGGCGATGTCCTGGTCGAGGTTGGCCTCGTACCAGATGTTCTGGCGGGACGGGTTGACGACACTGTCGACGACCATGCGGCGCACGTGGCCCGGGAACATCGTGCCGTAGACGGCGCCGATGTAGGTACCGTAGGAGACGCCCAGGTAGTTGAGCTTCTTCTCGCCGAGCGCGGCACGGATGACGTCCAGGTCGCGCACGGTGTTGGGCGTGGTCATCTGCTGGAGCATCGCCTTGCCGGTGCGCTCGGCGCAGCCGTCGGCGTACTCACGGGCCAGCTTGCGCTGGGCGCGCTTGTCGGCCTCGCTGTCCGGCACCGGGTCCATCTTGGGCGCCTTCACGAACGCCTGCGGGTCCATGCAGGAGATGGGCGCGGAGTGGCCGACGCCGCGCGGGTCGAAGCCCACGAAGTCGTAGGCCTTGGCCGCGTTGGCCCAGATCGGGTTCTTGTTCGTGACGCGGAGCGGGAAGCGCATGCCCGAGCCACCCGGTCCGCCCGGGTTGTAGACGAGGGCGCCCTGGCGCTCCGCCGTCGTGCCGGTGTTGCCGATGTGGTCGACGGCGAGCTTGATCTGCTTGCCGTTCGGCTTGGCGTAGTCCAGCGGCACACTGACCCAGCCGCACTGGACCGGCTTCGCGATCCCCCAGTCGGCGGGGCAGTCCGCCCAGTCGATACCGGCCTTCGCGGCGCGGTCGGCGGCGATCGAGGCGCCCACGGCCTCGCGGTCCGTTCCGTGCCGACCCGTCCGGTCGAACGTGTTGGCGCCGGACGCGGGTGCCGCGACGGCACCGGATATCAGCGTGGCCGTGATGAGCACTCCGGCCGAACCGAGTGCCGTCGTGCGCCACTTCGGTCTCGTCTCCCTCAAGAGGGACCCCTCCCCGTACGTCGTTTCGATTCCTCCGGGGATCCTCGTGGTTGTGAAGTCACTGTGAACAGGGTTTGTCAGGCTTCTTTGCCAATCCGATAAACGGAAGAACCTGTTCGCTCGGCGGACCAGGGAGCCAGCGCCACCAGCGCCGCGTCCAGCACCCGACGCAACAGCAGTGCGTCCGGAGCCACGGCGGTGACGAGCGCGGCAGGTCCGGCGAGGGGTACGACGGCGGCACCCTCGCCGAGCGCCCGCGCCGACACCGGCTCGTCGGCGAACTCCGGCCGTACGACGAGGACCTGGCCGACCGCCCGGTGTCCCGCGAGCACGGCCGGGCCGTCCCAGCCGCCGGGCGCCCCGGGCCCGCAGGCCAGCTCCTGATCGAGTACGGTCCGTCCCGCGACCCGCAGCACGAGCCGGCTGCTCAGCCGCCCGGGCTCCTCCCCCACCCGCCCGAGGACCTGCTCCTCCCGCAGCACGAGCCGGCCCGTCGCTGCGAGGTCGATCCGCGTGGTGACGTACAGGTCACTGCCGCCCACGGAGATCAACTGCTCGGGCAGCCAGTGCAGTTCGCCTCCGTCGGCGACGGTGAGACGGACGTCGTAGCGGGCTTCTCCCTTGGTCTGCCCCGGCAGGGCGATGGTCGCGGCGGCCGATCCGACACGCAGCCGGGCGCCCTCGCGGACGTCGGCCTCCACGGTGAAGTGGTCGCCGCCGAGGGGTCCGCTCATCGCGCCGACGAGCATGACGCGCGTCTCCGCACCGCTCCCCCGGGTCCGCCGCAGCGCCAGCGGCCCGTCGCTCTCCAGCACGGGCAGGGCCGTTCCGCCGCGCCCGTCGTCCCGCGCGACCATCCGCGCGGTGGCCCGCACCCCCGCCACGGCCGCGGTCACGCCGTCCACGCGGCGAGCTGTGCCCGGACCCAGGCGGCGGTGTCCTTGACGCCGGTCTCGCTCCGCAGCGACTGGAAGACGACGGGCAGTTCGGCGCGCTGGGCCTTGGCGTCGGCGGCCATCCGCGCGAGGTCGGAGCCGACGTACGGGGCCAGGTCGGTCTTGTTGACGATGAGCAGGTCGGCGGTGGTGACGCCGGGGCCGCCCTTCCTCGGAATGTCGTCTCCTCCGGCCACGTCGATGACGAAGATCTGGGCGTCGACCAGGCCCTTGGAGAAGGTGGCGGTGAGGTTGTCGCCGCCGCTCTCCACGAGGATCAGGTCCAAGGGGCCGACCTCGTCCTCCAGGTCCTCGACGGCTTCCAGGTTGGCGGAGATGTCGTCCCTGATCGCGGTGTGCGGGCAGGCTCCGGTCTCCACGGCGGTGATCCGCTCGGGGGGCAGCACGGCTTCCCTGAGCAGGAACTCGGCGTCCTCGCGGGTGTAGATGTCGTTGGTGACGACGGCGAGGGACAGCTCGTCGCGGAGGGCTCTGCAGAGGGCGGCGACGGTGGCTGTCTTGCCGGAGCCGACGGGACCGCCCAGGCCGATACGCAGGGCTCGGTGGGAGCCGTCCGGGCGGTGGGCGTCGACGCTGACTGCGGCGGGGCCGTTGTGGTGGTGGTCCAAGTGCATCTACGGCTCCTCGGGTTCGTGGTCGGGTGCGGGTGTGTTGTGGGGGCCGGTCGCGCAGTTCCCCGCGCCCCTGGGTGGGATACCTGAGCGCTCCCTATGACGCGAACAGGCGTACCGGCCAGGCCGCATGTGTCTCCGCTGCGATTTCCAGCAACGGCGCTGACGCGGACGGCAGGGCATCCGCCCCCTCTCCGCTGACGGCGCGCCGCGCGGCTTCCACCGCACGGTCCGCGACCCGGTCCAACTCCGGTGCCAGCCTCGCCAGTACACCCGTAGCGTCGAAGGGGTCCAGGCTCAGCAACCGCACCGTCGCTGACGCAGGGCCGCTCACGCTCTCGTACGCCGCGCAGTGCGCCGCGTCCACGGGCTCCAGGCCCGCCGCGCGTGCCGTCAGTCCCAGTACCACCGGCTGATGCGCGCCCTTGGGGAACGCCCTTGCCAGCGCGTCGAGTTCGGACGAAGGCCAGGTCGCCCGGGCCGCCCTCATCAGCTGACGGCCCAGCTTGCGTGCGGCCGTGCGCAGGGCGGGGGACGGCGTGCGGGCGTCCGCGGCATCGTCCAACTGCCGTGGGTCCATGCCAAGTACCGCCGCCGCGGCCAGCGCCGCCGACACCAGTCCCGCCGTGTGCAGCCGACCCCGGCAGAAGGACTCCAGGCTCTCCGCTCCCGTGATGCGCCCCGCCTTGACGGCCGCCTCGGCCCCGCCGGAGTGCGCGTGCCCTCCGGCGGGGAACCGGCCGTCGGCCAGGACGAGAAGTGCGGCCCTGGACATCAGAAGAGGAAGTAACGCTGGGCCATGGGCAGTTCGGCTGCGGGTGTGGCCTCCACCAGCTCCCCGTCGATGTGCACGGCGAAGCTGTCGGGGTCGACCCGTACGTCGGGCCGCGCGTCGTTCTCCCGCATGTCGGCCTTGGTGACCGCGCGCGTCGACTCGATCGCCACGAACCGCTTCCCGAGCTGGAGCCGCTCCGGCAGCCCGTCCTCGATGGCGAGGGGGGCCACGAAGTTGAAGGAGTTCGCGGCGGGCGCCCGTCCGATCGCCCCGTACATCGGCCGGGGAAGGATCGGCTGCGGGGTCGGGATGGACGCGTTCGCGTCGCCCATCTGCGCGTAGGCGATCTGGCCGCCCTTGATCACGAGATGCGGCTTGACCCCGAAGAACGCGGGCTCCCACAGCACCAGGTCGGCCAGCTTGCCGGTCTCCACCGACCCCACCTCGTGGGAGAGCCCCTGCGCGACGGCGGGGTTGATCGTGTACTTGGCGACATAGCGCCGTACCCGGTGGTTGTCCGCCCGGCCGTCTCCCGGCAGCGCACCCCGGCGCCGCTTCATGACGTGCGCGGTCTGCCAGGTCCGCATGATGACCTCGCCGACGCGTCCCATGGCCTGGGCGTCCGAGGAGATGATCGAGATGGCGCCCAGGTCGTGCAGGATGTCCTCGGCGCCGATGGTCGTGGGACGGATACGGGACTCGGCGAACGCGAGGTCCTCCGGCACCGCCGCGTTGAGGTGGTGGCACACCATCAGCATGTCGAGGTGTTCCTCGGCGGTGTTGACGGTGAAGGGCCGGGTCGGGTTGGTCGAGCTCGGCAGCACGTGGGGCTGGGAGACCACGGTCATGATGTCCGGCGCGTGCCCGCCGCCGGCACCCTCGGTGTGGTAGGCGTGGATGCCCCGGCCGGCGATCGCGGCGAGGGTGTCGCCGACGAATCCGGCCTCGTTGAGGGTGTCGGTGTGGATGGCGACCTGGATGCCGGTCCGCTCGGCGACGGTCAGCGAGGCGTCGATGACGGCCGGGGTCGAGCCCCAGTCCTCGTGCAGCTTCAGCCCGAGCGCGCCCCCGCGGATCTGGGACAGCATCGCCTCGTGGGAGACGGTGTTGCCCTTGCCGAGGAAGCCGATGTTGAGCGGGTATTGCTCCATCGCCTCCAGCATCCGGGCGAGATGCCAGGGGCCGGGGGTGACGGTGGTGGCCTTGGACCCTTCGGCGGGGCCGGTGCCGCCGCCCACCAGGGTGGTCACCCCGGACGCCAGTGCCTCGTCGGCGATCTGCGGGCAGATGAAGTGCACATGGGCGTCGATGGCGCCGGCGGTCAGGATCCGGCCGTTCCCCGCGATGATCTCGGTCTCGGGGCCGATCACCAGGTCGGGGTGCACCCCGTCCATGGTGTCGGGGTTGCCCGCCTTGCCGATCCCGGTGATCCGGCCGTCGCGGATGCCGACGTCGGCCTTGACGACACCCCAGTGGTCGACGACGACCACGCCGGTGATGACGGTGTCGGGGGTGCCGTCTGCGCGCGTAGCACGCGACTGGCCCATCGACTCGCGGATGACCTTGCCGCCGCCGAACACGGCCTCGTCACCGGCGAGCCCGGGACCGCCGCTGCGGTCCTCCTCGACCTCGATCAGCAGATCGGTGTCGGCGAGCCGGATGCGGTCGCCGGTGGTGGGGCCGAACAGGTCGGCATAGGCGGCACGAGAGATCTCAGGCATCGAGGGCACCTCCGGTCTCCCCGCGCAGGCCCGGCACCACGCGGGCACCGGTGAGCGGGACGAGTTCCACGTCGACCGGGATCCCGGGCTCGAAGCGCACGGCGGTGCCGGCGGCGACGTTCAGCCGCTTGCCGCGCGCCGCGGCGCGGTCGAACTCCAGGCCGGGGTTGGCCTCGGCGAAGTGGTAGTGGGAGCCGACCTGGACGGGCCGGTCGGCGGCGTTGAGGACGGTCAGCCGGGTGACCTCGCGGCCCTCGTTGTAGACGATCGGGTCCTCGGCGAACAGGATCTCTCCGGGAATCACGGCAGCCCCCGTCAGACGATCGGGTCGTGGACGGTGACGAGCTTGGTGCCGTCCGGGAAGGTCGCCTCGACCTGGACGTCGTGGATCATCTCGGGGATGCCCTCCATGACGTCGTCGCGGGTCAGCAACGTCCGTCCGGAGGCCATGAGTTCGGCGACGGTACGGCCGTCACGCGCGCCTTCGAGGATGTGTGACGTGATGAGGGCGACCACCTCGGGGTGGTTGAGCCTGAGCCCGCGGGCCCGACGCTTCTCCGCGACGTCGGCCGCCACGTGGATGAGCAGCCTCTCTTGCTCGTGCGGGGTCAGTTGCACGTCCCACCTCACAGTCCTCGCTCCGGACCGTGCGGGGCCCGGTTGCCTCAGCCCCTGGGCAAAGTCCCTGGTGGCGTGGATCCGCAGGCTAGTTGGATCCGGTTTCAGGCACGTTAACCGAGCTGTGATCCATCAGCGTGTGTCGGCCTCGTCCCGCATGCTCATCAGTGCCCGCAGACCGTCGCCCAGCACCCCGGCGGGGGTCGGCCCGAACAGGGCCTGCTGCGCGAGGAAGCCCATCGCGGCCGCCATCATCGTGCGGGCCACGTACTCCGGAGCCACGTCCGACCGCATCACCCCGGCGTCCTGGTACGCCCCGACGATCCGCGTCCAGGCCTCCCGCACGGCGCCGTAGCCCTCGCGCAGGACGGCCGCGAGCTCGTCGTTGCGGAGGGTCTCGGTCCACACCTGGACGACCAGCCGCGGGAACGCCGGCCGCCCGTCCACGGTCAGAGACTCCTTGGTGGCGAGGACGCGGCCGAGCACCGACGCCACCAGGCGGTCCGGAGGCGGGGGCGGGCTGTTGCGGGCCGCCTCCTCGAAGCTCTCGTGGACCTGGCCGAGCACCTCCTCGACGATCGCTCCGATCAACTCCTCCTTGCCGCTGAAGTAGCGGTACACGGCCCCGGCCGAGAGGTCGACCTCCTTCAGGACGTCCTGCATGGACGTGGCGTGGAAGCCGTTGCGGGCGAAGCAGACCGCAGCGCCGTCGAGGATCTGCCGACGCCTGGCGTCGAGGTGTGCCTGGGATACGCGAGCCATGCCCTCAAAGTAAAACGAACATTCCTTCTTGACAAGACGGGACGACGGCGAGACGGTGTGGGCGAACAAAAACGAACGATCCTTCTTTTTAGCGGGGCCGCGTCGGCTCCGGAGAGGACCACCATGTCCACCCGCCGCATGATCACGGTCGTCGTCCTCGTGCCGCTGCTCGCCACCCTGGCCCTGTGGGCCTTCGCCTGGCCCGCCGCCCGCACCGCCCCTCGCGACCTGCCGCTCGGCGTGGCCGGGCCGGCCGCCGCGACCGTTCAGGTGGAGAAACAGCTCCGGCAACACGAGGGCGCCTTCGAGATCCACCGCTACGCCGACGAGAGGGCCGCTCGGGCGGCGATCGAGGACCGGACCGTATACGGCGCGGTCGTCGTCACCGCACAGGGCTCCGAGCTGCTCACCGCGTCGGCCGCGAGCCCGGTCGTGGCCCAGCTCCTCCAGCAGGCCGTGACCCGGCAGGCCGCCGCGAGCGGCGCCGAAGTGAGGACCGTGGACGTCGTCCCGGCCCCGGCCTCCGACCCGAGGGGCGCGGTCCTGAGCTCCTCGGTGCTGCCGCTGACGCTGAGCGGCATCATCGCGGGCGCGCTGGTGACCCTGCTCGGACTGCGCGGTCTGCGGGCCGCGGCCGCGCTGGTCCTCTGCGCCGCGCTGGTGGGCGTCATCGCGGCCGCCCTGGCGCACAGCTGGCTCGGCGCCCTCACCGGGAACTGGTGGGCGGAGGCGGGGACGCTCGCCCTGGCGACGCTGGCGGTGAGCGCGGCCGTCGCGGGACTCGCCGCCCTGTTCGGCTTCGCGGGGATCGGGGTCGCGGCGTTCCTCGTGATGTTCCTCGGCAACCCGTTCTCGGGAGCGACCTCGGCCCCGCGGCTGCTGCCCGTGCCGGTGGGCACGATCGGCCAGTGGCTGCCGCCGGGCGCGAGCGCGACCCTGCTGCGCTCGGTGTCCTTCTTCGACGGCGCGGCGGCGACCGGGCCCGCCCTGACGCTCACCTGGTGGGCCGTGCTGGGCCTGGGTGCCGTACTGCTGGGGAACGCACTGAAGTCGCGGGCGAAGAACGCCACGTCCGCCGCCGACGAGCGCGAACTCGCCCCCGTCGGCTGACCGGCCCCCGATCTGCCGTGCCCCTGGCCCCGACGGCCGGGGGCACACGCGTCTCCACGGGGGCCGCTACGCCGGGCCGGTTCCCCGGTGATGCGCCGCGATTCCGAACCGCTGCTGTTCGCGAGAAGCGGACGCGACCTCCCGCACGGTGGAGACCGCGCTGATCACCGGCTCCTCCACGTGCTCCCGCAACTCCTCCAGCCGCTCGAGGTCGGCGGCGGAGACGAGGGCGACCAGCGGCTTTCCGTGCCGTGTGACGACGACGCGCTCACCGCCGTACACCACCCGGTTGATCAGGTCGGCGAGCTCAGCCCTGGCTTGCGTCACCGGAATCTCGTAGGCCATACCCCTAGCTTACGGGGCGTCCATCTGGTTCACCGTGGTCTGTGACGACATCAAAGTTCCAGGTCAGGGGCTCTCGTGTGCTGCCGGGCGCTCTCGTCCGTGAGAAATGTGTGAGACGAGGTGAGACGAAGAGCTATCCGGTCGCACTGAATCCTGGCAGGTCTCCGGTGCGGCGGAACGCCCCCCTCCGACCGGCCCCGTGGAGAACTCCGGCCGGGCGGGTGCTTGCCCGTCGACGCACCGGAGGCTGGGCGGATCTCCACCCAGCCTCCATGTCGGCAGCCGTGGTGGGCATCCTGCGTGGGCGTCGGTCGGCGCATCACTCGGTCCGACCGCAGTCGGCCCAGGACTTCGACGGGCAGGTCGCTCAGCAGGTGGGCGATGCGGGGCGCGTCGTGTCCGGCGTCCAGCACGACCAGGACGTTGGGGTCGCCGGGCTTCCATTGGCCGGCGGCGACGAGCCGTTCGACAACCTCGCGGAGTCGGACCGTGGTCACGGCGGCGACGTCGGCGCCGGGGCCCAGGCGGACCGCGTCCAGCAACGCCGTCCAGGAGGTTCGGCCGGTTTCCAGCGCCGCGACGCCGAGTTGGGCCAGCCTGGGATCATCTGGTGCTTTGCCCGCAACGGCCGAAGGTGTGGCAAAAGGTCCGGTCAGGGCAGGTGTTGGCGTCCGGCCGCAGCCACGGCGAGACGTCCGCGGCCAGCACGATCCGGCCGTCCGCTGTCCGCGGCAGCGGCAGCGGCAGCGGCAGCGGCAGCGGCAGCGGCAGCGGCAGCGGCAGCGAGGCCAGTGTGCGGCGCAGCCGGCCACGTCGATCCACCCCTGGTTGAGACCGCCGTTCAGAGAGCCCCGTGCCCGCGGCGATGTTCCGGTGCGAGGGCCAGATCGGCCAGCGTCCGCACCGGCCCGTCGATGCACAGCAACGCGTCGCACAACTCGAAACAGCGGTCGCCCCGCGCGGTCCGACACGCGTACAACTCCGTCCGGAAGCGTGGCAGTTCCGCGAACGCATCCCGTAGGACACCCTGATGCACCAGACTCACGACCACGGCCTTCGCGCTGATCCCCTCTGTGCCGGAGCAAAGGATCAAACGAAGGCGCGAGTGATCAAGCTCGAGGGACCATTCGATCAATCCGGCGGGCTGGAGTTGCTGGGAGCCGCCTATGCCGAGCCCTGCCTGCAGCAACTGTTCCCCTGGCATGCAGCCCGCCGCTGGGGGTACCTACTGGGTCTCCGGTCCCCTCCAAAGCCAGACAGTTGGCGCGGCAGCTACAGCACAGGAGGCCGTCCGCCATGGTGGCCCAGCGTCTTCCAGTGGGCTGCGGTCCTGACTTCCTGGGCACACCGAAAGAACTCTCGGCTCACGAAGCCAAAACGAAGAGGCACCCGGACTGACGAAGGCCGAAGGACAAGCCAAGGCGTCCGGTATGCACGAGCGCGAGCGTTAAGACCGCCGACGTCACCTAACACCGTCGAAGCTCGTGACCGCGTATGTGCGAAGCGCACTCGTCAGAGCCACGCGGAGATCGCCAGCCGCAGGTCCAGCAGTGTGAAACCGTCGTACACGCGTGCCGCGGCTCGGGGCGTCGTTCACGTCGGCGAGGCTGCCCGGTGGGTTCAGGCACGAGTGGTCGTTGAGGACCTCGGGCGGGGATGGGCTTGCGGGGACCAGGGCTGTTGCGGCAGATCAGCTTGAGGTACGCCCAGGCGCCCGCGTGCCGTATGTGAGGTCACCCTGTCCGTATCCCGGGTGCGTGAGTCCGCCCGTCGCCGCAGCGATACGGTGTGCGGCAGTCGATCGCGCGTTCTGCGATCGCCGACCAACAAGGGGGTTTCATGAAACACCGCCGTCCGCGGCCCCGTCGTAGAGCCGTCGCAAGAGCGGTCGGTTCGGCGAGTGTGCTGGCCGTCGCGCTGGGTGTGGGGATGACGCCGGCGATGGCCGCCGGGAAGACGTCGGCCACGCCTACGGCCACCGGGTTCTCGCCCGACGAGCCCGACCCGGACACGAACTGGGCGCCCGAGAACGACGAGGCGCCGCTGACCAAGCAGTCCGTACGCCCCGAGGCGGCCGCCTCCAGCCGCACGGCCGCGTCCGCTCTGCAGCTCAAGATGCCCGCCCCGACCGGGCCGAACAGCGTGGGCATGGTCGGCCTGCATCTCGTCGACTCGTCCCGTACGGATCCGTACGTGGGCGGCAAGCGCGAGGTGATGGTGTCGCTGTGGTATCCGGCCACCGCCACGTCCGGGCACTATCAGGCGCCGTGGATGCCGTCGATCTCCGGGGCCCACTACCTCACCACGCACGGGATGTCGCCGCAGCAGGTGACCCTGCCCAAGACCGCGGGCCATGTCCTCGCCCCGGTGAAGACCTCGCTCGGCAAGCTGCCCGTCCTGCTGTACTCGACCGGGCTGCACTCGGACCGCGCACAGGGCACCGCGCTCGCCCAGGATCTCGCCAGCCGCGGCTACCTCGTCGTCACCGTCGACCACACCCACGACGCCAACGAGGTGCAGTTCCCGGGCAACCGGCTCGAGCTCAACAGGATGCCGCCGGGCACACACTCCTCCGACACGCTCAAGATACGCGCGGCCGACATCAAGTTCGTCATCAACCAGCTCGGCAAGATCAGCACTGGCGGCAACCCGGACGCGGGCCACGCGACGCTGCCCGCCGGGCTGAAGCAGTCGGTCGACATGTCCCGTATCGGGATGTTCGGCTGGTCGCTGGGCGGTGGGGCGGTCCCGACCGCCATGCAGCTCGACAAGCGGATCGGCGCCGGTGCCAACCTGGACGGCCAGTTCTTCGGAACGGCGCCGAGCAAGGACCTGGACCGCCCGTTCATGCTCTTCAGCTCCGGCACCCACAACCGCAACAACGACGCATCGTGGCGCACGATGTGGTCGCACCTGAAGGGGTACCGGGTCGACATCAAGCTCAAGGGCGCGGCGCACCTGTCGTTCTGCGACCAGGAGTGGATGGTGCCGCAGGAGGCGGGCCTGCTCGGGCTGTCCAAGTCTCAGATCGAGCAGCAGTACGGCACGATCGACCCGGCCCGGGCCGTCCAGGTCCAGCGCGTCTATCTCGCCGCCTTCTTCGACCAGACGCTGCGTCGCAAGCACAGCACCCTGCTCGACGGTCCTTCCTCCAAGTACCCGGAGATCTCTTTCGTCCGCTGACGGGAGAGTTGACCGGACAGCTCACCGCGCGTTCGAAGGGCCGGGTCTGCTTGCGGGGCCGGCCCTTCCGCATGCCGGGGTGGTAGGCGTCGCCGCCGCCCGGTGTTCCCGTGAATTCGAATTAACATGTACGTCACATGAGGTGAGAGTGTGATGGTTACGTGACAGGCGGCGGCTAGGATGTTCGCTCTATCGAACATTTGGGCGCTCGACGCCAGTTGAGGAAGGACCTCCCCCTGCCCTCCGCACCCCGGGCGCCGCGCCGACACCGCATTCGCCGCCGCGCCGATATGCCGATGCTTGGCGGGGTTCGCCCGCCGACAGCCTCACTTGTCGTACTCCTGCTGGTGGTCGCCGTCCTGACCGTGATCGGCCTCGGCGGTCTCCGCACGGGGGGCCTCCCGCAGGCCGTGTCGGACGAGGAGCAGCAGATCGCCGCGGACACCGCGCAGTCGCTGCGCACCGCGATCGACACCGAGGCGAGCACGGTTCGCCGTACCGCGAGCGGGTACCCGGCGACGAGCGCATCGACCCCCTCCACCACGCTCAAGGCGCTGACCTCTGCCGGAAAGTCGGTCCTCGGCGGTGCGCTGCTCGACCGGCGCACCGGCAAACTACTGGCGGCCGGCGGCCAGACGGTGCCACTGGCCGCGGTGGACGTCGTCAGGACGGCGTCCGGGTCCCGGACAGTCCCGCCCCGTCTGGTGACGTCGGGCGGTACCCGGCGACTGCTGTACTTCGCCAGGATCACGCTGCCCGCACAGCAGGAGGAGCCCGACCAGGACCAGTACCAGGCCCCGGACCGGCCCGAGCGGCAGTGGTTGCTGGTGGTCTCCGAAGCGCTCCCGCCCCTCGCCGCGTACGGCGACGGACGCACCGTCGAAGTGGTGGACGCGAGCGGCACGCCACTCGCCACCGCGGCCCATGGCAAGGTGTCGCAGGCAGCCGCCGACAGCGGCCTGTCCGCTGCGGCCGCCCGCGCGGTGCGGGAATCCGGGGCCGGCACCGACGCCTCCGGAAGCCTGCGGGGAGCCACCACCGGCAGCCGGCACACCGTGGCCGGCTGGGCCCAGGTTGCCTCGTCGACCGGTCCGGGCGACACCGACGACCTGGGTCTGGTGGTGCTCACTGCCCGAGCGGTGCCCGCCACGGCCTCCACCGCCGACTACTCGCGCTTCGCGCTCGGGGCCGCCGGAGCGCTGGCCGGAGTCGCGCTGCTGCTCGGGCTGACGCTGTACCTGTCCGTGCAGCGGCCACTGCTGCGGCTGTATCTGTCCGCCGGCCGCGTGGCCCGGGGCGCGACCGGGGACGGGTCGACCGCGTCGGCGGATCTGTCCCGGCCGGTTCCGGTGCACGGCTTCGGAGAACTGGCCCGGATCGGGCGGGCACTGGACTCACTGCGCCGGCAACTGGTCGGCGAGAGCGGCCCGCAGGAGTTCCCGGCCCGTCGCGGGCCGGGCTACCGGGTGCTGGCTGCGGTCTGCGTGGTCGTGGTGGGTTGCTGGGGGCTGCCGATGATCTTCCTGCTGAACCGGGCGGACGCCGAGACCGCGGTTCCGGCCGCGGTCCTCGCCGACCAACAGGCGCGCACCGAGATCGTGGCGAACCGGATCCGGCAGTCCCTCGACCAGTCGTACACCGACCTGAGCACCGTGGCCGCGAGCCTGCCGGGCCGGAGCCGGGCCGCCCAGACCGAGGCTCTGCGACACTCCCTCGCCGACCACAGGCAGTACCGCTCGCTGTATCTCCTGGACCGCTCGGGCGGCATCACCCTGAGGGTGGGCGGCACCCCGTGGCGCACCCGCGTCCATGTGCCCGTCGGCGGCGGGATCACCACCGTCAACACCTCGGGCCGGATTCCGGCGATCGCCGCCTACGCCCAGGTCCGGCCCGTCAAGGGCAAGGCCGAGGCGGCCGGGGTGGTCCTGTTCGGCGAGATCGACGTGAAGGCGCTCAACTCCATCCTGCCCAGGCCGAAACTGGGCAGCGTCTGGGTGACGGACGGCGAGGAGAAGGTGCTGGCGGCAAGCGTGGGCTACCGCGCCTTCCAGTCGCTGCCCGACGCCGGCCTGACCCGTCTCGCCCGCGCCACCCAGAGCGCCCCGGGGACCGCGGGCACGGCGACCTCGGCCGTGCACCTCACCTCCTCCGGCCCCTCGGTCGATGCCGCCGCGCCCCTGGCGCAGAGCGGCCCCACGGCCCGCCTCGGCTGGCACGTGGTGACCGCGGAGCCCGCGGCAGCGCTCCAGATCCCCGCGGTGCAGGCCGAACAGCGCACCATGCTCGCCGGCATCCTGGGCCTCGCCGTGAGCGCGGCCTGTCTGGGCTGGCTTCATGTCGTGGTGATCCGGCCGCTGCGCGCGGTTGCCGTACTCGTCGAGCGGCTCGCCGGCGGAGACCGCCGTACCGTGCTGCATCCGGTCAACCACGACGAGATCGGCTCGGTCACCCGCAGCCTGGAGCTGATCCGCCAGGCACTGGCGGAACGCGACCGGGCGGCCAGGTCCCGCCACGCCCCCGGGCCTGCCCGGCCCCTGCGCGAGAACACCCTCCAGCGGTAGAAGGACGGAATCGGTTTGCTCTTCCTCTATGTCATCGTCGTGCTGTGCTGCGCCGGGCTGTGGATCGCCGGAATCCTGGAGCAGCGGCGGCACTTCGCGTCGCTGGAGCAGATACCGACGCGGGTGCTGGTCAATGGCATCCGCGGCAAGAGTTCCATCACCCGGCTGTGCGCGGGCGCGCTGCGCGGCGGCGGCCTGGTCACGGTGGCCAAGACGACCGGCACCGCGGCCCGGTTCATCCATCCGGACGCCACCGAGGAACCGGTGTACCGCAAGTTCGGCATCGCCAACGTCGTCGAGCAGATCGGCATCGTACGGCGGGCGGCGACCTACCGGCCGGACGCCTTGGTGATCGAGTGCATGGCGGTGATGCCGGCGCTGCAGGAGATCAATCAGGAGAAGCTGATCCGTTCCACGATCGGCGTGCTGTGCAATGTCCGCGAGGACCATCTGGAGGAGATGGGGCCCACGCTGGACGATGTCGCCCGCTCGCTCTCCCGCTCGATGCCGGTGGGCGGGGTGTGCGTGACGGCGGAGAAGGACCGGCTGCACATCCTCCAGGAGGAGGCCGACAAGCGGAACTGCCGTCTGATCGCGGTCGATCCGGAGTCGGTGACCGACGCCGAACTGCGCGGTTTCAGCTGGTTCACCTTCAAGGAGAACGTGGCGATCGCACTCGCCGTCGCCGAACTGCTCGGCGTGGAGCGGCAGACCGCGATGCAGGGCATGTGGGACGCACCGCCCGACCCGGGCGTGCTGTCGGTGGAGCGCTACATCACCCCCGAGGGCAAGCGGCTGCGGTTCGCCAACGTCTTCGCGGCCAACGATCCCGAGTCCACGCTGATGAACGTGAAGCAGCTGGAGGATCTGGGCGCGATCAGACGGCCGATCGGCGTGGTCATCAACTGCCGCCCGGACCGGGTGGAGCGCAACGGTCAGATGGGTACGATCGTCCCCGATCTCGGCGCCGAGACGGTGTTCCTGATCGGCCACCCGACCAAGAGCGCCCGCGACGCGATTCCGGACGGCTTCACCGGGCGAGTCGTGGATCTCGGCGGCGACCGCCGGGACCCCGAGGAGCTGACCGCGGCGATGCTCGCGGAACTCGGCCCGTCCTCCTCGCTGGTGGCGATCGGCAACATCCACGGTCAGGGCGAGCGGTTCCTGGAATGCCTCGCCGAGCTGCTGCTGGACGAGTCCGAGGACCCGTTCGACGCCATTCCCGACGGCGACGGCCTGGACCAGGAGACCATGCAGATCGCGCTGCCCCGGCCGCGGGTCTCGGTGGCCCGGCCGCCCGAGCCTGAGCCGTACAACTGGGTGGCACCGCTGGAGACACCGACGTACGCCTTCCGCATCCCCGAACAACGTGACCTCGCCCGCCGGTACGCCACCCGCCACGGCAGGTCCGACGACCAGAGCGCCGCGGATGACCCCTACCACCCCCACGACTCCTACGACCCGCTCCACTCCTACGATTCGCCCCAGGCCACGAGGAACCCGTGATCCCCGCCCACCTCAACGCACAGACCGCCGCACTCGGGATCGCCCTCGGGCTGGTCTTCTCGCTCATCTGCTATCTGACCACCAACCTCTCCCCCGGGGGAATGATCACCCCGGGCTGGATCGCCCTCACACTCGTCACCGACGTGCGGATGGCCGGGCTGATGGTCGGTGTGGCGGCGGCCACGTATTTCATGACGAAGCTGCTGCAGCGCACGGTGATTCTCTACGGCAAGCGGCTGTTCGCCGCCGTGGTGCTGTGCGCGGTGGTGATCCAGACCACCGTGATGCTCGCCCTCAACCACGAGTTCCCGTTGCTGTACACGTCACAGACCCTTGGCTTCATCGTCCCCGGCCTGGTCTCTTACCAGATGGTCCGGCAGCCCATATCGGCCACGGTCATCTCGACCACGGCGGTGACGCTGGCCACGTACGTGGTGCTGGTCTCCGGCCTGTTGATGGGCGCACTGCCCACCGGCTGACCTGCCCAACCCCCTCTCACCTCACACCTCCAGGAGGATCGGCCATGCACTCCAACCCCGTCAGCAGACGCAGCAGCCCGACTCGCCGCGCCGTGCTCGGGACCATCGCGGGCGTCGCGGCCGCCGGGGTGGCGGGCGGGTACGCCTGGGACCACCTCGGAAACGGCAGCGACGACAGCGCCAGTACGGCCGCCGACGGCGCGAGCACCCGGCCCACCGGGGCCCACACCTTCGAGCGCCTGTCCGACCCCGACCGCACCGTGGTCCGTGCCGCCGACGGCGGCACGCTGGCCACCTTCACCGACGGCGCCCGTACGGCCGTACTCACCGGGCCCACCCGCAGCTTCAGCGAGCCGCGCACCACCGAGGCCAAGGTGACCACGGACGCCTGGGTGCGGCTGCTGCCGCACGAGTGGCAGCGCGGCATGGAGAAGTCCGCCTCGTTCAAGGCCTGGTTCCGCAAGGCGCTCGGCGACACCAGCCCGGACGTCTTCGCGGTGGCGTTCGAGTACAGCAGCGCCGGGGCGCCCGACAAGCACAACGCCACCGGCGTGCGCGTCGCGGGCACCGCCCATTTCGGCCCGCGCAACGAGGGGGTCAAGAACCCGCTGGACTTCGCCTACTACGACGAGAAGTCCGACTTCTACGACTATCTGGGCATCAGCTGGACCTTCACGGACGGCACGCGCGTGCAGCCGGAGAACGACCGCTACGGCTGTGTGGACTGCTCCGGCTTCCAGCGTCTGGTGTGGGGTTACCGCATGGGCATCCCCCTGCACAACACCAACACCAAGGGCACCGGTCTGCCGCGCCGTGCCTTCGCCATCGCCGCAGACGGTCCAGGCCACCTGGTGATCCCCCACACCGGCACGCGGCAGGCCACCGACCTGGACGCCCTGCAACCCGGCGATCTGGTCTTCTTCGCCATCATCAAGGACCGGCCGGACTTCATCGACCACGTCGGCATGTACATGGGCCTCGACGAGGAGGGCCGGCACCGCTTCTACTCCAGCCGCTCCGCCGCCAACGGCCCGACCATGGGCGATCTGTCGGGCCACGCGCTGCTGGACGGCACCGACTTCTACGCCCGCGGCTTCCGGGCGGCCCGCCGCCTGTGAGCCGGCTGCCCGTGATTCCGCCGCCTGTGCACCGCCGCCTCACCTGACCTGCTGATCCGAGGACCACCGCCATGACCGCCATCCCCGCCGTCCAGCCCACCGGCGCGCACCGAGGCCGCCGGGCGGCGAGCCGACGCTCCGGCCGGCCGGAAGACGCCCCGCGCTGGGAGCGCCCGGCGCTCGCCGCGGTGCTGGCCCTCGCCACCGTGATGTACTCCTGGGGCATCGGGCACGCCGCGCTCCACCCCTACTACGGTGCGGCGATAAGGTCGATGGCCGGGGGCTGGCGGGCGTTCTTCTTCGGCGGTGTCGACGCCAGTGGCTCGATCAGCATCGACAAGCTGCCCGGCGCCTTCTGGCCCGACGCCGTCTCCGTTTGGCTCTTCGGCCCGCACACCTGGGCGGCCGCGCTTCCGCATGTGGTCGAAGGGGTGCTCACCGTATGGCTGTTGCACCGGATCGTGCGGGCCTGGGCCGGTCCGTTCGCCGCGCTGATCGCCGCGCTGACGCTCACCCTCACCCCGGTCACCGTGGCCCTCAACCGTGCCACCATCCCGGACACCGCGCTCACCCTGCTCCTGGTGGCGGCCGCCGGAGCGCTGCAGAAGGCGGTGCGCACCGAGCGGCTGCTGCCGCTGGTCACCTGCGGGATCTGGGTCGGGCTCGCCTTCCAGACGAAGATGCTGCAGGCGTGGCTGGTGCTGCCGGTCTTTGCCGCCGTGTACCAACTCGCCGCGCCCGGCACGGCGTTGAAGCGGGCTGTGCGGCTCCTGGTGGGTGGTGCGGTCGCGCTGGCGGTCTCCTGCGCGTGGATACTGATCGCCTGGGTGACACCGGCCGCCCACCGGCCGTACCTCGACGGAACGTCCGACAACAATCCGTTCGCCCTGGTCTTCGGCTACAACGGCCTGAGCCGCTTCAGCAGCGATGCCACCGCGTTCGGCGCCGTCGCGGGCACCGCGGCCAGCCGCACCACCGGCAACACCGGCTGGGACATGCTGTTCAACCACACGGTCGGCCCGCAGGTCGCCTGGTTCCTGCCGCTCGCTGTGCTCGCCGCCGTCCTGGGCTTCGTCTGGCGCGCCGGGCAACCGCGAACCGACCTGCCGCGCGCGGGTTTTGCGCTGTGGGGTGGCTGGCTGGCCATGCACGCCCTGGTGTTCGGTGTCTCCAACGGCAACCACGCCTACTACACGGCCGTCGTCGCCCCGGCACTCGCCGCACTGGCCGGCGGCGGGCTCGCGCTCTTCCGATCGGAGTA